>NZ_CP041348.1:2160500-2486000 GCF_009834365.1 Komagataeibacter xylinus | reverse complement strand
CTCGATTTCGTGCTGGTCGAGATCGGCGGCACGGTGGGCGATATCGAGAGCCTTCCCTTCCTCGAATCCATCCGGCAGTTGCGCAATGACCTTGCCCCTGACCAGACGATGTTCATCCACCTCACCCTGCTGCCCTGGATCGCGGCTGCGGGTGAACTGAAAACCAAGCCCACGCAGCATTCCGTCAAGGAACTGCAGAATGTGGGCATCCAGCCGCAGATGCTCGTCTGCCGCTCGGACCGGGAAATACCTGAAAACGAGCGCCGCAAGATCGCCAATTTCTGTAACGTGCGCCCGCAGGCGGTCATCGCCGCGCGCGATGTGGACACGATCTATGCCTGCCCCATCTCGTACCATGCCGAGGGCATGGACACCGAGGTGCTGCACCATTTCGGCCTGCCGACCGATACGGCCCCCGACCTGTCGCGGTGGGAGAAGATCGTCGATGCCGTGCGCCACCCCGACCGCGAGGTGGTGGTGACGGTGGTGGGCAAATACACCGCCCTGCTTGACAGCTACAAATCGCTGATCGAGGCGCTGCAGCATGGCGGCATTGCCAACCGTGCCCGCGTGCGGCTGAACTGGGTCGAGGCCGAAAGCTTCGAGAAATCGGATGATGCGGTGAACATGCTGGCCCGCAGCGACGCCATTCTGGTGCCCGGCGGGTTTGGCGAGCGCGGCTCGGAAGGTAAGATCCGCGCCGTGCGCTATGCGCGTGAGAACAACATTCCCTTCATGGGCATATGCTTTGGCATGCAGATGGCGGTAGTGGAATGTGCGCGCAACCTTGCGGGCATTCCAGATGCATCCTCGACCGAATTCGGGCCGACCGACCAGCCGGTGGTGGGCCTGATGACCGAATGGGCACGCGGCAACGAACTGCTGCGCCGGCGCGAAGGCGGCGAGATGGGTGGCACCATGCGCCTTGGCGCCTACCCCGCCAAACTGGCCGAAGGCTCACGTGCTGCCGAGACCTATGGCCGCACCGACATCCGCGAGCGCCATCGCCACCGCTACGAGGTCAACGTGCATTACCGCGAGCAGCTGGAAAAGACCGGCCTGCGCTTTTCGGGCATGTCACCTGACGATATCCTGCCCGAGGTGGTGGAATACCCCGACCACCCGTGGTTCATCGCTGTACAGTACCACCCCGAACTGCTGTCCAAGCCGTTTGATCCGCATCCGCTGTTCTCCGGCTTCATCAAGGCGGCGGTAGCACACGCGGCGAGCAAGCGATGACGGCGCATGCCACGATCGATATCGGCTCGCTTACGGTTGGCAACGAACACCCGTTCGTACTGATTGCGGGGCCATGCCAGATCGAGTCCGCCCAGCATGCAACCGAGGTGGCCGATGCCCTGCAGGGCATGGCGAAACGCCTTGGCATCGGGCTGATCTATAAAAGCTCGTTCGACAAGGCCAACCGCACCTCCATCAACGGGGCGCGGGGCGTGGGCATGGCGCAGGGGCTTGATATCCTCTCGCAGGTGCGTGCGCGTTTTGGCATGCCGGTGCTGACCGATGTGCACCAGCCAGACCAGTGCGCGCCGGTGGCGGAAGTGGCCGATGTGCTCCAGATCCCGGCCTTCCTGTGCCGCCAGACCGACCTGTTGCTGGCAGCAGGCCAGACGGGGGCGGCCATCAACATCAAAAAGGGGCAGTTCCTTGCCCCGTGGGACATGGCGAACGTGGCGGCCAAGGTCGCCTCGACCGGTAACGCGCGCATCATGCTGTGCGAGCGTGGCACGTCGTTTGGCTACAACACGCTGGTCAATGACATGCGCGCCCTGCCCATCATGGCAGGCACGGGCTATCCCGTCATCTATGATGCCACGCATTCGGTGCAGCAGCCCGGCGGCCTGGGTTCGGCCTCGGGCGGGCAGCGCGTGTTTGCGCCCATTCTGGCGCGTGCGGCCCTTGCCATTGGCGTGGCGGGCCTGTTTATCGAGACCCATCCCGACCCCGACACGGCCCCGAGCGATGGCGCGACCATGCTGCCGCTCTCGGCCATGGAAGATCTGCTGGGCACCCTGCTGCGCTATGACCAGCTGACCAAGCAGACCCCGCCGGACGAGATCCTCTGACCACAAAAAGCGTCAGAAGAATGCCGCCTTTTTGAAAAAAGGCGGCACCCGGAAACTTTTACTCTTTAACGTCGGAATAGATGGTGGCGCTACGCCAGCGCCGCCATGCGCTGCAACACCGCGCTGCCTGCCTGCATGAAGGCCGCCGGGCTGAAATGCTGCGCCACATAAGCCCGTGCCGCCTGCCCCATGGAGGCAAGCCGTTCGGGCTGGCGCAGGGCCAGTTCAAGCTTACCAGCCAGTTCATGCGGGCGGCGGGGGCGAACGTGCCAGCCGCTGACCCCTTCGGTAATGGAATGCGTCATCTCGCCCACGGTGCTGCCCAGCACCGGCAGGCCCATGTTCATGGCCTCATGGGCGGCAATGCAGAAGCCTTCCTGCCGCGATGGCTGAACATAGAGGTGGCACCCCCGCAGGAAGGCCGCCGTATCCTCGACATAACCCGCGAAATGCACCTGATCCAGCCCGTGGCGCTGGCAGAAGCCTTGCAGCCGCGCATGCTCAGCCCCCTCCCCGCCTATGGTGATGCTGTAGGGCGGCAGGCCCGGCACATCACGCAGGGCCAGCAGCGCGCGGAACAGGATGTCATACCCCTTGGATGGATCAAGCCGTCCCAGCGAGCCGATCCGCACCACCTCGCCCGGCTGCCACGGCACGGCGGGCGTCAGATCAGGATCAATGCGGAAGATGGGCCATGACATCACCCAATCTGCCGGCAGACCAAGGCGCTGGCGGGTCAGTTCGGTCACGTAGCCTGAATCGCCCACCCATAACCGGCTGCGGTTTCTCATCAGCCGTAGCAGCGCCAGATTGGCTGGCTTGAGAAAGGCGTTGTGCTGCCAGCTCACCACCGGAATACCATGGCGCAAACCCACAAGCTGCCCGAGCAGGGTCGCGCGGGTGAGCGATGTCCAGATATGGGTGGGCTGCACCTGCCGCACCCAGGCATCCAGCCTGTGCAGCATCAGCGCGGGAGATGATGTATCCTCGGCCAGTACGACCGGCGTCAGCCCGGCATTACGCAGGGCAGGCATGGCGCGGCCATTGCGTGGGGAGAGAGCCGCAACATCAACACTGTGCCCGTTAGCACGGCATACCTCCACGATATCGGGTATGGGCAGGGCAGCGCCACCACCCTCGAACGTGTTGATGATATAGGCGATCCGCATGACCCTCTCCTCCCACACCGATGGTCATGGGTTCTCTCAGCTTTCAGGCGGCGGCTGTTTTACCATGCGAGAGGAAATACACAATGTCCCGGGCGGCGCGGCTGGCTGCACTCTCATTGGGCACGGTGTGGAAGGTGGCGGCAAAGGCCTCCTGCTGGCGTGGCCCATAGAGGGCCTGCTGCGCCTGCGCCACGGCAAGCGCATGGGGAAGTTCATCCACCCGGTCGATCACCTGCCCCATGTTCCAGTGGGCATAGCTTGGATTGTCGCGCCACTGCGCCCTGTGCGAATTGAGGAAGATGCACGGCCGCGGCTGGTAGATCCATTCGTAGATCTGACTGCTGACATCACCGAGGTAAATATCAGCCCCGCGTACATAGGACATGTCGACCGAGTTGGCGCTGCCGGTATCGATCAGGATATGCGACAGGTTGCGGATTTTCTGCGGTATCATCCGGCGCAGGCGCAGCCTGCGGTGCTCGACCGATGTATGCAGGTTGCGCCGGAACAGCATGACATGGGGCGCGAAGATCAGGTTGTAGTCATCCTGCCGCGCAAACCAGTCCAGCACTTCAAGCCCCATATCCCACCATGAGGACAGGACGGGATCGAAATGCGGGTTGTACAGCACGGTCGGGCGGTCGTTATCAAAGAACCGGCGGCGTCTGGACAGGTCAACGATATCGAATTTGGGGTAGCCGACAACGGAATACGCATCAGGGCGGATGAGATCCTTGGCCTGCATGCGCTCGCGCGTCTTCTCACCGGGCAGCAGCACCAGGTCGAAAAACCGCGTCACGTCCCGAAACCCGATGGAGCGGTCGCCCGCGCCGTGGGGGAAGTAGATCAGCTTGATGTCGAGCTGGAAATGGCTTTTGAGCAGGGCGGATGTGGTCTCGGGCACCACCAGCGCGTCAAAGCGGGCGAACAGGCGTATATTCTCGCGCAGGTTGGCAATGCGGCGGAATGGCAGGAAGGAACGGGCCACCACGTTGACGGCACGCGCAAGAAGGCTGATGTCGATGCGCACGAAGGTCACGTTCTGTGCGCAGGCGGCTACCGTGCGGCGTACATGCGCCTCCTGCTCCACCGATGAGGTAATGACCGTAACATCCTGCCCCAACGCGACAAGCTGGCAGATGATGGGTGCCGTATGCGAAACCTGGTGGATGCAGTCGTGATTGAATAGAAAGCCGATCTTCATGCCATGCAATGTCATGCCTGTAACTATGTCGGTTTTTTACCGCAATAAATAGCCGCGGATCATGGCCTTGATCACTTCTAGCATCTCCGCCAACGGGGGAGAATACCCCATTCCCGCCCCGTTCTTTTTATTGCCTGACGTTTGCGCGAACAGCCATGGTCCTTTCACATATCTGTGTGCCCTCAGGCGCAGGCCAGGGCCGGGCTGCGGCTTTCATGCCCGATCCGCGCCATATCGAACGGCGTGGTCTGGTAGATCTGGTTGATCCAGTTGCCCGCCAGCAGGTGCGCATGCGCACGCCAGCGGTTGATGGGGCGCAGGGTCGGGTCATCATGCGGGAAATAGTTGTACGGCACCGCAATATCGAGGCCCTTCTCGCGGTCGCGGAAATATTCATCGGCCAGCGAGGTGGAATCATATTCAAGATGGTTGAACATGTGCAGTGCATGGTGGCGCGGGTCATCAAGCAGGCACAGGCCGGTCTCGGGGCTCTCGGCCAGAACGGTCATGTCAGTGCCGCGCGGCAGGTCCGCGCGCCGCACCTCCGTCCAGCGCGAGACGGGAATGGACAGATCATCGGCAAAGCCCTGCAGGTAGGGCGAGGTGGGTGCCATAATGCGGTGGTCATATACCCCGAACGCCTTGCGGGCGAGCATGTGCTTGGGCACGCCATGAAAGTGGTGCACCGCGGCCTGCGCGGCCCAGCAGATGTTGAAACATCGGTGCACGTTGGTCCGGGTCCAGTCGAACACGCGGCGCAGTTCATCCCAGTATGTCACCTCGGCAAATGGCAGGCGCTCGACGGGGGCTCCGGTGATGATGAAGCCATCGAAGCGCGCGCCGCGCACATCCTCCCACGCCCGGTAGAACGAGGTCATGTGACTGGCGGAAGCATTGCGCGGCACATGGCCGCTCATGCGCACCAGCGTGAGTTCGACCTGCAGCGGTGTCGCCCCGATGAGGCGGGCGATCTGGGTCTCGGTGCGGATCTTGTTGGGCATGAGGTTGAGCAGGCCGATGCGCAGCGGGCGGATATCCTGCCGTATGGCGTCGGTCTCGCCCATCACCATCACGCCCTCGGCTTCAAGCGTGCCGCGTGCGGGCAGATCATCGGGTATTCTTATGGGCATTGCCGCGTCCGTCCTCAATTGTGAGGGGCATGACGCGCTACGTGGCATGATCCGTTTTGTTGCCGGCCTGGCCACATCCTCCCTTGCGGGAGCGCCACCTTGCCCGGAACGGCAGGTTGGCGTTGGGCGTCGCCCCAACTCCTGATGCTGGCCGCGCTTTTAAGTGTTTTCTGTTACGATGGCAAGACCATGCGCGCACAGGCGCCATGCGGGCAGGCACACATATTCGTCAGTCACACTGGGGCGCCTGCGTTCAGGCGTGGGTGAGGATGCTCTGGCGGATCATCTCCGATGGCTGCGGGCGGCCAAGCAGGAAACCCTGCACCTGGTTGCAGCCAAGCGCGTTGAGATGCGTCCACTGGTCGTGTGTTTCCACGCCTTCCGCCGTGATGGGAATGTCCATGCTCTGCGCCAGGCTGATGATGGCGCGGATGATGCCTGCTGCCCCGCGCTCGGGCAGTTCCTGCACGAAGGAGCGGTCGATCTTGATCTTCTGGAAGCGAAACGAGCGCAGGTAGCCCAGCGAGGAATAGCCGGTGCCGAAATCATCAAGCACGATGCTGCACCCGATCTGGCCCAGCCTGTGCAGGATGTCGCGGTTGGTGGCGCTGTTCTGCACGAAGATGTTCTCGGTGATCTCGACCTCGAGCCGCGCGGGGGCAAGGCCGGAGGCTGCCAGAGCCCCTTCCACAATGCTCAGGAAGCGCGGGTTGCGCAGCTGGATGGGCGAGACATTGACCGCAATGCGCACCTGCTCGGGCCAGCCCGCCGCCTCAATGCAGGCGGCGCGCAGCACCCATTCCCCGAGGTCGTGGATCAGGCCGTTCTCCTCGGCCAAGCCCACGAACTGGTCAGGCGGGATCATGCCGCGCTCGGGGTGGTGCCAGCGCACCAGCGCCTCGCACGCGCTGATGCGGTTGCCCGGCATGGAATAGAGCGGCTGGAAATGCAGCGTCAGCGCATTGCCCGCAATGGCCGCGCGCAGGTCGTTGCCAAGGCGCGCGCGGGTCTGGATTTCATCGCGCAGGTCGGCATCAAAGAACTGGAAGCCGTTGCGCCCGAGCGACTTGGCGCGGTACAGCGCAATATCGGCATGTTGCAGAAGGATTTCGGCGCTGTCGCCATCCTGCGGGTACAGTGCCGCACCAATGCTGGCGCCAATGACGATATGGTGCCCGTCGATGATGTAGGGCCTGCTTACGGTCTCGACAATCTCGCGCGCGCGGCCGGTCAGTTCGGCGGGGTCGGGCACATCGGGCCAGATGATGGCAAACTCGTCGCCACCCAGCCGTGCCACAAGGTCTTCGGGCCGGCTGCAGGCCAGCAGCCGGGCGGAGACCAGCCGCAGCAGCGTATCACCCGCCGCGTGACCATACACGTCATTGACGGTCTTGAAGTAATCAAGGTCGATGCACAGCAGCGTCGCACTCAGGCCGGGGGCGCAACTGGCCTCGAGCCGGGCGGAGAACAGGGCGCGGTTGGCAAGCCCGGTCAGCGGGTCGTAATGGGCAAGCTGCTCGACGCGGTGCTGGGCGTTACGCTGCTCGGTCACGTCATCGGCCACGCACATTTCCCACCGCGCGCCGCCACGCTCATCGGTAATGGTGACATGACGGGTGGCGATGGCGCGCGCCGTGCCATGGTGGTCGCACAGAACCTGCTCCGCCGCCTGTGCGCGCCCTGCCGCGCGGCTGAGCAGCAGGTGGCCGATCTCGTCGGCATCGAATACGGCATCGACATTGCGCTCGAGCAGAAGGTCGCGCGTGCAGCCCATCATTTCTTCTGCTGCGCGGTTGACCAGCACGGGATGGTCATCACGCATGGAACGCACGATCAGGGCGGAGGGAATGTTCTCGACAATGGTGTCGATGAACAGCTTGTCACGCAGGATGCGTTTATTGGCCCGCCGCAGGTCTTCCGCCGCCGCCTTCAGCCCCGAGGCAGAGGCCACGGCGTGGGAATGCGAGGCATTGATCAGGTCCAGCGCCGAGCCCGTACCATGATAGCGCCCCGCCTTTGTCACGATATAGCCGCGCATGAGGTCGGAGGGCTGGGTCATGAGCGCGCGTGCCGTAAACTCGGCGGAGGGAATGTCGGCATCGATCATGACCGGGGCATCATCCATCAGCAGCGCCACGGGGCGGCGGTTGAACAGCGCATGGCCAAACCGGCCCGATACCTTGAGAAAGAAGGCCTGCCGTTCCACCAGGCCCACTGGTGTGCCGTGTTCATCCACCACCGCCACCAGCATCAGGGCGGGGTCATTGTGAAACAGTTCGAACAGCCGCTCGCCCAGCGCATCCGGCCCGATGACCGGCCCCTGGCAGGCGATATCGCCCATGGTCGTGAAGGCCTGCCGGGCTGGCGGGGCGGCGATATCGTTCATCATGCAATGTTCCACAACCATTTCAAATCGGAGGGCGCCATGCCTGCGCCTGCGTTCAAAAAGCGCATGACTGCCTGCCCTACCGGCCCGAAGAACGGGGCCGTGCGCAATCGACGTACGGGCACATCATGATGTCGCAACGAACCGGCAGGCCATATTCATCATTCCTTAACCACGGCCTCTTCATCTAGCCGCCGCGCCTGCCCGCATGTGTTATGTTTTCGATACATTTTTATTATGTTTTTATGAACAAAAACCAAAAACACAGTATAGATCAGCCATTCATACAATATCGCACTCTTCGCCCCCTTCCCGCCCGCCTTATTTGCGCCATGCCCCTGCCCCACGCTGGCCCGCGCGGCGGGGGCAGGCGGCAGGAAGCACGACCCGTGTCGCAACAACCGGGCACGATTGTTTGTATAAACGCCTGCCCGCGCGCCTGCGTTGTGTGCAGGCAGGCGCGAAAGCCCGCGCAGGATTGGTCAGGAGCGAGAAAGAACCCATGAAGATAGCCCAGTGGATGCAGCATTCCGGTGTCGCGTTTGGAACGAGCGGCGCGCGCGGCCTTGTCAGCGCGATGAAGGATTCGGTCTGCTTCGCCTACACCGTGGGCTACCTGCGGCACCTGGCCAGCCTTGGCGAGTTCGCGCCCGGCGCATCAGTGGCCGTGGCGGGGGATCTGCGCCCGAGCACGCCCCGCATCCTGCGCGCCTGTGCGGCCGCGATCCGTTACATGCGCGGCGTGCCGGTCTTTTGCGGTTATGTGCCAACGCCCGCTTTGTGCCTGCATGCGTTTGCGCATGGCATGCCCTCGCTCATGGTCACGGGCAGCCATATTCCGGCCGATCGCAACGGCATCAAGTTCAACCGCGCGCGCGGCGAGTTCCTCAAACCCGATGAAGCCGCGATGCGCGGGCTTGACGTCAACCTGCCCGAAGGCTGGTTCGATGCCGAAGGCACGCTGACGGCACCACCCGACCTGCCGCCCGTAACCGATGTGGTGCCCGGCTTTGTGGCCCGGTACCGTGACTTTTTTGGTGCCGATGCGCTGGCGGGACTGAAACTGGGCATCTACCAGCATTCCGCCGTGGGGCGCGACGTGCTGGTGCAGATTGTCGAGGCCCTTGGCGCCACTGCCGTACCACTGGGCCGCATGGACAGTTTCATCCCCGTTGATACCGAAGCCGTCCGCCCCGAGGATGCCGCCCTCGCCCGCGAATGGGCCGCCGATGGCACGCTTGATGCCATCCTGACCACCGATGGCGATTCCGACCGCCCGCTGCTGGCCGACCGCCATGGCGCATGGCTGCGCGGCGACGTGCTGGGCATTCTGGCCGCCCGTTTCCTGGCCGCCCGCGCCGTGGCAACCCCGGTCAGCAGCAACACGGCGCTGGAGCAGGCAGGCTTTGCCCATAAGGTGCAGCGCACGCGCATCGGCTCGCCCTACGTGGTCGCGGCCATGACGCAGGCGGCGGTTGACGGGCATGAACCCTCGGTCGGGTATGAAGCCAATGGCGGTTTTCTGCTGGCAAGTCCGGTCACGCGCGGCGGGCGCGTGCTGGCAGCACTGCCTACGCGGGATTCCGTTCTGCCCATGATCTGCGCGCTCGTGGCCGCGCGCGAGGCCGGCACCGACCTTGCCGGACTTGTCGCCACGCTGCCCCGCCGCTTTACGCTGAGCGACCGGCTCAAAGACATGCCCACCGACCAGAGCACCGCCCATATCGCCGCCCTGCGTAGCAACCCGGCACAGGGGGCGGACGCGCTGGGCCTGACCGATGCCTGCGGCACGCTGGCCTATGTGGATGAAACCGATGGCCTGCGCATGACCTTTGCGGGCAGCGAGGTCATTCACCTCCGCCCTTCAGGCAACGCGCCGGAACTGCGCGTGTATGTGGAGGCCGAAAGCCCCGAACGGGCGGCGCAACTGTTGCAGACGGGACTGGAGGCCGTGAGCGCATGGCGCTGAGGCTGCGGCCCGCGCTGGACTGAGGCCCCCGCCTGCCCGTGGCCCGGGGGCTTCCACCCTTGGGCATTCGGGACCACAATGGGGGCAGCCGTCATGACCCGATCCGGCGCATGACACCTGTTTTCCCTGCAATGAGCCGCCAGGACCTTCGCATGCCTCACCCCGATCCCCTGCCCGCGCGCCCTTCATGGCGTGCTTACCGGCGCGCCGTGGCAGGTGCCCTGCTTGCCGCCCCGTTCATGATGGCCGGGGTCTGCACGGCACGGGCTACAGGGTGTAGCGACCTTGCCCGCCACGCCCTGCCTGATGCCACCTTTACCACCGTTGAAACCGTAAAAGCCGGAAGCTGGCACGCACCGCAGGACCAGCTCAGCCACATCATGTCCACACCGGGCATGAACCTGGCCGGGCACCCGACCGAGGCCGCGAACCCCGCCTTCTGCCGCGTGGCCATCACGCTCCACCCAACGGCGGATTCCCATATCCGCACCGAAATCTGGCTGCCGCTCAAGGGGTGGAACGGCAGGTTGCTGGGGGTGGGCAATTTTGGCTGGGCAGGCTCGCTCATGTATGATGGCATGGCCACCGGCCTGAGCGAAGGCTATGCGGTAGCCAGCACCGATACCGGGCATGACAGCGCCACCCCGGAGGGCCAGGGCGGGCGCTTTACGCTGGGCCACCCCGAGAAAATGATCGACTACGCCTACCGCGCCGACCACCTGATGACGGTCGCGGCCAAGGCGCTGGTCAGGACATTCTATGGCCACGAGGCCACGCATGCCTACTGGATCGGCTGCTCGCTCGGCGGTCTGGAAGGGCTGATCGAAGCAAAACGCTACCCTGAGGATTATGACGGCATTGTAGCGGGCGCGCCGCCCAACCCGATTGTCAACTTCAATGCCGAACAGCTCTGGGCGGGGTGGATGAGCTATCATGATCCGGCGCTGCGCGTATCACGCGACAAGTTCCGGCTGCTCAATACGGCGGTCATGAATGCCTGCGCGGGACCGGTAGGCAAAAAACAGGGCTTTGTGGATGAACCGGACCGCTGCGCCTTCAGGCCCGAACAGCTTCTGTGCGCAACGGGCAGCAACACGACCAATTGCCTGACCGCCGACGAAGTACGTGCCGCGCGCAACATCTATCAGGGCCCCGTTGACCCGCTGACGCACACGGTCATCTTCCCCGGCCCGGCCAAGGGCAGCGAGGATGGTTTTTCAGCGGATGGCAAGGCCTTCCCCGTAGCGCTCGACCTGTTCAGATACGCAGCCTTCCAGAACCCGGACTGGGACTGGACCACCCTGAAATGGGATACCGACGTGCAGGAAGCCACCCGCAAGGTCGGCCCGCTCCTGCATGTGGATGACAACCTTGCGCCCTTCCTCGCCCGCGGGGGCAGGCTGCTGCTCTATATCGGCTGGAATGACGGCCATAATCCCCAGCAGCTTGCCACCTACTATCAGGCCGTGCAGCGCCACGCGGGGGCTGCCGGGCATGACGGGGTCAGGCTCATCACCATTCCCGGCATGGAGCACTGCCACGGTGGTGCCGGGTGTGACACCTTCAGCAAGCTCGGTGCAATCGATAACTGGGTCAGCCACGGGCAGGCGCCTGACATGATCGTTGCGGCCCGCGTTGACGAGGGCAGGATTGTCCGCACCCGCCCGCTCTGCGCCTGGCCCGCTGTTGCGCGCTATGATGGGCAGGGCGACATGGATGATGCCCGAAGCTTTGCCTGCGTTACGCCAGGCACGAAATAATTTTTAAAAACTACAGGGAATGCCGTCTTAAAAAAAGGCGGCATTCCAAAACTTCAGTTATTCTCCAAAAACCTTTTCAGTTTTTCAGAATAACCCATTCACCCTCGACCTTTTTTACCGGCACGGTAGCCTCGCGCACGTCGCCTTGCGCGTTTTTCAGCGTGATCTTGCAGGTGTAGATGGAGTCCTCGCCTTCCTTCGTGTGGCAGTCGCTATCAACAACCTTGACCTGCGGGTTCTGTGACACGAGCGGGTTGGGCCGCCCGATCAACTCCATGCTGAGGTGGTTTGCCTGGTCAAGCTCCTGCTTCATGCTCTTGTCCAGCGCCGTCTGTATGTCGCTCGTCGAGGGGCCGCCACAGGCCGTCAGCGCCAGCACGGGAAGCAGCACCAGGCCGGAACGCAGGGATTTAACTGAAAAACGCATGGTGAGTTCTTTCACGGGCAGGAATTGAGGCCGTGCTTATGATAAAGGTACCCATAGATGTCAATAAACTAGGCTTTATGCCTGATTAACCGACAGGCATTGGCCATCCTTTATCAACACCCATGCCCCCATTAGCCACGCCCGGCCGGAGAACATGATGACAGCAGACCACGAACACACCGAAGCCGCGCAGGGCAGCCCGGAAGGCGATGATACCCCCCTGCCCCCTGAAAATGGTGGCAAAAAGGGATGGCTGAAATCAAGGATCGCTGCGGTAGGCGAAAGAACGGGCCGGGTCAGGAAAGGAGTAAAAGACTATTACAGAAGCGACGCCTCGCAGGAGAAAATCCAGTGGCTGCGCAACAGGACCCTGTCCATCAGGGATTCCGAACTTCTGGAAAAATATGGCCCGCTGATCGAGCAGACCATCCGGCAGGTCGCCTCTTCCAGTGTGTTCAATATTCTGGCCGATGAACTGATCATTGCCCGATTTGCCAATCTGGTCATTGCGCACCTGCCGCCACATGTACAGCTTGTGTTGCGCAAGACCGGCATGGACAGGCTGCTGATAGCAGCATTATCGCGCGCCAAGGAGCCGATCCTGCGCAGGATCGTAGCCATGCGCCTGCATGGCGTGCCCGCCGCTGATGCCATGAAAGCCCGGCCGAACGGGATTGAAGCCAGCCCCGCCACAACAAGGAAAGACGGGACGGAAAAATAAACAGCGCTGCTTTATTTAAGGCAGCGCTGTTTTGAAGCTTTTTGAAAACAGCTTCACCAAAAACTTCTTTCAGTTTTTTAAAAGTCAGATGGGCAGGCGCATTTTAAATGCGCCTGCCTGTGTTTCAGGTGCTGCTTTTAAGCAGGCGTGACGCCCGGCTCAGCGCCATGATGGGGAAAAACTGCCGGTACAGGTCATAGCGCAGCATGAACGCGCGCGAGAGTTCCGCGCCCTGCTGCAGGCGGCTTGTCAGGGCCGGGTCATCGAGCTTGATGGTCTGCCCCACCCCGTAACCGGGGAAGCCGGTGCCGGTGAACTCCTTTTCATCCCAGCGGCCATCAGGCTGTTGCAGGTCGATCAGGTAGCGGCAGCCACGCACGATGGCCTCATGGTCCTGCTTGCGGTTGGCCGCGATCAGCCCCATCAGCGCCCAGGCAGTCTGTGATGGCGTGGTCGGCCCGCGCCCGATAGAGGCAATCTCCATGTAGGATGCGCAGCTTTCGCCCCAGCCGCCATTTTCCTGCTGGTGGGCCACAAGCCAGTCACACGCCTTGGCAATGTAAGGCTGGGTCATGTCCTCGCCAATGGCGGCAAGGGCGGGCAGCACCGCGCCCGTGCCATACAGGTAATTGACGCCCCAGCGGCCAAACCACGGGCCATCGGCTTCCTGCTCGGCGCGGATATAGGCCAGCCCGCGCTGGAGCGCAGGCATGTCGCGCGGCAGGCCCAGCACGCCAAAGGCCTCGAGCACATGCGCCGTTACATCGACGGAAGGCGGGTCGAGTGCCTCGCCAAAATCACAGAACGGGATCTTGGACAGCAGGGCGCGGTTGTTATCCTTGTCAAACGCGCCCCAGCCGCCGCAGGTGCTCTGCATGCCCACAAGCCAGTTCACACCGCGGGTAATGGCGGCCTCGACGCCCCTGCCCTTCCATTCCTCCCGGTCGCGGCAGGCGGCCAGTGCAATCAGGGCCACGGCGGTATCATCGGTATCGGGGTAACGGTCATTGGCGTATTCAAACGCCCAGCCACCGGGTTCCAGATCCGGCAGCTTGACGGACCAGTCGCCCTTCACCCGCACCTGCCGCTCAAGCAGCCAGCCCAGTGCCTTGTCCATCTCGGGGGAGAAATTGGTCTCGGCATCAGCATCATGCAGGGCCATCAGCGCAAGCATGGTGTCCCATACCGGGCTGTTGGTGGCCTGCACCCAGCTTGCATCGCCCCGGTCATAGCGCCAGCCGGGATCATCCAGCGCAGCCAGTCCCTTGGCCATGACGGGGTGATGGAACTGGTAGTCCTCGCCATGCAGCGCCATCAGGCCATAGACCCATGGCGGCTGGATGCCGCCCCAGCCGCCATCGGCATCCTGGTGGCGGATGATCCATTCCAGCATGTGCCGGATCGCGGCCTCGCGCATGGTGTTGCGTTTGAGGAATTTCGTCTGCAGCCAGTGCAGCGCGCGATCGGTCTTGCGGAAGAAGGTGGCCCACAGATCCTGCCCATCACGCGGAGGCAGTTCGTAATCGAAATTCTCGCGCCCTGCGGGAAACAGCGCATCAAGCCGGTCCTGCGGGCGCAGGGGGCGTGAGGAGCGCCGCGCGGACAGGATGGCCAGCGGCACCAGTGTCGCGCGCGCCCACTGCGCGAAATTGTAGATTGAGAAAACGAATTTGTTGGGAAACCAGATAATTTCAGGCGGCAGGTTGGGCGTTTTTTCCCACGGCCATTCCCCAATCAGGGCCAGCCAGTAACGGGTGAACACGCGCACGTTGCGCAGGCCGCCCTTGCTCGCGATCCATGTAGCCGCCCGGCTCAGGGCGGGGTCATCGGCGGCATAACCCAGCGAGCGCAGGGCAGCATAGGATTCGACAGTGGCGTTGATATCGCCATTGCCCGCGCCGTAATAGATGCCCCATGAGCCATCCTCGCGCTGCATTTCCAGCAGGGCCTTGCCCAGGCGGGGGCGCAGGGAGTGGTCCTCAAGGCCAAGGAACCACAGGGCCAGGCACCATTCGGCCTCCATCGAGGCGTTTGACGCGACCGACCCGACCCAGTGGCCATCGGGCTTTTGCTGTTCCATCAGCCATTTGCAGGCGGCGGAAATGGTGTGCGTCAGGCTGTTGTCAATGCCCCTGAAAGCCGCCGCCGGAGCGGAATCGGGGCGGGATTCGGTCTTGTCGGGGCCGGGAGTGCCGGCCTGCTTGCGTGAAAGACGACTTTCGCTGTTCATTTCATCCATACCTGTGGGCGATATAATAGTCAGGGGCCTTGTCAATCCGTGCTGGCCTGCGGGGATGCGACCAGTTGCTCAAAATCAGCGAAGACAGTTTCCCACTCCGCCTGATCCATTTCAATAAACCCTGTGCTGCGCAGAAAAAATGCCCCCTCGGCGGCAAAAAGCGCCGTGCGGGCCCGACGCGCCACGGCAGAGGCCGGATTACACACTTTGAACCAGCGTGCATACCACGCCCGCAGCCGGTGCAGGTGTTTGGGTGACTGCATGAGGGTGACAAGCATGCCTGCCATACGGGTCTGTGTGGCCTCATCAATCTGGCTGGCCACCACCACATAGGCGTGTGCCCGATCGGTGGCATCGGGGCGGGCAGGCATGTTCTGGCTCACCTGTGCATCAAAAACCGCGATCCAGCGGTCGATCAGCGCGGTAATCAGGTCATCCTTGCTGCCAAAGCAGTATTGCAGGCCGCCTTTGGTAATGCCAGCCTCGCGCGCCACGGCATCGAGCGTCAGCGCGGCAGCACCTTCGCGCTGCACAAGGTGTTCGACGCAATCAAGCACCCTGTCGCGGTCAATGGTTCTCGGGCGCGCCATGCGCGGGGCCTCCGCAGTTTCATTCCATCTGGATGGAATTAAACCATGGCGGTCCGCACCCCGCAAGTCATTGCCGTGCGCCCAGCCAAATGCCGCCTTTGAAAACAGGCGGCACCCGCAAACGTGTCTTGGTATCAGGCCGCGGTGAGCGAGGCCATGTCGATCACAAAGCGATAATGTACATCGCCCCGGTCCATGCGCTCGAAGGCCTCGTTAATCTGCTGCATGGGCACGATCTCGCAATCGGGCAGGATGTTCTTGCGCGCGCAGAAGTCGAGCAGTTCCTGTGTCTGTGGCAGGCCACCCACGGGCGAGCCGGTAATGCGCCGCCGCCCCAGCACCAGCGGTAGCGAACTGAACGCGGGCACCGGGCCAAGATTGCCCACAATCACCAGCACCCCTTCCACATCAAGCAGGGCAACATAGGGCGAGACATCATGCGCAACGGGCACGGTATCGATAATGACATCGAGCGAGGAGGCCCCGGCCTTCATCGCCTCATCGGAGGTGGAAACGATGACATGATCCGCCCCCAGCGCCTTCGCTTCCGCCGCCTTGGCGGCACTACGGGTAATGACCGTGACCGTGGCGCCCAGCCCTGCGGCAAGCCGCACGGCCAGATGCCCCAGCCCGCCAATGCCCACTACGCCCACGCGGCTGCCCGGCCCCACATTCCATGTGCGCAGCGGGGAATAGACGGTAATGCCCGCGCACAGCAGCGGCCCCGCGCGGGCGGGATCAAGCCCCGCAGGCAGGCGCAGCACGAATTCATCGCGCACCACGATGTGCTTGGAGTAGCCACCATGCGTGGTTTCGCAGGTGAGCCGGTCGCGGCCGTTATAGGTTAGGGTCGGGACTTCGCGACACATCTGCTGCTCGCCCCGGCGGCACTGGTCGCATTGCTGGCAGCTATCGACAATGGTGCCCACGGCCACGGCATCACCCACCTTGTGGCGTGTCACCCTGGGGCCGACAGCCACGACCTGACCAATGATTTCATGCCCCGGCACGCAGGGGTAGAGCGTTGGCCCCCACTCCTTCCAGTCATCACGGCTCTGGTGCAGGTCGGAATGACACACGCCACAGTACAGGATTTCGAGGGCCACATCATTATCACGCAGGTCACGGCGCTCGAAGGCATAGGGCGCCAGCGGTGTTTTTGCATCACGCGCGGCATAACCAATGGTTTTCATGTTGTTCCACCCTGTTCAGACTATTGCTCTACGGCACGGGCACAAAGCCCTTTCTCGCCCGCTCGGTGGCATGAAGATCATCCGCCAGACATGGCGGCGGAAACAGACTTTCCCGCCTCAGGCTGAGGGAGCCTTGAAGCCCTGCCACACCGGAGTTTGCAAGAACGCAGTCTTGCACTGATGGTTCAGGCCTGCAAGGCAGGCGGTACGCCCCCCTGCGGCAGGTCTTGTGGAAATGACATTCCGGTTTATCCCTGCATAAGCACGGTGCACAGCTACCGCCGCCACGTCAGGCATGGGCGCGACAGGCGGATGGATGGGAGAGCGTGCCATGTGCTTCATCCATTTACGGGTATTGTCAGCACGGCGCCTGGATTTTTGGTGGTTTTGGACAGTTCCATCAGGATCTGCAGCATGGTGAACCCGAGTTTGCTGGGAAAATCGGTATCCGATATATAGTAGAACTTATTATTGTACTTTGTTGATACAAAAGAAGATCGCGGCCGTTCATTGCTGACATGAACAAAAACCGTTGGCTTTGTATTTCGCCCGACCAAAATGATTTTGGGCAGGGTGCGTCCTGAATCAATATCTTCCTGCGGAACGTCGATCTGGTAGGCAATCTGCCCCATAACACCGAGCATTGTGCGCGTGAGCAGCCTGACCTGACCACGTTGCGGCTTGCCTGCCCCATAGATGACTTCCACGCGCTCGTCATTGGGGCCCATTGCAAAAAACCGCCGCGTTGCCTTCACGACTTCAGACAGGATCGGGTCTGTCGTTGAGGATACCGTCAGGAACACCCGATCAAACGCCGGGGTCTTTCCTGGTATTTCCTCACTATGTTCAAGCTGTATGCCAAGAAGGCCCGCGATCTGCAGCCGGCGCAGGTCATAGAGCAGTTCAAAGAATTCAGGCGAGCCCCGTCCGAGGTCACCCCCTATGGCACCCGCATTATTGATGAGATTGACCGACTGGACCGACAGGCGGAACAGGATATCGATGGGCAACCCCCCCATGGCGAGAGGCAGCAGGCTGCCGGGGGGAAGCGGGCGCAGGAAACTCTGCGCATAGGCATCGCCCGTAACGGGCTGGAATGTAAACGTCGGGCTTTCCTGTATCTGCGCCCCGATTGTCCCTGCGGGTCTGATCGGGTTGGAATCCGAGCCGACCCCGATGGAAATATTGCGCTGTAACTGGTAGCCGGAAATCAGTTGGGTCGTATCGAGAAAGCCAGGCGTGTCGGCATACCGCAAACGGACGACGTTAAGGAGTGTCTGCTGTTTGGAAGAACCAATCAGTGCCTGTGAATAGTCAAGCTGATCGCGATCCAGTCTCTGTGAGCCAACGCCATAACATCCACCCAGTAATAAAACAAGCGGCACAAGAATAATTTTTTTCATGGCAACAGAACTCTGCATCTTTCAATACGATATATTATACGGACTTTAATTATTTTTTAATGCTGCTAAGGCACCCGACCGTACTGCATTGTGTCATGATAACATGTTGTTTTCTTGAATTGTAACTCTATCTATTTTTATCCAGGAATGAAAAAAACATGCTACAATCATTTCATGGATATTTTTCAATAATATAGGTCCATTCCCGGCATGATGTGCTGGCAGGCAGACTGTATGATATTATTAAAATCATGTAAATTATACTGCCCTCACGGGCATGGTCCCGTCGTAATGTCTGTTTCAGGCCGCCTGCCCTGTGCCTGAAGGCATTTTTCAAGAGGTATGCGTTATTATGAAATAGTGTATCAACCCGCTGATACGGTCGCATCATATCCTGTGCAGAAGGAACAATCTGGAGTAATGATCAGGATTGTGAGCGTTATCCAAATCTCCCGTAAGGTGTTTTGATATTATGCGTAAAAGCTTTTTTGCCCTTGTTCCGGCGCTCCTGCTGACGGGCCACGCGCATGCAACGGACGTAAAGCTGCCCGATGGAACCCCGGCAAGCGCGACCGTTCAGACACCCTGCACAAGCGAGAGCTACAAGGAATACGAAAGCTGCATTTCCGCCATCCTCAGCCTGGCCTCCAACCGTGGTGGTGATATCGACATCAGGGCAATCGAAACCCTGCTGCCCAAAGACATCCAGAAAGCAGCCATCATCAGCGGCATTACGGCGGCACCGGTTGCGCCAATGACGGTGTCGTTAAAACATTATGATGACAAGAATATTACCTGGCCCTCAACAGATACGCCTCTCGACCACATCATAATTCCCAATAACGGTACCTATCAGGTCGTGCTTACAACAACTGATGGCGGCAAGACATGGGGCATGCGGATCATTATTGAACAGCCGGGATCAGTCGATCAGTAAAACAGCAGCGGGTGGCGTCCATCCTGTTACCGCCCCTGCCTGTGCCAAAGGCGCCATCGCATAATGCATGTCCATTCGAACATGCCGGACCCTATGCTTCCTGATCCGGGAGCGCATCCCGCTTTTCATGCAACGAGAACAGACACTCTGCTGTCCTGTTTTTACTTATATTTCAAAGTAAAAATTACTGCACACCCATAGGAAATACAATAATTTCGACCCAGAAATACCGTCAAAAGCCCCTCTGCTTCTGACGGTATTCTCTCCACCTCCCGACCGGCACGCCCGGGCATGGCACGCCATGCCCGGATTTACGAGAAAGGGCGGGAGCTTTCAGCCCTTTGTGGAAATCATTCCCACTCGATCGTTCCCGGCGGCTTGGACGTGATGTCATACGTCACGCGGTTCACGCCCCGCACTTCATTGACAATACGTCCGGCCACACGGTTGAGGAAAGACATGTCAAACGGATAGATATCCGCCGTCATGCCATCCGTGCTGGTCACGGCGCGCAGGGCGCAGGCGTAATCATAGGTGCGGCCATCACCCATGACGCCCACGGTGCGCACGGGCAGCAGCACGGCAAAAGCCTGCCAGATGGCGTCATACAGCCCAGCCGCGCGGATTTCCTCAAGGAAAATGGAGTCCACACGGCGCAGCAGGGCCAGCTTCTCGCGCGTGATGGCGCCGGGAATGCGGATGGCAAGCCCGGGGCCAGGGAACGGGTGGCGGCCCACGATCGCTTCGGGAATATCCATCTCGCGGCCGAGTTCGCGCACTTCATCCTTGAACAGTTCGCGTAGCGGCTCGACAAGCTGCATCTTCATCCGCTCGGGCAGGCCACCCACATTGTGGTGCGACTTGATGGTAACGGACGGGCCGCCGGTAAAGCTCACGCTCTCGATCACGTCGGGGTAGAGCGTGCCCTGTGCGAGGAACTCGGCACCACCAAGCTTGGCGGCTTCTTCCTCGAACACCTCGATGAACAGGCGGCCAATGGTCTTGCGCTTGATCTCGGGGTCGCTCACCCCTTCGAGCGCGTTGAGGAACAGGTCGGAGGCATCACGGTGGATCAGGTGAATGTTGAAGCGATCGCGGAAGGTGCGGATCACCTCATCTGCCTCGCCAGCACGCAGGATGCCCGGATCAACGAAAATGCAGGTCAGCTGGTCGCCAATGGCCTGATGGATCAGCACGGCGGCCACCGAGGAATCAACGCCGCCCGAAAGCCCGCAGATCACCCGCCCCTTGCCCACCTGCTGGCGGATGCGCGCGATCTCCATGTCACGGAAGCCGGCCATGGTCCAGGTGCCCCGGCACCCCGCCACGCCATGCGTGAAGTTGCGCAGCAGGGCCGCACCATGCGGGGTATGCACCACCTCGGGGTGGAACTGCACGCCATAGAGCCTGCGGCCCTCATCAGCGATGATGGCGAACGGTGCGCCCTCGCTCACGGCCACGGCCTGGAAGCCGGGCGGCAGCGCGGTCACGCGGTCACCATGGCTCATCCACACCTGCTCGCGCCCACCGCGCGCCCATGTGCCACGAAACAGCGCGCAATCCTTGATGATATCGATATGCGCACGGCCGAATTCACGGTGTTCGGATGATTCGACCCTGCCACCCAGCATGCGGCACATGGCCTGCTGCCCGTAGCAGATGCCCAGCACCGGCACGTTCAGTTCAAACACCACCGGCGGGATGGTCGGCGCATTCTCGTCAAGCACGCTGGCCGGGCTGCCTGAAAGGATGATGCCTTTGGGCGCAAAGGCCCGAATCCGCTCGGCCGTGCTGGAATACGGCCAGATCTCGCAATACACCCCGCTCTCGCGCACGCGGCGGGCAATCAGCTGCGTGACCTGGCTGCCGAAATCCAGGATCAGGATCCGGTCTTCATGCAGGGATTCATCAAGTCCTGCCGGTGGGGGGGCTGTATTCACGGTGTCGTTCATCATGTGTCTTTCGGTCGCGGCATTATCGATACACAGGGCTTCCAGCATGAGCGGGCGACCCGATGCAAGGGTGGGATAGTCTTTCGGGCGCAGATAGCACAATATAAGGCATGAGGCAGGCCCATGTCGCCTGCCACGTTCCGAAACCCGAACCAGAGGTCCGTTTTCATGATTGCATGCCTCGTGCGGCCAGCGGTGGTGGCCCTTGGCCTGGCCGGCATCATCGCCTTTGCCCACCCCGCCGCAGCCGATGCGCTGCATGACCCGAAAGGATTGTGGACCGGCAAACTCGTGGCCGACAAGGGCAACTGCACCGAAGAGACACGCGATACCTCCACCTTTCAGGTGGGCTCGAAAACGCTCACTTTCACCCCCGCCGATGGCTCCGTACCGCTGCGCGGCAAGCCCGAAAATGGATACGCCCACTATCATGTCGAGGCCCTGCTGCAACAGCCGTCGGGCGCAGCCTTCCCCATGGTGTTCGAGGCCCATCCTGAAGGAAAGACCATCGTTGGCGTCTATGGCACGCCGCGCTGCCGCGCGCATATCGTGCTCAGCCGATAGGCCTGCCATGCCGCCACGCACGGACATGTTCACGCAATCGGGAACACCCTGGTCCCGTACAGGCATGGATGCGGGGCCACGATCCGATATATTCCATCCATGTCCGATAACATGACACTGGCCGGGGCCGTTCTTTCCATCATCGTCCGCAAGGGGCGCATGCTGCTCGTGCGCCGCCGCAACCCGCCCGATCAGGGGCTGTGGGGCTTTCCCGGCGGGCGGATCGAACATGGCGAAACCTGTTTTGATGCCGCCGCACGTGAACTGCGCGAAGAGACCGGCTTCATCACCCATGCCGAGGGCACGCTGACCGCCTTCGACCTGATCGATCGTGACGAACAGGGCCATATCCGCTTTCACTATCTGATCGTGGCCGTAAAATGCCACGACAATGGCTGGACCGACATCCATGCGGGCGACGACGCGGATGCCGTCGACTGGTTCGATCTTGATCAGGTGCATGCCCGCCCGGCCGCCTTCAGCCCCGGCCTGCCCGAACTCGGCGCCCTGGCCCTGTCAGCCCGGGGCATCGCACCGTGGCCACTGGCCCCGCAAACCCGCAAGACCGATACCGCCCCCCACCACCGGGCCGAAAGCCTCCTGTCATGACCGCCCGCACCGCCCTGATTGTTGAAGACGAGGCCATGATTGCCGAACTGGTCGCCACCATGCTGGAAAGCGACGGCATAACCACCACGATATGCCCCAGCGTGGCCGAGGCCATGCGCCAGCTTGAAGCGCACCCCTGCGCCGTGGCGCTGGTTGACCTGACCCTGCCCGATGGCGAGCCCGATGCCTTTATTGCCGCCGCCCGCGCGCGCGGCAGCCATGTGATCGTGATGAGCGGCGACCCCGACCGGCTGGCAGGCTACGCGCCCCTGCCCCTGCTGGAAAAACCCTTCCGCATGAAGGCCATGCTCGAACAGGTGCGCCAGGCGTTGCCTGTGGCTGACTGAGGCTGATGCCGTGCGACGCAGGCCGGTCGTTTTGGCAGGGCTTCTTTCAGATACTTTGAAGAATGCCGTCTTTTTGGAAAAAGGCGGCACCCGAAAACTTTTATTATTTTTTATTGAGAAATATTTAAAATTAAAGCAGAGACTGGAAAATATTATCCTGAAGCACAAAAAAAGTGCCTACTCTCTGTCAGAATACTGCTCCAAAAGAGTGGGACACTATTAGAAAATGGTATTTCCCTGCTTCCGAAGCCCGACCAGACTACATCCGGAAAGCAAAAGGCACCTCCATATCAGTAAAAAGAAGCATAGAGAAACGACAAGAAAACGGCCGATTTTATTCGAAACAGGAATTCATGATGCTCATCTGCCACCGGCCACCGGCAGGCGCACCATTGTCTGGCGCTCGGCGGCTGACAGGTCAGGACGCAACTGCACGCGATACAGGCCAACCGGCTCGGCCACGCGCCCCTTGCGCCCGCGCATCACCGTGCCCAGCCTGTCTACGGAGGCGAACATATCCGTATCGAACGTGCGGCGCGGATTGCAGACCATAATGCCCCCGCCCGTCACGTCATGCGGCAGGTTGAACAGCGCCCAGCGCGGCTCCATGCCCACCACGGTGCGGCCGGGCAGTACCGTGGCCAGTTCCGCCGCCGTGCCATAATCACACGCGGCCACGAATTCGCCGGGTCTGGCCACGGCTGCAATATCCACCGCCAGCCCGCGCCAGCCCGCCATCTGCCGCAGCGCCACATCGGTATGGGAAGACAGGGGTAGCGGCGCAAACAGCGCCTGCCCGTACACCAGCGCACCAATCAGTAGCCCGCTGCCAACTGCCCAACGCCCCCAGCGCCAGCCCACCAGCCCCGTGGCCACGGCCAGCGCCGGGTAGATCACCACCGGCCAGTTCGCCTGCACCCGGTCGCCTATGCCATGCTGCACAAACACGCACACCGGCACGACTACCAGACAGGCCAGCAGGGCCGCACCGGGCACCCGCCAGGCCTGCCGCCACGCACGGACCTGCCCCCACACGAAAAACGCGGCAATACCCGGTGTCATCAACCCCACCTGCCCGGCCAGCAGTTCGGTCAAAAACTGGAAGGCCCTTGCCGGATGCCAGTCTGCCGTGCGGCCACCCTGACGGGCAAAGCTGGCCCAGCCATGCGTTGCGTTCCACCACAGCACGGGTGCGACGCACAGCACGGCCAGCATCAGGCCACCTGCAATCGCGGCCCAGTGCCTGCCCTGCCCTGGCACGCGCTGCCACAGGCTCTGGCCCAACCACCACAGGCCAATGCCCGCCACGGGCAGCACGGCGGTGTATTTGCTGTCAAAGGCCAGCCCGGCCACAAGACCCACGACCAGCCACCAGCGCGCCCCGCCTCCCGCCACGATGCGCCCCATGACCCAGAGCAGTACGGACAGGAAGAAAAGCACCGGCATGTCCGGCGTCATGACAACGGACTGAATGGCCAGCGCAAGTGTGGCCTGCAACAGCGCACAGGCCCGCCAGGCCAGCGCGGGCGCAGCATCCGGCAGCAGGTCACGCACAGCCCGGAACAGGAAAAAGGAAGCCCCCGCCCCTGCCAGCACGCCCACCAGCCTTACGCCAAATGGATCATCGCCCCCAAGCGCCATGCCCAGCCTGATCCACATCGCCACCATGGGCGGGTGGTCCAGGTAGCTTGCCGCAGGTGCCAGCGCCCATATGCGGTAATAGGCCTCATCAGGCGAAAGTGGCAGGAAGGCCGCCACCACCAGCCGCAGGCAGGCGATCAGGCCAAGCAGGCACAGCCACGGGCGCGGGCTGTCCTTCATGCTCACGCCAATACCTTCACACAGGCACGCCGGGGCGGTTGAGGCTGGTGCGGATGGTCTGAAGTGTCTGCACGCGCACCACATGGGTGGCTTCGGTCAACTGGCGGGTCAGCAGGTTTTCATGCGTTGCGTCACGCGCTACGAGCCGTACCAGAAAGTCGCCGCCGCCACGAATCATGTGGCACTCACGCACCTCCGGCCAGGCCGAGACCTGTGCCTCAAAGGCGGCGAGCACGGTTTCTTTCTGGCTATCCAGCCCGATCAGGGCAAAAAGCGTGATCGACCAGCCCAGCCGCGCGCCATCAGTGTCGGCATGATAGCCACGGATCACGTGGTCCTCTTCGAGCCTGCGCATGCGCCGCAGGCAGGGCGGTGCGGAAATGCCGACCCGCCGCGCCAGTTCCACGTTCGTCATGCGTCCGTCGAGCTGAAGTTCGGCCACAATCCGACGATCAATCGCATCCAGATCAGCCATCCGTTCCGCCATGCACATTCCATCTCTCGACAAAGGGGCAACCGCCGGACCGGGTGCCACGATAATGAAGCACTTTCTACTCCAACCCTTGCACGGACGCCAGTGGACGACCATACCAAAGGAAATTATGACGATACGATAGGTTTTCCCGATCTCATGCCCCAGACCGTTTCTACCGACCTGCTTGTCATCGGCGCGGGTCCCGCCGGTTATACCGCCGCCATCTATGCTGCGCGCGCCAGTCTCTCGCCCGTTCTCGTGGCGGGGCTACAGCCCGGCGGCCAGCTCATGATCACCACCGATGTCGAGAACTATCCCGGTTTTGCCAAAGGCATACAGGGGCCGGAACTGATGGAGCAGATGGCCGAGCAGGCCCGCAATGTCGGCACCCGGATGATGGATGACATCATCGTCTCATGCGATTTCAGCCGCGCTGATGGCAGTGGCCGTTTTTACGCCACCGGCGATTCCGGCACGGTGTACGAGGCGCGCAGCGTCATCATCGCCACCGGCGCCCAGGCTAAGTGGCTCGGGGTGCCGGGCGAGAAGGAATTCCAGGGCGGGGGTGTTTCGGCCTGCGCCACGTGTGATGGCTTTTTCTATCGCGGCAGGCGCGTGGCCGTGATTGGCGGCGGCAACACGGCGGTGGAAGAAGCCCTCTACCTCACCCATCATGCCAGCCACGTCACCCTCATCCACCGCCGCGACACCCTGCGGGCGGAAAAGATCCTGCAGGACCGGCTGCATGCCAACCCCAAGATATCGGTGCTGTGGAACAAGGCGGTCGAACGCATTACCGGCAGCGGCACGCCCGCCGTGGTCACGGGGGCGGACCTGCGCGACACGGTCACGGGTGAAACCACTCATATCGACGTGGATGGCGTGTTCGTTGCCATCGGCCACGCCCCGAACACCACAATTTTTCGTGATGTCGTGGCCATCGATACGGATGGCTACATCACCACGACACCGGGTAGCACACGCACCTCGGTGCCAGGCATATTTGCCGCAGGTGACGTGCAGGACAAGATATATAGGCAGGCCGTAACTGCTGCGGGCACCGGCTGCATGGCAGCGCTCGAGGCCGAGCGCTTTCTTGCCACAGGTCAGTAAAGGACTGCATGAGTCCTTGACCTGCTCCAGCATTTCCTTCACCACAACCCCTAGTGTCATAACATTTGGCGCGCCCTTTATAAGATAGAAAGCGGAGTCAACGCGTGGACTGGGATAAACTCCGGATATTTCATGCTGTAGCCGAGGCAGGGTCCTTCACCCATGCCGGCGACGTGCTTAACCTGAGCCAGTCTGCGGTATCGCGGCAGATTTCAGCCCTGGAAGAAGCGCTGCAGGTTCCCCTTTTCCACCGGCATGCCCGGGGGCTGATCCTGACCGAGCAGGGCGAGACGCTGAACCAGACGGTTCGGGAAGTCTTCTCCAAGCTCGCCATGACCCAGTCCCTGCTGACGGAAAGCAAGGAAAAGGCAGCCGGTCGGCTACGGGTTACGACAACAACCGGCTTTGGCACCTGCTGGCTCACGCCGCGGCTGCACCGGTTCATGGAAACCAACCCTGATATTTCGATCACCCTGATCCTGGAAGATAACGACCTCGATCTGGGCATGCGCGAGGCCGACGTGGCCGTGCGCATGCACCCGCCCCGCCAGCCGGACCTGATCCAGCGGCACCTGGCCGACTTCCCGCTGCCGATCTATGCCTCGCAGTCCTATCTCAATGACTACGGCACGCCGCGCACGCTGGAAGAGCTCAACGCCCACAAGCTGATCCTGTTCGGGGGGTATCACCCGCCCGTGCCGCACATCAACTGGCTGGCCGAGACCGGCGTGCCGTCCGATGAGCGCCGTCAGGCCCGCCTTGAGGTCAACAGCCTTGCCGCCATGGCGGGCGCCATTGCGGCTGGCATCGGCATTGGCTCGATTCCGCTTTATGCGGCATCGCAGTACCCCAACCTCGTCAAGATCCTGCCCGAGGTGCCGCTGCCCACGGTGGATGCCTACTTCGTCTACCCCGAGGAACTGCGCACCTCCAAGCGCGTGGCTGTTTTCCGTGACTTCCTGCTCGCGGAAATCAACGCCCGCCACTAAGCGCGCGCAACGTCCCCCGCGCCGGTTCATTCCGGCCGGGGTGACGCAATGCATGCCAATCCTGTGTGGCACCATAACGTGCCATCACGCTGGACATCTCAGGGCGGCTTTTGCCGAAAACCTGAAGGAACGCCGCCTTTTTGAAAAAGGGTGGCTCCCGCAAGCCTCTCTTCTTATCTGCCTGACAGCATTAAAAAAACGGCAGACCCGCCGCCCCGTTCAATCGGCAGCGGGGGCTGAATTGACGCGTTCGCGCAGTTCCTTGCCCGCCTTGAAGAAGGGCACGACCTTCTCATCCACCGATACGCTCTCCCCCGTGCGGGGGTTTCGCCCGGTGCGGGCATCGCGCTTCTTGACGGTAAATGCGCCAAAGCCACGCAGTTCCACCCGGTCACCGTGCATCAGGGCATTGCTGATTTCAGCAAAGATGACCTGAACGATACGTTCCACATCCCGCAGGGGGATATGGGGTCGGGCTGCGGCAAGCTCGGCGATCAATTCCGATCTGGTCATCCTGTTCCCCTCAAATTAAACAAGAAATTATAGTTTCCAGATCGCAACGGCCCCGTCAAGCATACTACTTTCTTTCAGCAGCATTTCCGCACCCGGCACGCCCGATAACACACCCGCAATCCAGTGCCGCCAGTTTACCCGGGTTGCCTGCGGCCCGATATCGGTCACAGGCGCATCATCGGGCAGACGCGCGGTCTTGAGCAACCACTGCCGCGCATCATCAAGCGAGCCGATCTGGTCAACCAGCCCAAGCCCGAGCGCCTGCTGTCCGGTATAGGGGCGGCCATCGGCCAGTTCACGCACGCGCTCGGGCTTCATGTGCCGGTCCTGCGCCACGACGGTAACAAAAAAACCGTAAAGATCGGCAATAACGCCCTGCAACATTTCGCGCCCCTGTGGCGAGAGCGGCTGCACGGCGGAAGGCTGGCCTTTCATGGGGCCGGATACAAGCTGGTCCACATGCACGCCCACCCGTTCGAGCAGGCCAGAAACATCGGGCGATTCCAGCAGCACGCCAATCGAGCCGGTCAGGGTGGAGCGGTTGGCGAAAATGCGGCTGGCAGGCACCGACACCATATACCCCGCCGAAGCTGCCACGCTGCCCATGGACACGACAACCGGCTTGCTGCGCGCGAATGCCGCCACGGCATCATGCAGCACCTCGCCGCCTGTTACGGCGCCACCAGGGCTGTTGACTTCAAGAACCAGCCCCTTGACCGAAGCATCATCCGCCGCCTTTTTCAGCGCCTCGACATTCTCATGCTCATCCGTGCCGATGACCCCGGCAAGCTTGAGATGGACAAGATGCGGGGCATGACCGCCAAACCCGCCCGAGCGGCCTATGGCCAGCAGGCAGGCCAGAACAAAAAAAGCCACGGCACTCCCTCGCCAGAGTAGAAGCTGGCGGCGGCGTGACGTGGCATGCACAGACATATCGGGGCTTGTATCCATGGTTAGGGCAATACCACGGATACCGCCCATACCGAAGACAGGATCAAACGTAAAAACAGGCTCGTATCACGCCTTGCGTCGGCGGCCCGGTCGCCCACGGCCACCTTCCGCCCCACCAGCATCGGGTGCTGCTGCTGCTGCAGCGGCGGCGGAGGCTGCGGTAATCTTGCGGCCAAGCCCGATTTCACGCGCGAGGCTTGAGCGCCGCTCGGCATAGTTGGGAGCAACCATGGGGTATTCAGCCGGCAGGCCCCAGCGCTCACGATACTGGTCGGGGGTCATGCCATAGGCGCTCTGCAGATGGCGCTTGAGCATCTTGAGTTTTTTGCCGTCTTCAAGGCAGACAATGTAATCGGCAAACACCGAGCGCTTGATGGGCACGGCGGGCTGAAGCTTCTCAGGCTCTTCTGCCGGACGACCCACCGTTGACAGTGCCGTATAAACATTACGGATCAGGTCAGGCAGCACATCGGCGCCAACACTGTTATTGGAAACATGTGCCGACACGATCTGCGCGGTCAGTTCCAGACATGAGAAATCCTGTTCAGTATCAGACATGGTTTTTGCGCCTCTTTAACTTACAATAAAATTTCGTGATTTATTCACGATCCCTCATTACGTCTACATATACGGACAGAACGCTGAATACAATACTGAACATTGAACCAACTACGCTTATTCTGATTACCTATACCTCTTATATTATATGGAACATCCAGTATTAAATAATGCCGACCACAAAAAGCAACTATTTGTATAAAATTGATTCAAATATGCGCCTGAAACACCCTGCAGCAGGTCACCCGCCATCATATGGCCGTTTTTTTGGGGACGATTTTTTCAGGACGCTTTGAAATCATGCCGCCATTTTGAACAAAGGCGGCATGCCATAAAAACTTTTATTAGTTTTATCAATATGTTGTTCTGAAATACGCCTTCAATCGCGCATCACGATTCATATATACGGGCGAAGCAGGCCGCTGGCTCATCCTTGGCCGGGCTTGGGCCCGCTGCGCCCCGGCGCACCAGTCCGGCCAGGCGCTCCATGTCGAAATCAGGATCGCAGACAGCACAGATCAGACGCACGCGCATTTCCTCCATACTATCCTTAATACTGTAAATGACCTGCCGGGCTTCCTTGCGGGTTATAACAATTTCGGCGCGCCGAAGTTCCGCAAGCTGCTGGCTCAGGGTTGGCTGGCCGATACCGGTCTCGCTTTCGATCTGGCCCACGCTCTTTTCACCATCGAGCAGGCAGGCCAGCACCATGAGCCGCTGTGGCTGGGCCAGGAGCCGCAAGCGCTGCACAAGGCTTTCAGCCACTTCGCGTGTTCTCGGCATTTTGGGCATGGAGCTTTCCCTCTCAGCTGGCGGTTTATGCGCGTGCTGTACCATATTCATGCCCCGCACAACAGCAACCTGCCGCGCGAGGGAAATATAGCGCTTGATAAAATACATACATAATATAATAAAAAGATAAACCATTTATCAGGCCCCATATGCTGCAAACCGGACTTACCGCATGACCCTCCAGCCGCTCACGCCAGCGCCCGATGCCCGGCAGCACGCTCCATGACTGATCTTGTGCAGGTCGCCCTCGGGCTGGGCTGCGGTGGCGTTATCGGCTTCACGCTCGGGCTTGTGGGCGGCGGCGGCTCCATCCTGGCCGTGCCGCTGCTGCTTTACGTGGCTGGCATGACCGACCCGCACCGCGCCATCGGCACAAGTGCGGTTGCCGTTACGGTCAATGCCCTGTTCAACCTTGCCAGCCATGCCCGGGCTGGCAACGTGCGGTGGAAATGCGCCGGTCTGTTCGCCAGCGCGGGCGTGGGGGGCGCGCTGGTGGGGGCTGCATGCGGCAAGATCATCAACGGGCAGCACCTGTTGTTTCTGTTCGCGCTGGTCATGCTGGGCGTTGGCGGATTGATGGCGCGTGGCTGCAGCACAGATGCGCAGGCCCCTGTCCCGACCGAGCGCACCACCATGGCGCCGGTGCTGCTCTATGGCGTGGCGACAGGATTCTGCTCGGGCTTCTTCGGTATTGGCGGCGGCTTCCTGATCGTGCCTGCGCTGCTGGCGGCAACAGGCATGCCCATGCTCAACGCCATTGCCACCTCACTGGTGGCGGTGTGCGCCTTCGGGCTGACCACATCGGTCAGCTATGCCACGGCAGGCATGGTTGACCTGCCCATGGCGGCCATACTGGTGGCAGGCGGCATGGCAGGCGGCCTGGGCGGCACGCTGGCAGCACGCAGGCTGGGCCGCCAGCCGCAACGCCTGCGGCTGATCTTTGCATGCCTGATCTTTATCGTGGCATTCTACATGATGTGGCGCAGCGCGCAGGCCATGGGCCTTGTCTGACACCACGCGGGCGCTACTGGGCCTGCCTGCCACCGCGATGAGACTGCCATCATGCCGAACATAACCGTCACCCTTGCCCATGCTGCCGACTTCGCGGGCTGGCGCTTGGCCACACGCAGCCTTGCCGGTCGCCACGCCCCGCCTGCCGACATTACATGGCGGATCGCAACCGAATCCGCAGCCCTGCCCGCACCAGACCCGGCCGCCGCGCGATTTACCGTGTCGCGCGCGGTGATGGAGCTTGCGGCCACCATGGTGCAGTCCGCCCTGCCCGACCGCTTCGCCCTCGCCTATATGCTGGTTTATGACCATGTCATGGACATGCCGACTGGCCAGGATGTGGCAGACCGCATGGCCGCGGCGAAGGAAGACGTAATCGCGCAGACCCGGCACCTGCGTGATGAAATCCGCGAGGCCCTTTCCCATCATGATGCCACAGCCCCCTGTCAGGGCCGCGTGGATACGCTCAGCCTTGTGCCCGAAAGCAATGCGCGGTTCCTGACCCTGCAACGTTCCTTCGCCCCCTGGCAACTTGACATGCCGGACCGCACGCTGCGCTGGACCGGCCACGAGATGCTGCGCGAACCCCTCGGCCAGGCCCCGCAAACGCTTGACCCGACCAGCCTGCCGCCGCCCGCCATGCCCATGGTGCCCGACCTTGATATTGACCGCATCACATCGCTGCGCGCGGTGGCGCTGGCGGCAAAAACATGCCTGATCTGCCCCATGGCGGCCCATGCCACCCAGACCGTGTTTGGCGAAGGCCGGGAAACAGCGCGCATGATGTTCGTAGGCGAACAGCCCGGTGATATTGAAGACCGCGCAGGCCGCCCCTTTGTCGGCCCGGCAGGGCAGTTATTCGACCGCGCCCTGCAGGAAGCCGGAATCGGGCGTGATGACACTTATGTGACCAACACGGTCAAGCACTTCAAATTCCGCCGCACGCCCACGCGCCGCATCCATGAAAAGGCAGGCCCGGCGGAAATTGCGGCCTGCGCCCCATGGCTTGCCGCCGAGCGGCGGATCATCCGCCCTGCGGTCGTGGTCATGCTGGGTGTCACGGCGGCCTCGGCGCTGCTGGGGCGCAGCGTCACCATCAGCCGGGAGCGTTCGCGCATCATCACCATGGAAGATGGATCGGACGGACTCGTAACGGTTCACCCGTCATACCTGCTGCGCCTGCCAGATGAAGCGGCGCGGGCGCGCGAATATGACCGCTTTGTTAATGACCTGCGCCTGGCCGCAGGCCGCCTCGGCCCTGTCGTGACATAATCCGTCACGAGGAAAGCCGATGCCTGATATGCGCTCGCAACACCATTACGTCATGCCAAGATGGGCTATGGGTATGGGGCCCCTTGCCGCCGGAAGCCGTATATCGTGCCTGCAGACCTCAATCTTCTGCCCTCTTTCCTGACCCGCCTTTTCAGCGGAAAGCATTTCCCCACCATCCGCGCGCCAGGCTATGCGCGCATGAGCGGCCTGAAATGGCTCTACGCCCCCACGCCAGAAGCCCTTGGCTTTGCCGTGCGCACCACGGTCGCGGCCCTGATGGCGCTGACCATCGCCATGTGGATGGAACTTGACGACCCGCCATGGGCCGCCATGACCGTGTGGATCGTGGCCCAGGGCTCACGCGGGGAGAGCCTTTCCAAGGCGCGGTGGCGACTGGTGGGCACCGCCATCGGGGCGATCAGCGCGGTGATCCTGGTCTGTTCGTTTCCGCAGGCGCCATGGCTGTTCTTTCCCGCCATCAGCATGTGGATCGGGCTGTGCTGCATGTGCGCGACCCTGGTGCGCAACTTCCGCTCCTATGCGCTGGTGCTTTCGGGCTATACCTGCGCCATCATTGCGCTTGCCGCGACGCGCGACCCTGACAACATCTTCATGATCACCATGTCGCGCACATCCTATATCGTGCTGGGCATTACGTGCGAGACGCTGGTGGCGGTGCTGTTCGCGCATAACCTCGCCTCGAGCGCGCGGCGCAACATGCGCCAGAAGATCCAGATGGCGCTGGGCAGTTCCACCGAGGCGGTGGCCAACCTGCTTGCGGGCGATGACGCGGCCTTCGTGCGCTCGCGCGCCCTGTTTGGCACCATCCTGAGCATCAATGACCAGATCGAGTTCAGTGAAGTCGAGATGGGCCCGCACGGGCATGAAGGCGACCACGCGCGCGCGGCCCTTGCTGCCGTGTCAGTCCTGCTCTCACGCGGTCTGGGCATGATGGCGCGCATCAAGGCGCTGGAAACCACCAACGAGCAGTTTACCGAGACCTCGCTACTCACCCGCACCTTCCTGCTCGGCGTGCCCGCGCGGCTGGAAAATGATTCCGAAATTCCGCACATCCAGCAGGACCTGCAGGACCTGCGCGGCGTATGCCGCCAGCGCATCATTGATGCGCTGAGCCATGAAATCAGCATGGAGCCCAGCACCGAGACGGCCGAGGTGGACGACCTGCTGAACTGCCGCATCCTGCACAACGCGCTCGATGAACTGCTGGGTGAACTGGAACAGGCCATTGCCGAGTTCGACGCCAGCCAGCACGAGATCCGTGGCGATCACTTCCATTTCCGCATCGAGGCGCACCGCGACTTCAAGGAAGCCGCCTATAACGGCATCCGCGCCGCCGTGGCCATTGGCGCATCCGCACTGATATGGGAGGTCACGGCCTGGGCCAACGGCATCGGCTTCATCACCATGGTCGCGGTGACATGCGGCCTGTTCGCCACGCGCGAGAACCCGGTGGTAGGCACCATGAACTTCCTGCGCGGGGCGTGCTGGGCGGTTCTTGTATCGGGTTTTCTGGTCATGCTGGTCATGCCGCGACCGGCAGAATTCGAGATGCTGGCAGCCGTACTCGCCCTGCCCATGATTGCGGGCGGACTTGCCGCGCGCAACCCGGCCACGGCGGGGGCAGCGGCCTCGTACTGCCTGTTCCTGCCCAACCTCGTGGGGCCGGGCAACCAGACGCGCCTGAACGAGATTGCGTATTTCAACGCCTCCTTCGCGCTGCTGTGCAGTATCGGCTTTGCCGTGCTGATCTTCCGCGCGGTGCTGCCCTTCGATAATGACGAAGAGCGCTGGCGCATGCGCAACCGCACACTGCATGACCTGCGTCACCTCGCCTCCGCCGAGCCCATGCCGCGCACACAATCGTGGATCGGGCGCAATACCGACCGTTTCTCTCGCCTGATCCGCCATGCAGGCCCTACGCCGACGCCCACCATCGAGGCCTATCTGCAGGGCACGCTCTCGGCCATGACCATCGGGCTGAACATCATCCGGCTGCGCACGGTACTTGAGCGCGGGCAACTGCCGCCTGCGGCGGATCGCGCCATTGAACTGTTCCTCAATCGCATGTCGCAGTTCAGCGGGCGCTACGGGCGCTTTGGCCGCACGGCCCGGGTCGCGCGCGGGGCCACGCGCAGCCTGCGCCGGCTTGAGGCGGCGGAAGGCAACATTACGTCGCGCATCGAGATCACCCGCGCCATTGCGTATCTGCTGGTCATTTCCTATGAACTTGGCGCCAACGCCGCTTTCCTTGATGCCTCCCAGCCTTACCGCACCAGCGAGATGTCCTGACACAACGCCCGGACCGGCAGGGAAATGGAGCCAACATGACCCCTGCCCCCACGCCCCTGGCCCACGCAGCCCTTCGCGGCCATATCGTAACCTTTCGGGGCAACCCGTTTCTCATGCCGGCCACCGATGCGCTGGTGGAGGAACCTGACGGGCTGGTTGTGATCACCGACGGGCGCATCACCCATGTCGGCCCCTACGGCGAAACCGTGGCCCACCTCCCCCCCGGCACCGACGTCACCGATTACCGGGGATGCCTGATCTCGGCAGGGTTTGTGGATACGCATGTCCATTACCCGCAACTGCCCATGATCGCAGCCTATGGCGAGCAGTTGCTGGAATGGCTGGAACGCTACACCTTCCCCACCGAACGCCGTTTTGCCGATGGGGAATATGCCGCAACAATCGCGCGCACGTTCCTGCGCGAACTGCTGCGCTGCGGCACCACCACGGCGGCGGTGTACTGCACCGTGCATCCGCAATCGGTCGATGCGTTCTTTACCGAATCCTCCCGCCTCGGCACGCTGATGGTGGCGGGCAAGGTGCTGATGGACCGCAATGCGCCCGACTTCCTGCGCGATACCGCCCAGCGTGGCTATGATGAATCACGCGCGCTGATCGAGCGCTGGCATGGCAAAAACCGCCAGTTTTATGCCGTTACTCCCCGCTTCGCCCCCACCAGCACGCCCGAGCAGCTTGAACTCGCAGGTGCGCTGCTGGCGCAGGACGAAACGCTGTTCATGCAGACCCATCTGGCCGAGAACCGGGCAGAGGTGGCTTGGGTGGCCGAACTCTTTCCCAACAGCCGCTCTTACCTTGATGTATATGACCGCGCGGGCCTGGTGCGCCCGCGCAGCGTGATGGGCCACGGCATTTATGTGGACGAGCAGGACCTGTGCCGCTGCCACGAAAGCGGCTGCGCGCTGGCGCACTGCCCCACGTCGAACCTGTTCCTGGGCAGCGGGGCTTTCCGGCTGTTTGACGTGATGGACGCAAAACGCCCGGTGCGCACGGGGCTGGGCACCGATATTGGCGCGGGCACCAGCCTGTCGCATCTGCAATCCATGAACGAGGCTTACAAGATCGCGCAGATGAACGGCCACCGCCTGCACCCTGTGCAGGCCTTCTGGCTGGCAACGCAGGGCGGCGCGCACGCATTGCACCTTGATGGACGGATCGGCACGGTAGCGGCAGGCATGGACGCCGACCTGTGCATTCTCGACCCGAAGGCCACGCCCCTGCAGGCCCTGCGGACGGAAATGTGCGACAACACGGCCGACCTTCTGTTCACGCTGATGATGCTGGGCGATGACCGCAGCATACGTGCAACCTATGCAGGCGGCATAAAGGTGCATGACCGTGAACAGGGGGTCACACTTTAAGCGGTGACCTGACAACAAAAGTTCCGGAGTGCTGTCTTTTTAAAAAAGGCAGCCGTTTTCTGAAGCTTTTTTTAAAAGCTTCACCAAAAACTTTTGTTTTTCAGGGAAGAACACACGCGATGCAGTGGCGGAGAGGGTGGGATTCGAACCCACGGTACGCTTGCACGCACAACGGTTTTCGAGACCGCCCCGTTCGACCGCTCCGGCACCTCTCCAACTGCACGCGGTGATGCAGCGGCTTATAGGGTGGCACGCGCCCCCGCGCAAGGGGTCTTTTTTAGCTATTCGACGGCGCCATAAAAATATTGACCTCGCCTCCCGCAGCCAGTAAAAGCCCGCATTCACCCCGCGCGGACGGGGCGCCGCTGCAATGTGGCCAATATAAAAAAGCGACTGGGCCGTGCCGCCTGCATTCCCGCAATGCCGCGCACGCCAAGAGATCGGAAAGATAGATAGAGAATGTTTGCAGTTATCCGTACCGGCGGTAAGCAGTACCGCGTTGCGAAAGATGCCGTCCTGAAGGTCGAGAAGCTGGAAGCCGAAGCCGGCGCCACCATCACCTTCGACCAGGTTCTCGCCGTTGGCGGCGAAAGCGGCACGACCATTGGTGCGCCGACCGTCAAGGGTGCGACCGTCACGGCAACCGTGATCGCGCAGGACCGTCTGGCCAAGGTCATCATCTTCAAGAAGCGCCGCCGGCAGAACAGCCGCCGCAAGAATGGCCACCGCCAGCCGGTGACCGTGGTGCGCATCTCCGCGATCAACGCCGCCTGATCCCTCTCCGGGCCTTTGGTCCGGGCAGGTCAGATCAGAGATTTCAGTTTTAAGGAGTTCAGGCAATGGCACAAAAAAAGGCAGGCGGTTCGTCCCGTAACGGGCGCGATAGCGCCGGGCGTCGTCTTGGCGTCAAGAAGTTTGGTGGCGAGAGCGTCATCGCAGGCAACATCATCGTGCGCCAGCGCGGCACGAAGATGAAGCCGGGTGTGAATGTTGGCGTTGGCCGCGACCACACCCTGTTTTCCCTGGTAGATGGCCATGTGAAGTTCGTGCGCCGCGCTGAAGGCCGCGTGCACGTTTCCGTGGAAGCCCTGCCGCTGGCAGCGGAATAAGGCATACGCCTTATCACTACGGGATTACCCGAATTGAAGGGGGCGGTCATTCTGGCCGCCCCCTTTTTCGTATGACGCCAGCACGCCATTTTCTGGTATCATGCATGCACACGGGGCACGCATTCTCGCCCCAACCGGATCGCAGGCAATGAAGTTTCTTGACCAGGCCAAAATCTATGTAAAATCCGGCGACGGGGGCGACGGTGTCGTGGCCTTCCGCCGTGAAAAGTATATCGAATTTGGCGGTCCGGACGGGGGCAATGGCGGCCGTGGCGGGGATATCATTTTCGAGGCGGTCGATAACCTCAATACCCTGATCGATTTCCGCTACACCCAGCATTTCCGCGCGCGCAAGGGCGGCAATGGCGCAGGCTCCGACCGCACGGGCGCCGCCGCCGAGACCGTGGTGATCAAGGTGCCCATCGGCACCCAGATCTTTGATGAAGACCGCGAGACCAAGCTTGGCGACCTTGATGTGGCGGGCAAGCGGCTGCTGTTGTGCCGCGGCGGCGATGGCGGGCGCGGCAACGCGCACTTCAAGACCAGCACCAACCGCGCGCCACGCCGGGCCGACAAGGGCTGGCCGGGCGAGGAACGCTGGGTGTGGCTACGGCTGAAACTGATTGCTGATGTGGGGCTGGTCGGCCTGCCCAATGCGGGCAAGTCCACCTTCCTGTCCACCGTATCGGCAGCCAGGCCCAAGATAGCGGATTATCCCTTCACTACGCTTCACCCGCAGCTTGGCGTGGTGCGGCTGTCCGTCACGGAAGAATTCGTGATTGCCGATATCCCCGGCCTGATCGAGGGCGCGCATGAAGGCAGCGGGCTCGGCGACAGGTTTTTAGGCCATGTCGAACGCTGCGCCGTGCTGCTGCACCTGATCGATGGCACGGCCGAAACGGAAGAAGTGGTGGACGCATGGCGCACCATCCGCCACGAACTGCGCGAATATGGCGGCGGCTTGGCGGACAAGTCCGAGATCATCGTGCTGAACAAGATCGACGCCCTACTACCCGAGGAAATCGAGGAACGGGTCACCGCCCTTGAGCAGGCCTGCGGGCAGAAGATCATGACCATGTCATCGGTCGCGCACATGCATGTCGATACCGTGCTGCGCCGCCTGCAGGATTACGTGACCCGCGACCGCGCCGAGAAGGCCGAACAGCACAAAGCGGAGACCCCCGAGACATGATCGAGACCGCCCTGCCCCAGCTCAGCCACGCGCGGCGCGTTGTCATCAAGATTGGCAGCGCCCTGATCGTGGACCCGCAGCAGGCGGCTCCCCGCCAGCCCTGGCTGGACAGCGTGGCGCAGGATATTGCAGCCCTGCGCGCGCAGGGCACGGAAGTTGTGGTCGTCTCATCGGGTGCGATTGCCCTGGCCCGCCACCAGCTCGGGCTGACGCGCCCCGTGCTGCGACTGGAGGAAAAGCAGGCCGCTGCCTCCGTCGGGCAGATTCGCCTCGCTCAGGCCTGGACCGATGCCCTCTCGCGCTTCGACATAACAGCGGCCCAGCTCCTTCTCACTCCTGATGATACCGAGAACCGCCACCGCTACCTCAATGCGCGGGCCTCGCTCAACACGCTGCTTGCACTTGGCTGCGTGCCAATCATCAACGAGAACGACGCCATCGCCACTACCGAGATCCGCTTTGGCGATAACGACCGCCTTGGCGCCCGCGTGGCCGAGATGATCAATGCCGACCAGCTCGTGCTGCTGTCAGATATCGACGGGCTGTACACCGCCGACCCCCGCACCAACCCCGATGCCCGCCACCTGCCCGTGATAGCGGAACTGACCGCCAGCATCGAGGCCATGGGCGGCGCGCCCCCGCCGGGCTATTCCTCGGGCGGCATGCGCACCAAGCTCATGGCAGCCCGCATCGCAACACAGGCAGGCTGCGCCATGGCCATTGCAAGAGGCGAAGGGTTGCATCCGCTGGCCCGCCTGCGTGATGGCGGACGCTGCACATGGTTCCTGCCCGCAGCCGATGCCCGCTCGGCACGCAAGAACTGGATTGCGGGCAGCCTTACGCCTGCCGGCCAGGCGGTGATTGATGATGGCGCGGTGCGGGCGCTGGCAGGCGGGTCTTCCCTGCTGCCTGCGGGTGTAACCGACGTGACCGGCGAATTTGATCGCGGCGACATGATTGCGGTGGTGGACCGGAGCGGGCAGCAAATTGCCTGCGGGCTGGCCGCCTATGCGGCAGACGAAGCCAGACGCATCGCGGGCCATCAGTCAGACGAGATCGAGACCCTGCTGGGCTGGCAGGGCGCGGATGAACTGATCCACCGCGACGATCTCGTGCTGCTGGCGAAAATGGAAAGCCTGACGGGCTGATACAAACAAAAGTTTTTGATGAAGCTTTTTTCAAAAAGCTTCAGAACCCTTCTCACCTTTAAAAAAAGGATGCCCTCGCGCCGCGCTCACTCTGGGCGCGGCGGCCAGCGCAGGGTAGGCTCGGCGCGCGTCCGGCGCTCAGGGGGCCAGACCGAAGCCCGGACCGGGCGCGCAGGTGTCACGCGCGGAGCGGCAGGCCGCACCGGTTCACGGCTCCAGTCCGCCAGGCCGGGTTCTGCCCCCGCATCATAGGACGGCTCGGGGCGGCGGGGGACATAAGGCTGGGCGGGCGATGGCTCACGCGACGGCGTGGTTGGGGGCCAGGCATCCTCTTCCATCGGCCTGTGTGGTGCGGGAGCCACGGGCGCAGGCGCAGCAGGCCACGAGGGCGATGGCGCAGGCCGGGCACGCGGCACGCGCCGTTCATAGGCGGGGATATCACGCGACGCGCTGCGCTCCTCCGGCCCCATATCCACAGGTGGCGCAGGCTCCCACACCGACGCATCCCCTGACGTGGGCGCGGGCACCCGCTCGGTCAGCGCATCCGCCACAGCGGGGGGCTGTTGTTGTGCTGACTGGCCGTTGAGGCCCAGCGCCAGCACGCGCAGCTCGGCCTGCAGGTCATCAAGCTGAATGGCCAGGTTATCAAGCCGCCCCTTTACGCCAAACACGGCAAACGGCACCAGCATCCACAATAGGGTAAACAGCATGCCGCCCACCAGCAGCACGGCCTGCGTCCACGCGGGCATCCATTGTGGAAAAAGCGACGACATCATGCAGCGTGCAACCTGAACGGACAGAGAGCCCCGGCACGGCCATGGCCAGCCACCACGCACCGGCCGGCAAGGGCGTTGGAGGGGACGATCCTACAACCTGCGCGGGTTACATGCCAAGCGCGCGACGATAGATGTCGAGCAGGGTTTCCTGTTCTTCCACTTCCGCCGGTTCCTGCTTGCGCAGGCGGATGATCTGGCGGATCACCTTGACATCAAAGCCTGCCGACTTCGCCTCGGTGAAAATATCCTTGATATCGCCCGCGAGCGCCTTGCGCTCTTCTTCCAGCCGCTCAACGCGTTCGATGATGCTGCGCAGGCGATCGGCTGCGATACCACCAACTGCGGCGGGGTTGTCGTCCGCCTCGAAATTGTCAGCATTCATGGCAGGTTTCTCCAGATATCGTGATTGCGCCGTTCCCGCCCGCGCACACATGAAGGGAATGTCACTAGGCGACGGGATGGAACGGCGGGATTATCGCGCCACCGCCCGCTGGTCAATGCCAACTTGACAGGCCAGAGAGCCGGGCCGTAATCGAAGCTGCACCCCATATGCCGCTTTCGCGTCATGTCCGCATACGTCAAGCATGCCCGCCCGGCCATGCGGGGCACCAGATACAGGCAGGAGGCCCACGTTCGATGGCACATCTTCCCCCCGTTGACACCTTTGACTACATCGTTTTCGGCGGCACGGGCGACCTGACCATGCGCAAGCTGCTGCCTGCGCTGTATCACCGCTACCGTGATGGGCAGATCCCCGATGCCTCGCGCATCATCGGCACCGCGCGCTCGCCACTGTCACGCGCGGACTACCAGCAGCGCGCGACAGCCGCCCTGCACGAGCACGTCAAGCCCGAGGCACTCGATGAGGCAACGGTGCAGCGGTTTGTGAACATGGTGCATTACGTGAGCCTGAACGGCGCGGAAGCCGAGAGCGACTGGCCCACGCTGAAGACCCTGCTCGACACGGTGCCCGCAACGCGCATCCGGGTTTACTACCTTGCCACCTCGCCCGCGCTGTATGGCCAGATCTGCGAGAACCTGAGCCGTGAGGGGCTGGTGACCGAACAGTCGCGCGTGGTGCTGGAAAAACCCATCGGCACCGACCTTGCCAGCGCCGAGGCCATCAATGACAGCGTCGGCCGTCACTTTCCCGAGAACCACATCTTCCGCATCGACCACTATCTGGGCAAGGAGACGGTGCAGAACCTGATTGCGCTCCGCTTCGCCAACCCGGTGTTCGAGCGGCTATGGACGTGCGATGCGATCGAATACGTGCAGATCACGGCCGCCGAGACCGTGGGCGTGGAAGGCCGCGGCGCGTATTACGACCGCTCGGGCGCGCTGCGCGACATGATCCAGAACCACCTGCTACAGGTACTGTGCCTCGTGGCCATGGACCCGCCGGTCTCGCTCGAGGCCGACAGCGTGCGCAACGAGAAGCTCAAGGTGCTGCACGCGCTCAAGCCCATCTCGGCCGATGACGTGGCCATCTATACCTCACGCGGGCAGTACATGCGCGGCACCATTGGCGAGCGCACGGTGGGCAGCTACCTTGAAGACCTCGGCGAAGGCGTGACCAGCGAGACGGAAACCTTCGTGGCGCTGAAAGCCGAGATCCTGACCTGGCGGTGGGGCAACGTGCCGTTCTACCTGCGCTCGGGCAAACGCATGGCGGAAAAATCGAGCGAGATCGTGATCCAGTTCAAATCGGCCCCGTGCTCGATCTTCGCCAACAAGCCCGAACCCAACCGCCTGATCATCCGCATCCAGCCTGATGAAGGGGTGATGCTGTCCGTCTCGACCAAGGACCCCACCCCCACCGACAGCCTGGCCCTGCGCCAGGCCGACATCAACATCGAGTTCGAGAAAGCCTTCAACATCCGCTACCCCGATGCCTATGAGCGCCTGCTGCTCGATGTGGTGCGTGGCGACCCGATCCTGTTCATCCGCCGCGACGAGGTGGCTGCCGCATGGCGCTGGATCGACCCCATCGAGCAGGGCTGGCGCGAGAACAAGGCCCCGCTCGAACCCTATGCCGCAGGCACGTGGGGGCCGGAAGGAGCGTGTAACCTGCTCTCGCAGTCGGGCCATCTGTGGCATGAGGACATGAAGAAATAACCGCCGCATGAGCAATGACACATCCCCCTCCCCCCCGCGCCTGAGCCGCAGGCGCGCGCCGGTTACGCTGAAGCAGCGCATCATCCGCCGCGTGCTCATGCTCATCCCCATGGCGGCCCTCGTCATCCTCGTGGGCCGCATGGGGTGGCTGGACCAGGCCGCCGACAAGCTGACCTTCTCGCGCACGAGCTGGTTCGACAACACGGCACTTGTCGAGCACTTTCGCACCATCGTCACCCATAACGGCATGACGGCGGATGCGAAGGACTGCCTGCTCTTTGTGGTCAATGGCAACGACCCGGCCGATGCCACCCGCATTCAGGTCATGGAAAAACATTCCGGCAAATGCCCCGGTGACCGCAATACGCTGCCGCTACTGTTCACGCTGCGCATCGACCGGCTGGACCAGAAGGCCCTGACCGACTGGCAGTCGCCCGGCATGTTCCACCCGCTGCCTTAAGGCGCAGGGGGTGTAGCAGCCAATCAAGCAGGGTCGGGACATGATCAATATCAGAAATGTAAAAGCTTTGCCGTCTCAAAAGGAAATATCAGAAGTTGAGGCGACTATATGGGTAATGACGCAACATCAAGGATCGCTCAAAGCTTCGATGCATTCATGAATAATATAAGAAGCGATACTGAAATTAAAATAAAAGGCACATATAAGGTAAAAAAGGTTATTACAAAGAAACCTTGATGCCTTGCCTGATACAGTCTGGATATTCTGATCTAAGCGCTCCGCCAAAGCCCCCGCAGCAGACGATATCCGCGATTTTCTGGCGCCTTTAAGGGCAGCTTTTTTAAAAAAGCTTCACCCAAAACTTTTCCTGCTTTTCAGGCGTGCCCGCGCAGCACGCGCCGCAGGGCATGGGCGCCATATTTTATGGCCGCGCGGCCCGCAGGCAGGAAGGCGTAGAAATTGAGGAACCCATGCACCGTGCCGCGCCAGGTGCGGGTCTCGGCCTGGCCTCCTGCCTGCTGCAGGGCGTGGGCATAGCCGGTGCCTTCATCATGCAGGGGGTCGCATTGCGCCAGCCCGATCACGGCAGGCGGCAGGCCAGCGAGCGAGGGCGCGAAAATGGGCGCAAGCCGTGGGTCATGCAGGTCGGCCGGCGTGCAGATATACTGCTCGGCATACCATTCCATCAGCTTGGTGGAGAGCATGTAGCCCGTGGCATAGGTCTCGCGGGAGGGTACGTCACGATCCCCATACAGGGAGGGATAATAGAGCAGTTGCATGGCAAGTGCCGGGCCGCCCCGGTCACGCGCCATCTGGGCCAGCACGGCGGCCAGCGTGCCGCCCGCGCTGTCACCCGCGACCGCAATCGGGCCGCCCCAGCGATGCGCCTCGCCCGCCAGCCACTGCAACGCCGCCCAGCAATCCTCCACCGCATGGGGAAAGCGGTTCTCGGGGGCCAGGCTGTAATCAATGGACAGCACTGCCGCCCCTGACTGCCGCGCCAGCCTGCAGCATATGCCGTGATGCGAGTTCAGCCCGCAATGCACATACCCGCCCCCATGCATGAACAGCACCACCCCATGCACCCGGCCATAGGGCACATACAGCCGGGCGGCCAGCAGGCCGTCACGCCCCGGCACGCGGCAGTTGATCACGCGCCGCACCTGCAGCGCAGACAGCCCCATGGGAAAACATGGGCGGTCGAGCTTGCGGCGCATATCCTCCAGCGTATGGGGCTCGACGTTACGCCGCCGCGCGTGCCACCAGTGCATGCCGCCCAGCAATGTGCGGGTGAGCAGGCCAGGGCGGGAGGCGGCGGTTGAATCGGGCATGGAGCGCCTTTCAGGCTGAAAAACGGATTGAAAGAACACAGGCCCCCTCATTTATCGCTTGACGCTGCGCGCATGCACCGCCAGTTTCCGCATGCCAGACGGTCGGACGGTCGCTGCCACGTGGTCATACGCGTGATGGAGGAAAGTCCGGGCTCCACGGAAAAACGGTGCCGGCTAACGGCCGGCGGGGGCGACCCCAGGGACAGTGCCACAGAAAACAGACCGCCCTCACGGCGGCGCGCGCAGCAATGCGGGCGACGTTGGGGGCAAGGGTGAAACGGTGCGGTAAGAGCGCACCGCATGCATGGTAACATGGATGGCAGGGCAAACCCCACCGGGAGCAAGACCGAATAGGAACGGCGGATGGGCCGCAAGGCGCCATCAGGGGTTTTTCCGCCCTGTCGTTCGGGTTGGTCGCGTCAGGTGCGTAGCAATGCGCATCGCAGAGGAATGATCGTCCCGCCCCGCAAGGGGCGGACAGAACCCGGCTTACAGACCGTCTGGCATTTTCCCCATTTCCAGAATTCGACCGCTTTGGGCAAGGCACTCTACCCAGAGTTGTTTACAAGTATTAACGCCGAAGAACAAATCATAAACAAGGCACATTCCTGCCATATTGGATGCGCTCGGTACGGTTTTACATGCCGCATCACTCACCTGTGCTGCAATAACTGTATTTTTTGGCCATCTTTCCTGCATCTTTAATTGACCCCCCATAAAATCCCATGTTATCCCATGCTCACACCAGATTCAGAAAGGGGCGCGGTAACAGGCGCCACGGGGGCTGAGCACTGGGTTTTCGAAATTTGCCGAGGGAGGGCATCGCGCAGCGTGAGTGTATTCCTGGGCACACACCAGAACCGGCTGGATGCAAAAGGGCGCGTTTCCATTCCCTCTGCATTCCGTGCCGCGCTGCGTGCCCGGGCCAAATCGGGCGAGCCGCTGGCCATCCTGCGTCCGTCCCATCTGCATCCCTGCCTCGAGGCATGGCCCGCTGATGCTTTTGCCGCACTGACCCGCCCGCTGGATGAAATGGACATTTTTTCTGAAGATCACGACGACCTGGCCACCGCCCTCTATGCCGATGCCTATCCGTTCGAGGCTGACCGCGAAGGTCGCATCCTGCTGCCGGAATCCCTGCGCGCCCACGCGGGCCTGACCGACCAGGTCACCTTCATGGGGCTGGGCCGCACCTTCCAGATCTGGGAGCCACAGGCAGCAGCTACCCGCCGCGCCGATGCCCGCGTGCGCGCCCGCAGCCTCACAACAGGCCGGGGCACGCTCCCCACCACGGGCACACCATCATGAACGGCCCCTTCCCCCCACACGACCCCGGCCATGTGCCCGTGATGCTGGCCGAGGTGATGGACTACCTCGCCCCGCATGATGCCGGTCGTTACGTCGATGGCACTTTTGGCGGCGGCGGCTACGCGCGCGCCATCCTGGCGAGCTGCGACTGCCAGCTGTGGGGCATCGACCGCGACCCCACCGCCATCGCGCGCGGCGAGGCCCTTGCCCCCACCTTCCCTGCCGGGCAGGACGGCACGCGGCTGCACCTGCTTCATGGTGGCTTTGCCGACATGGCGGCCCTGCTGGCCGAAAGTGGCGTGACGAAGGTGGACGGCATCGTGCTCGATCTTGGCGTCTCGTCCTACCAGATCGACGAGGCCGAGCGCGGCTTCTCCTTCCGCATGGATGGTCCGCTGGACATGCGCATGAATGACACCGGGCCGACAGCAGCCGACGTGGTCAATACCCTGCCCGAGGAGGAACTGGCCGACATCATCTACCATTATGGTGAGGAACGCCTGTCACGCCGGGTGGCGCGCGCCATCGTGACGGCCCGCGCCGAGGCTCCGCTGCTGCGCACCACCCAGCTTGCCGATGTGGTGCGCTCGGTCGTGCGCCCCGACCGTTCGGGCATCGACCCCGCCACGCGCACGTTCCAGGGGCTGCGCATTCACGTCAATGACGAGCTTGGCCAGATCCGCGCCGTGCTGGAACAGGCCCCCGGCCTGCTGGCGCCCGGCGGGCGGCTGGTTGTCGTCTCGTTCCATTCGCTGGAGGACAGGCTGGTCAAGCAGGCCATGCTGCGCGCGGCAGGCCGCGTGCCCGCCCCCTCCCGCCATGACCCACGCGCCATGACCGAGCGTGCGGGGCCCACCGGCTTCAGGCTCCTGACCGGACGCCCCATCCGGCCGGGAGCGGAAGAAACCCACCGTAATCCACGTGCACGCAGCGCAAGACTGCGCGCGATGGAATGCATTGCCCCCCCATCCATCGCAGCATCGGAACCTGCCGCATGAGTCGGTTTGTAACGCTTTTCTTTGCCATGGTAGCGGCCGTGTCCGGTCTGTTCCTTTATAACAAGAAACAGCAGACCACAGCACTCGACCACCAGATTGCCCAGATCGTGGAGCAGACCGAGCGCACCCGTGCGCAGACCGCCATGCTGCGCGCTGAATGGGCCATGCTGAACCAGCCCGACCGGCTGGGCACCCTGGCCAGCCGTTACGACAAGGCACTGCAGCCCGTCGCGCCCACGCAGTTCGTGCAGATGTCCGCACTCAGCGCCCACCTGCCGCCTGTTGGCATGCCCTCGCACCACCCCGTGCCCGCCCCCCGTGCGACGATGGTAGCCACCCTTGCCGCCGATCATGCAGCCCCTGCCCCCGTGCATGAGGCCGTGGCCGCCCTGCCCGCAATAGCCGCACCCGCAGCAACGCCTGCCCATGTCGAGCATGCCATGGCGGCTCCCTCCCCCCGCCACAGCGAACCGGCAGCCCAGCATGACGGGCTGGCCCACGCCATGGCCCAGATCGAGCCGCGCGCGCCCGTGCATGCCGCACCCGAGCATGCCCGCCAGCCCGAACGCATGGCGGCCGCCGAGCCCGTGCACCTGCCGCCCAGCCCGCGTGAGAGCATGATCACCCCCGCCCGCATGGCCGCGAGCGACCGCCCGCGCAGCCAGAACATAGCCGAGGCGGCATGGCACCCCACCGCTCCGCCCCGCATGGGGGGCAGTTCGCTGGGCACGCCGCATGTGACCAGCCTGCCGCCACCAGTGCCCGTAAACAACTGATCCCGTTCTTTTCCTACCGGCCCTGTAGCCCGGAACCCGTATGCAAAACCCTTTCCGTAACCAGCCAGACAGCGGTGGCCAGCCTCCCCCCGGGGGGAGGCTGCGCACGCTTATGGCGCAGGACCGCATGCATGCGCGGCTGGTGGTTGTGGCCGGGGGGTTCTGCCTGCTGTTTTCTGCCATTGCGCTCAAGCTGACGCTGGCTACGATCATCAACCCCCTGCCGCCGCAGCAGCAGCAGATCGCGCCGCAGGTGCCCCCCATCCCCAAAAGCGACCCCAAGGGGATGATCGCGGGCGACGTGGTGTTGCCGCAGGTGCACCGGGCCTCGGTCACCGACCGCAACGGGCAGGTGCTGGCCATGTCGCTGCCTGTCGCCCAGGTCTATGCCAACCCGCAGGAAATGATCGACGCAGCCGATGCCGCCCACCGCCTCAAGCATGCGCTGCCCAGCCTGGACGAAGCCGAGACGAAGCGCCGCCTGTCGCTGAACAAGCAGTTCGTCTATCTGGCGCGTGACATCTCACCCGCGCAGGAACTTGCCATCAACAACCTTGGCATTCCCGGCATCTATTTCGAACCCGGCGAGCGCCGCCGCTACCCCATGGGCCGCGTGGCCGCTCATATTCTGGGCGGGGTGGATATCGATGACCACGGCGTGGCCGGCATCGAGCGGTATTTTGACAAGCGCCTCGACAGTGACAGCCAGCCCCTGCGCCTGTCGCTCGACGTACGCGTGCAGAACGTGGTGCATGACGAACTCCAGTCCGCGATGGACATGTTCCAGGCCATCGGCGCCTGCGCCATCGTGATGGATGTGCATACCGGCGAGATCATCACCATGGTCAGCCTGCCCGATTATGACGCCAACGACTTTGGCCGCGCTGCCGCCGATGCACGCTTCAACCGCGCCGTGACGGGCATGTACGAACCCGGATCAACCTTCAAGCTCCAGACCGTGGCCATGGCGTTACAGGAAGGCGTTGCCCATATCTGGGACAGTTTTTCGAGCACGCCCATCAAGATCGGCCGCTTTACCATCTCGGACATGAAGAACGACCACTTCTCCCCGTGGCTTTCGCTGCCCGAGGTCATGGCCTATTCCTCCAACCCCGCTGCCGCCCATATCGCACTCGATGCGGGTGCGCCCCGCCAGCAGGAGTGGCTGCGGCACATGGGCTTCTTCTCGCGCGTGCCGATCGAACTGCCCGAGGCCGGGCGGCCCATCATCCCTTCCGTGCATAACTGGGGGGTTTCGACCACCATGACGGTGGCGTTCGGCCATGGCGTGGCGGAGCCGCCGCTTTCCATCGTGCGGGGTACGGCGGCCACGGCCAATGGCGGCTTCCTGCTCCGGCCCACGCTTGTCGCGGCCCAGAGCCCCGCCACGGCGGCGGATGCCCCCACCGATGCCGATGCGGCCATGCCCGCAGATGCGGAGCGCCTGATCTCGGCTGCCAATTCCGATATCCTGCGCAAGATCCTCCGCCTCGACGTGGCCAAGGGCACGGGGCAGAAGGCGGAATCACCGGGCTATTACGTGGGCGGCAAGACCGGCACGGCAGAAAAGATCGGCGCGCATGGCGGCTACCTCAAGCATGTCAACGTTTCGGCCTTTACCGGCATCTTCCCCATGAATGCGCCGCGCTATGCCATTTACGTCATGCTCGACAGCCCCAAGCCCACCGCCCAGACCCATGGCTGGACCACGGCGGGGTGGAACGCCGCCCCTACTGCGGCACACATGATCACGCGCATCGCCCCCATGCTCGGACTGTTTCCCGATACGCAGCATGAAGCCGCGATTGAAGCCTCGCTGGCCATTCCCATGCGGCCTGCCATACCGCGTGGCTACCGCGCATTGGGGCCGGGCTACGACCCCGGCACGGCCAGGCTGCATGAGCACGAGCATGAAACAGCCCCCCACGCCCCCCGCACTCATGCCGCGCGTGACGTAACGGAGGCCACGCCCGCAAGCCACGCCCTGCATGCCGGTAATGAAGCCGGGCGCACGCCCACCCACCACCAGCGCGAGCGGGGATGACCGACATGGACCTGACCGAACTCCTGCACCGCGCGGGTGTGGACGCCGTGCAGCCCCTGCCTGCCACAACCGGCCCCGTTACCGCTATTACGGCAGACAGCCGCGCCACCGGCCCAGGCGTGATCTTTGCTGCCCTGCACGGCACACGGGTGGATGGACGGGCCTATATTCCGCAGGCCGTGGCCAATGGTGCGGTGGCCGTGCTGGTGCAGGCTGAACCCGATTTCGTGCCGCCACCGGGTGTGGCCTGCGTGCAGGTGGCCGATGCACGCCGCGCGACGGCCCTGATCGCGCGCGCGCTGGCTCCCCGCCTGCCCGCCCATATCGCGGCCATAACCGGCACCAACGGCAAGACCAGCACGGCAGAATTCCTGCGTCAGATCTGGGTGCTGCAGGGCCTGCAGGCAGGCACCATCGGCACGCTGGGCGCGGTTGCCCCCTGCCCGCTGCCCGATTGCGGCCCCGTGCTCACCACGCCAGACAGCGTGGGCCTGATGCGCCTGCTTGGCGCGATGGCGGCGGGCGGGGTAGAGCACGTCGCCATCGAGGCATCATCGCACGGGCTGGAACAGCGCAGGCTGGATGGCATCACGCCCTATGCCGCGGGTTTCAGCAACCTCACCCACGACCATCTGGACTATCACGGCACCACCGCGCATTACCGTGCCGCCAAGCTGCGCCTGTTCGACACAATCCTGCCCGAAGGTGGCATTGCCGCCCTCAATGCGGACATGGACGCCGAGACCTGTGCCGCCATGCGCGCCATTGCCCAACGCCGTAACCTCGTGCTGCGCACCATCGGCACGCAGGGCGAGACCCTGCGCCTGCTCTCCACCCACGCCACCCCCATGGGGCAGGACCTGCGCATCGCCACCCCTGCGGGAGAAAGCGAGATCAGCGTAAAGCTGGTCGGGCGCTTTCAGGTCGATAACCTGCTCATGGCCGCAGCCCTGTCAGGCAGTGCGGAAGATGCGCCCGCGCGCGCCCTCGCCCTCCTGCCGCACCTGCATGGCGTGCGCGGCAGGCTCGAACGCGCCGCCGTGCTGCCGAATGGGGCCGCTGCCTATGTCGATTACGCCCACACGCCCGATGCCATCGCCCGCCTGCTGCACTCGCTGCGCCCCCACACGCCGGGCAGGCTGGTGATTGTGATGGGGGCTGGCGGCGACCGCGACCGGGGCAAGCGCCCCGTGATGGGCGCCACCGCCACCCAACTGGCCGACACCGTGATCGTGACCGATGACAACCCCCGCAGCGAGCCACCCGCCGCCATTCGCGCGGCCATCATGGTGGCCAGCCCCGGCGCCATCGAGATCAGCGACCGCAAACAGGCCATTGCGGCAGGACTGGACATGCTGGGCGCGGGCGACGTGCTGGTGGTGGCGGGCAAGGGCCATGAACAGGGGCAGATCGTGGGTGATGCGGTGCTGCCATTTGATGACGCCACGGTGATCCGTGGCCTGACGGGGACTGAATGACAGTGCTATGGAGCCGCGCGGACCTTGAGGCCGCGACATCGGGGCGTTTCCCATCCTCCAGCGCAGTAGCTATTGCAGGCTCCGGCGTCTCGATCGATACCCGCACGCTTCAGCCCGGCGATGTGTTCATTGCGCTGATTGGCGAGAACAGCAACGGGCATGCGCATGCCGCCGCCGCCCTTGCCGCGGGGGCTGCCGCCGTGGTGGCGCATGAACCCTGTGGTGATGATCCGCGCATCATGATGGTGGATGACACGCTGGCCGCCCTGCAGGGCATGGCCCGCTTCGCCCGCGCGCGTTTTGCGGGCCGCATGCTGGCCGTGACCGGCAGCGTGGGCAAGACCTCGGTCAAGGACATGCTGCATGCGGCACTTGGCGCGTGCGGGCCGACCCACTGCGCCGTGGCGTCGTACAACAACCATTGGGGCGTGCCGCTCACGCTGGCCCGCCTGCCCGCGGCAAGTGCCTATTGCGTGTGCGAGATCGGCATGAACCACGCAGGCGAGATCGCGCCGCTCGCCGCCATGGTGCGGCCTGACGTGGCGGTGGTGACCACGGTCGCCGCATCGCATCTGGGGCTCATGGGCAGCATCGACGCCATCGCGCTCGAAAAGGCGGAACTCCTGCTGGCCCTGCCCGCAGGGGGCACCGCCGTCATGCCCGCCGACATTACGGGACATGATCATTTTGAGCGCAATGCCGCCCACGTAGAAGCCACGCTATGCCGCGTGGGCACCACACCGGACTGCACCGCACAAGCGGGTGACGTGGCACAGGATGCACATGGCAGCACCTTCAGCCTTACGCTGCCAGACTGGCAGGGTGTGGTGCGCGTCAACGCGCCGGGGCGGCACATGGCCGTCAATGCCATGCTGGCACTGGCTGCGGCCCATGCGGCGGGCGCTGACATGGACCTTGCCGTGGCCGGTCTTGCCACTTTCCGCCCCGGTGCCGGGCGGGGTGCGCTTGCAAAGGTGATGCATGACAATGTTGCCCTGCTCGATGAGAGCTATAATGCCTCACCGGCCTCTGTCCGCGCCGCACTCGACCTGCTCGGGCTGGTTGCCACGGGGCGGCGCATCGCCGTGCTGGGCGACATGCTTGAACTCGGCGCGTTTGCGCGGCATGAGCATGCCTCCCTTCTCCCTGCCGTCCGTGCAAACGCGGATGTTGTCTTCTGTTGCGGCCCGAATATGAAAATACTTTTTGACAGCCTGCCTCCTGCCCTGCGCGGAGCATGGACGCCGGATTCCTCCACGCTTGCCCCCCTGGTGCGCACTGCCCTGCGCGCGGGCGACACGGTCATGGTCAAGGGCAGCCTTGGCAGCCGCATGCGCCATGTCGTTGCCGCCCTGCGCGAAGATGATGCCAGGGTGGGACCGGCCTGATGCTCTATGACCTGTTCGAGCACCATGCCACGGCCCATACCTCCGTGCTCAACCTGTTCCGCTACATCACGTTCCGCTCGGGGGCCGCGTGCCTGACCGCGCTGGTCATCAGCCTGTGCCTGGGCAATCCGCTGATCGCGCAGTTGCGCCGCATCCAGCGCGGGGGCCAGCCCATCCGCAAGCTCGGGCCGGAGCGTCACCTGATTGAAAAGGTCGGCACCCCCACCATGGGCGGCGTGCTGATCCTGCTCTCGCTATTCGGCTCCACCCTGCTGTGGGCGGACCTGACCAACGGCTTTGTCTGGGCCGTGATGCTCACCACGGCGGCCTTTGGCGCGGTGGGCTTTGCCGATGACTACCTCAAGCTGTCGCGCCGCAATACCGATGGCGTGTCCAAGCGCATGCGGCTGGGCTGCGAGTTCGGGGCCTCACTGATTGGCGGCATCTGGCTCGAGCACATGATGCCGCCCGATCTTGCCAACCACCTCGCCTTTCCGTTCGTCAAGGACCTGCTGCTGCCGCTGGGCTACGCCTTTCCGCTGTTCGCCATGATCACCATCACCGGGTTTGGCAACGCCGTGAACTTTACCGACGGGCTGGACGGGCTGGCCATCGTGCCGGTCATTGTCGCGGCCCTCGTGTTCGCGCTGATTTCCTACCTCGTGGGCAACCATGTGTTTGCCGATTACCTGCAACTGCACGCCGTGCCCGGCACGGGCGAGCTTGGGGTGTTCTGCTCCGCCCTTGTGGGCGCGGGGCTGGGCTTCCTGTGGTTCAACGCACCGCCTGCCGCCGTGTTCATGGGTGATACCGGCTCGCTCGCCCTTGGTGGCGCGCTTGGTGCGGTGGCGGTCGCGGTCAAGCATGAACTGGTGCTGTGCATCGTGGGTGGGCTGTTCGTGGTGGAAACGTTCTCGGTCATCATCCAGGTGTTCTGGTACAAGCGCACCGGGCGGCGCGTGTTCCTGATGGCGCCGCTGCACCACCATTTCGAGAAAAAGGGCTGGGCGGAATCCAAGATCGTGATCCGGTTCTGGATCGTGTCCATCGTGCTGGGGCTGTGTGGTCTGGCCACGCTGAAACTGCGGTGAGCGCCGCCTTCCCCCTCACCCTGTTCGCGGGCCACCATTATGGCGTGGCCGGTCTGGGTCGCAACGGCAATGCCGCCGTTCACGCCCTTCTGGCCATGGGTGCCAGCGTGCAGGCATGGGATGACCGGCCCGAAGCGCGCGCGGCCCTCGCGGCCCACCCGCACCTTAAGCTCGCACCCTTTACCAACATGCTGGGGCTTGCCGCCCTCGTGCTTTCGCCCGGCATTCCGCACCATCTGCCCAGCCCGCACCCGCTGGCCACCATGGCGATGGATGCGGGCGTGCCAATCCTGTCCGATGCCGAACTGCTGTTCCGCGCCGTGCGGACAGCGGGAAGCCGGACGCGTTTTGCAGGCATTACCGGCACCAATGGCAAGTCCACCACCACCGTACTGCTGGCGCACATGCTGGCATGTGGTGGCATTCCGGTAGCCGCTGGCGGCAACCTTGGCCCCGCCGCCCTCAGCCTGCCGCTGCTGCCGGATGATGGCGTGTATGTGCTGGAAATGTCATCGTACATGCTCGAGCGCCTGGAGCAGCTGCATTTCGATGCCGCCTGCCTGCTCAACCTGACGCCCGACCACCTCGACCGCCATGGCGACATGACCGGCTACACGCGGGCCAAGATGCATGTATTCGACCATCAGGGGCCGGGTGATCTGGCCGTTCTGGGCGCGACCCTGCCCGATTACGCCAGCCTGAACCGCTACCTTGCGCCTACCCGCGCCACCGTGGCCTGCATCAGCGGCGCGGACATCGCGCAATGTGATTTCTACTGCACGCCGCATGCGCTGTGCGACCGCCACGGCATGATTGCCGACCTGACCCATGTGCCAGACCTGCCCGGCACCCATAACCGCGAGAACGCGGCCGCCGCCACCGCCATGGCGCTGCATCTGGGCCTGCCACGGGCTGCGGTGGAAGGTGCGCTGCGCAGCTTCAGCGCGCTGGACCACCGGCAGAAAACGGTAGGCAGCGTAGAGGGCATCCGCTTCATCAATGACAGCAAGGCCACCAATGCCGATGCCACGGCCCGCGCGCTGGCCTGCCATGAGCGCATGGTGTGGATTGCGGGCGGCACGGCCAAGGCGGGCGGGATCGAACCGCTTGCGCCCCTGTTCGGGCGCGTGGCGCTGGCTCTGCTGATCGGACGCGACGCGCCGGTGCTGGCCCGCACCCTTGCGCAGCACAGGGTGCCCTACCGCATTGTTGAAACCCTTGAGCGCGCCGTGCCCGAGGCGCGCGAAACCGCTCGCGCACTAGGCGTGGACGTGGTGATGCTCTCGCCCGCCTGCGCAAGCTTTGACCAGTTCAGCGGTTTCGAGGCCCGTGGCGCGCGCTTCGCAGCCCTTGTGCAGACCCTTGCCGCCGGGCCGGAGGCTACCCGCGCCCAATGAGTGGCCTGTCGCGCATAAACACCTCGCATCTGGCGCGATGGTGGCGGAGCATCGATCGGGTCACGCTGATCTGCGTGTGCATCCTGATCGGGTTCGGCTATATCCTGATGCTGGCGGCAAGCCCGGCGGTGGCGGTGCGCATTGGCGCCTCGCGCGATATGTTCATTTTCAAGCAGGTCGTCTTTCTGGTGCTCGCAGCGGTGATCGTGTGCGCCACCTCGCTGCTTTCGCTCCGCGGGGTGCGGCTTGTGGGGTGGATCGGCTTCGTGCTGGCGTTGGGTGCCACATTCCTGACCCTTGTGCATGGCATCGAGATCAAGGGCGCGCGGCGGTGGATCGCACTGCCGATGATGTCGGTCCAGCCATCCGAATTCCTCAAGCCCTTCTTTGCCGTGGTGACCGCCTGGCTGCTGACCGAGCGCAGGGTGCGAACGTATTTTCCCGGCCTGCTGGTGGCGCTGGGGCTGTTCGCGCTCGTGCTGCTGCTGCTCAAGTCGCAGCCTGATATCGGCATGCTGAGCGTCATCACCACCGTGTTCCTGGCCCAGCTTTTTGTTGATGGGCTGAGCCTGTTCCTGGTGGGCGCGGGTGTGGCCAGCATGGTGGCGGCATTTATTGGCGCGTATATGGTGTTTCCGCATGTGCGCTCACGCGTGGAGCGGTTTTTGCACCCGGCGGTGGGTGACCACTACCAGATCGATACCGCGCTGCGCGCCTTTGGCAATGGCGGCCTGCTGGGGCGCGGGCCGGGTGAAGGCCGGGTGAAGGACCTGCTGCCCGATGCGCATGCCGATTTCGTGTTCGCGGTGGCGGGCGAGGAATTCGGCATGCTGGTGTGCCTGTTCATCATTGGCGTGTTCGCCACCATCGTCATCCGCACGCTGCTCAAGCTGCTGCGCGAGAACGATCCCTTCATTGCGGTGGCAACCGCGGGGCTGGTGACGGGCTTCGGGCTGCAGGCCTTTGTCAACATGGGCTCGACGCTGCACCTCATCCCGACCAAGGGCATGACGCTGCCTTTCATTTCCTATGGCGGTTCATCGGCCATGTCGGTGGCGCTGACCATCGGGCTGGTGCTGGCGCTGACCCGCAACCGGCCCAACGAGACCCGCTTCGGGCAGTTTACGCCAGCTCCTTCCCCCGCACAGAGAGTATCGTCATGACCCAACACTGCATTGCCATCGCAGCCGGGGGCACCGGCGGCCACTTCTTCCCCGCCGAGGCGCTGGCCTGCGAACTGGTGCGCCGGGGGCATGACATCATCCTCATGACCGACCAGCGCGCAGGCGGGCGCGACAGTGGCGTGTTTGCCGGTCGCCCGCAATTCGTGCTGCCTGGCGCAGGCATTGCCGGGCGTGGACTGGTGCGGGCCAGCCGGGCTGCGCTCGCGCTGGCGCGGGGCACGCTGCAGGCACGCGGCATTATCGGGCGCATCCGCCCTGCCGCCATCATCGGCTTTGGCGGCTACCCCTCCGTGCCGCCGCTGCTTGGCGGCAGCCTGCTGGGCAAAAGCCGCCGCCCGCTGCTGTTCATGCATGAAGGCAATGCAGTGCTGGGCAAGGCCAATGGCTTCCTGGCCCCGCGCATGGATGGCATCGCCACCTCCTTCCCCACGGTGGCAGGCGTACCGACAGGCGTGCCCACCACGCTGACCGGCATGCCGGTGCGGCCTGACATCGCGGCACTGGCGGGGGAAGGCTATGAACCCTCCAATGGCGTGCTCAACCTGCTGGTGTGGGGTGGATCACTCGGCGCGCGTGTGTTCAGCGACGTGGTGCCGCCCGCCCTTGCCGCCCTGCCGCCTGCGCTGCGCGCGCGGCTGCAGGTGACCCAGCAGGCCCGCGCGGAGGATGTCGAACGCGTGCAGGCGGCTTATAAAACGGCTGGCATTCCCGCCACCATAGCCCCCTTTCTTGATGACGTGCCCGGCCTGCTGCGCGCAGCCCACCTGGTGATTGGCCGGGCGGGTGGCTCATCGGTAGCGGAACTGACGGTTGCAGGCCGCCCTGCCGTGCTGGTGCCGCTGCCCATTGCCGCACGCGATGAACAGGGGGCAAACGCGCAGGCGCTGGTCGATGCGGGGGCTGCGTGGATGATCCGCCAGCCCGAGTTTAGCGCACCCGCGCTCACGCAGCGCCTGAGCACCTTGCTGGCTGACCGCGACCTGCTGGTCCGCACGGCGCAGGCCGCGAGCCGCCTTGGCCGCCCCGATGCCGCCCACCTTCTGGCCGATATGATAGAAGCCCGCTTGCCTGACATGCCCCGCACCGCTTAATTCCCGGCAGCGCGAATACGGAGACCTGAGTAGATGAGAGCCCTGCCCCTTTCGATTGGCACCATTCATTTCGTCGGCATTGGCGGAATTGGCATGTCCGGTATTGCCGAAGTGCTGCATATGCTTGGCTATGCGGTGCAGGGCTCCGACATTGCCGAGAGTGCCAATGTCGCGCGCCTGCGTGCTTCCGGCATTCCCGTCACAATTGGCCATGACGCGGCCAACCTTGGCAGCGCGCAGGTGGTGGTCACCTCCACCGCCGTCAAGCGCGACAACCCCGAGGTGGTGGCCGCACGCGCGCGCCTGATCCCGGTGGTGCGCCGCGCCGAGATGCTGGCCGAGCTCATGCGCCTGCGCTGGTCGGTTGCCGTTGGCGGCACGCATGGCAAGACCACCACCACCAGCCTTGTTGCCGCCGTGCTCGAGGCCGCCAAGCTTGACCCCACGGTCATCAATGGCGGCATTATCGAGGCCTATGGCACCAACACCCGCATGGGTTCGGGCGACTGGATGGTGGTCGAGGCCGATGAGAGCGATGGCTCTTTCCTGCGCTTGCCCTCGGTCATTACGGTCGTGACCAACATGGACCCCGAGCACCTCGACCACTGGGGCACGGAAGAGGCGATGCAGGCGGCCTATGACCAGTTTGTCTCGAACATTCCGTTCTACGGCTTTGCCGTGCTGTGCATCGACCACCCCGCCGTGCAGCAGATGATCCCGCGCCTGTCCGACCACCGCATCATCACCTATGGCTTCTCGCCGCAGGCCGATGTGCGCGCCGAGAAAGTGATTACCGACAAGCTGGGCGCGACCTTCGAGGTCGTGATCACCAACCGCAACCGCAACCGCTCGCGCCGGGCGGGGCCGTTCCGCCTGCCCATGCTGGGCCACCACAACGTGCAGAACGCGCTGGCGGCGATTGCAGTCGGCACCGAGATGGAAATCGACGACGCCACCATCCGCTCGGCCTTTGCCGCCTTCCGTGGTGTCAAGCGCCGCTTCACCCGCACGGGCGAGACCGGGGGCATCACCATCATCGATGATTACGGCCACCACCCCGTCGAGATCGCAGCCGTGCTGAAGGCCGCAAGGCAGGCAGGCGCTGGCAACGTGATTGCAGTCATGCAGCCGCACCGTTATTCGCGCCTCAAGAGCCTGTTCAACGAGTTCTGCACCTGCATGAACGACGCGGGCACGGTCATCATTGCCGATGTGTATGCCGCAGGCGAGCAGCCGATCGAGGGCATTGACCGCGATGCGCTGGTCGAGGGCCTGCGCGAGCGCGGGCACCGCTCGGTCGTGCCGCTGCCGGGGCCGGAGCACCTGGCGGAAATGATCAACGCCATTGCCCGCCCCGGTGACTTCGTGGTGTGCCTTGGCGCGGGCAGCATCACCAACTGGGCGCAGGCGCTGCCTGCCCAGCTGGCAGAACTGCAGGGCATTGCCCATGCCCCCGCCCAGAAGGCGGATGCCCATTCATGACCGCTGATCCTGCCCCTACCCTGCCGCAATGGGCGCAGTGTCTGGACACGGAGGGCTTTCGCCCCCGTGGCCGCCTGACCCCACAGGCCGCCCTGGGTCCGCGTACATGGTTCCGCGTGGGCGGTGCGGCCGAACTGCTGTTCCAGCCCGCCAGCGCCGAGGATCTGGCCCAGGTGCTGGGCCGCCTGCCGCTTGAGGTGCCGGTGCTGCCACTGGGCGCGTGCTCGAACGTGATCGTGCGCGATGGCGGGATTGACGGGCTGGTCATTCGCCTCGCCCGTGGTTTTTCAACCATCCGCCGCGATGGCGATGGCCTGATCGTGGGGGCGGCCTGCCTGGACATGACGGTGGCCGAGCATGCTGCTGAAGCCGGGCTGACAGGGCTTGAATTCCTGGCGGGCATTCCCGGCTCGATCGGCGGCGCGGTGGCGATGAACGCGGGCGCTTACGGCTCGGACATGGCGACCGTGCTGGACTGGGTGGAGATCGTGACCCGCGATGGCGGAATGCTGCGCCTGCCCGCCGCCTCGCTTGATTTTGGCTACCGCCATGCCAGCCTGCCGCCCCACGCCGTGGTGGTGCGCGCCCGCCTCAACGCGCAGGAGGCGCCGCCTGCGGTCATCCGCCAGCGCATTGACGAGATCCGCACTGCTCGCGAGGGCGCCCAGCCTGTGCGTGCCCGCACAGGTGGTTCCACCTTCCGCAATCCCGCCCCTGACGAATCGGAGCGCAAGGCGTGGGAACTGATCGACGCCGCAGGCTGCCGCGGGCTTGTGGTGGGTGGTGCCCAGATCAGCGAGAAGCACTGCAACTTCATGCTCAACACCGGCACCGCAACCGCCGCCGACCTTGAGCAGCTTGGTGATCTCGTGCGCCAGCGCGTGCATGACCATACTGCTGTCACGCTCCGGTGGGAGATCAGGCGCATCGGGCGGCCCGCCCCCCATCACACGGGAGAAGACACATGAAACGCCGCCGCATCTGCGTGCTGATGGGCGGTCTCTCCGCCGAGCGCGACGTCAGCCTTGATAGCGGGCGCAACGTGGTGGACGCGCTGCGCAGCCTTGGCCATGACGTACACACCATCGACCCCACTGCCGACCTGCTGGCCCTGGTGGGCGACCTGCAGGCAAGCAGGCCCGACGCCGTGTTCAACGCCCTGCATGGCCGCTTTGGCGAGGACGGGTCAATTCAGGGCATACTCGACTGGATGGGCGTTCCCTACACCCATTCCGGCGTGCGGGCCTCGGCCACCGCCATGGACAAGGATGCCGCCCGCGCCGTGTTTGCCGCGGCGGACCTGCCCATTGCCACCGGCATGTGCATCACTCCCGCCGAACTCGAACCCGCCGACCCGCTGCCCGCGCCCTACGTGGTCAAGCCGCTCAATGAGGGGTCATCGGTGGGGGTGGAGATCATCCGCGCAGGCAGCAACCGCCGCGCCGAGGTGGCAAGGGGGTGGACATTCGGCACCCACATGCTGGTGGAGGAATACATTCCCGGCCGCGAACTGACCGTGGGCGTGCTGCATGACCGCGCCCTGACCGTGACCGACATCACGCCCACCGGCAGCGGCCCCACCTTTTATGACTATCAGGCCAAATATGCCGCAGGCGGCTCATGCCACGAACTGCCCGCGCGCATCCATCCCGCCGCCTTTGAACAGGCACGCGACCTCGCCCTTGCCGCCCACCGCGCGCTGGGCTGCCGGGGGGCGAGCCGCACCGATTTCCGTTATGATGACACGGCGGGCGCCGACCTGCCCGGCCGCCTCGTGATCCTGGAAACCAACACCCAGCCGGGCATGACGCCTACATCGCTGCTGCCCGAGCAGGCCGCCGCCTGCGGCATGGACTACGCCACGCTGTGCCAGTGGATGATCGACCAGGCGACCTGCCGTACATGAGGCGACCGACCGACAGCGGCGACCGCCCATCAAGGCTTTCGATCTTCCTGCGCCGCCAGAAACGCCTGATCCGCCCGGCCCTGCTGGTGCTGGTGCTGGGGGCGCTGGTGGCGGGCGGCATCACGGTGCTGCGCCATGTCGGCTCGGACCCGCGCTTTGCCACACTCAGGGGGCGGATCATCAACATGCTGCCGCTGCGCATTACCGAGATTGACGTGACCGGCTGCGTGCTGACCAGCGAAAGCGCATTGCAGGAAGCGCTGGGCGTGCGCACGGGAGATTTCATTCTCGGCTTTTCGGTCAAGGCCGCGCGTGAGCGCATCGACGCGCTGCCCTTTGTCGATCATTCCGTGGTCGAGCGCCACCTGCCGGGCACCATCCTCATCCACCTGTTCGAGCGCCAGCCTTTTGCCGTGTGGCAGAATCACGGACATTTCATGCTGATCGACCGGGCGGGCAACCAGGTACGTGACAAGGGCATGACCGGCAAGGATGCCGAGGCCTTCCGCCAGTTGCCGCTTGTGGTTGGACCCGACGCCAATCTCGCCGCCGCCGCCATGATCGATGAACTCACGGCCCAGCCCGAGGTGAGCAGCCATGTCGTGGCCGCAGCCCGCGTGGGGCAGCGCCGGTGGAACCTGACATTGCGCAACGGCACGACCATCCTGCTGCCCGAAGGGCAGGAAGCTGCAGCGCTCAAGCGTCTTGCACAAATGCAGGAAACCATAAAAATACTCGACCGGCCCGTTATCGCCATAGACATGCGCCTGCCAGACCGCCTGATCATCCGTGAGAACCCCGTGACGCCGAATGACAACAGCAATGGATCCGACCAGGGCGACAGCCCGCCACAGGCAGCCCCCACGGGCGAGCAGGTACCCACGCGGCCATGGCTTTCCCCCGATAACGGCCTGAAACGGAGGCGGGCATGACCTATCCAGTGCCGGGACCGGTCGGGACGACCCTTCCCGCAACACGCACGACCACACCGGCAACCCCTGCGGTACCAGCCATCCGTGGCCCTGCCGTGCCAGCCCGCGTGCCCCGCCCGCGCGCGCCCGCAACCCTTGTGCCCGCCGCCGAGCGCATGCCCACGCGCAAGCTGCGCACCGGGCCGTTCAGCGTGCTTGATATCGGCTCGACCAAGATCGTCTGCCTGATCGGGCGGGGCGAGCCTGACAACACCATTCGCATCCTTGGCCATGGCTGGCGGCGCTCGCACGGGGTGCGCTCGGGCGGTATCGTGGACCTGCGCGAGGCGGAATCGGCCATACGCAACGCCGTGGCGCAGGCAGAAGACATGGCGACCGAGCGGCGCGATTCGATTTTCGTCAACCTGTCATGCGGCCACCCCGAGAGCCGTCACATCAACGCACGCTGGCCCATTGGCGGGCGCGAGGTCACCGAGGGCGATGTCAGTCGCATCATTGCCGAAGGGCGGCTGCGCGCCATCTCTGAAGGGCGCTCGGCCATCCATACCCTGCCCCTCGACTATGCGGTGGATGATACGCAGGAAGTGCTCGACCCGCGCGGGCATCTGTGCGACCTGCTCTCCGCACGGCTGCATGTGATCGATGCCAACACCACGGCGCTGCGCAACCTCGAGGCCGTGCTGTCACGCGTGGAACTCAAGATCGCGGGCATGGTGTCCTCCCCTCTGGCCTCGGGGCTTGCGGTGATGAGCGAGGACGAGCGCAACCTTGGCGCAACCGTGGTGGACATGGGCGGCGGACTGACTTCAATCGGCGTGTTTGGCGAGGGCAGGCTGCTGCACACGGCCACGATTCCGGTGGGGGGGCTGCATATCACACGCGATATTGCACAGGGACTTTCCACCTCGATCGACAGCGCCGAGCGGCTCAAGACCATGTATGGCTCGGCCGAACTGCTCGCGGGCGATGATCACGATCCCATCCTCGTGCAATTGATTGGCGATAACGACCATCATTATGTCAGAATTTCACGCTCAAAGATTGTCTCGATCATACATCCACGCGTGGAGGAAACCCTGGAAATGATACGTGACAGGCTGGAAATGGCAGCCGTAGGGCCTGCAGCCGACGGCCGCGTGATCCTGACCGGCGGTGGTTCTCTGCTTGAGGGAATCGGGCCGATGGCGGCGCGCATCCTCAACCGGCAGGTGCGTCTTGGCCGCCCCCGCCGCATTGTGGGCCTGCCTGAAAACTCAGCCACCTGGCCCATGTTCTCCACATCGGCCGGATTACTGGCCTGGGCTGCGGGCGCCGCCGATGAAATGGGCGAACCCGACACGCGCAATGCCCGCCCCGGCGGCCTTGTAAGACGTTTTGTGGATTTCATACGTGATAGGGTATGATCTTGCACGGAAACCCTTTATTGTACTTTTGCCGTTAGTATGCCAGCACGCCTACCCCCCATCCATCGGGAGCCCAGCATGACCCTCAACCTGACCATCCCGCAGCAGAATCATTCCGATTTCACCCCCCGCATTACAGTGATCGGGGTTGGCGGTGGTGGTACCAACGCGGTGGACAACATGATCCACTCGCAGTTGCAGGGTGTGGAATTCATTGTCGCCAACACTGATGCCCAGCAGCTTTCGCACAGCAAGGCCGACCGCCGCATCCAGCTTGGCCCGCACCTGACGCAGGGCCTTGGCGCAGGCGCCAAGCCCGAAATCGGTCGCGCCGCGGCGGAAGAAGCATGCGATGAACTCTCCCGCCACCTTGATGGCGCGCATATGGTGTTCATCACCGCGGGCATGGGTGGCGGCACCGGCACGGGGGCAGCGCCCGTCATTGCACGCATGGCACGCGAGCGCGGCATCCTGACCGTGGGCGTGGTGACCAAGCCCTTCATGTTCGAGGGCATGCGCCGCACCAAGTCGGCCGAGGCGGGCATTGCCGAGTTGCAGCAGTTCGTTGACACGCTGATCGTGATCCCGAACCAGAACCTGTTCCGCATGGCCAATGAAAGCACGAGCTGGCGCGATGCCTTCAAAATGGCGGACAACGTGCTGTACATGGGTGTGCGCGGCGTGACCGACCTGATGATGGCGCCGGGCCTCGTCAACCTCGATTTTGCCGATATCCGCACCATCATGGCGGAAATGGGCAAGGCGATGATGGGCACGGGCGACGCCGAAGGCGATAACCGCGCCATTGCCGCCGCCGAGGCCGCGATCTCCAACCCGCTGCTTGAAGATACCTCCATGAAGGGGGCGCAGGGCCTGCTCATCAACATCACGGGTGGCGAAGACCTGACGCTGTTCGAAGTGGACCAGGCGGCAAACCGCATCCGCGAGGAAGTGGCGGAAGACGCCAACATCATCTTCGGTTCCGCCATCGACACCTCGCTCAATGGCAAGATCCGCGTCTCGGTCGTGGCCACTGGCATCGACAACCCGCCCGCGGGCCGGAGCACCACCCAGCCTGCCGAGGCAGCGGAACCCGCAAGCGCGCCGCAGCCCGCGCCCGAAGCGGCCGCACCGCAGCCTGTGGCCCCCAACACGGCCCAGGCCGCACCGCAGTCTCCGCCCGCGCCACCGCTACAGCACGCCGCACCGCCCCGGCCCGGTCATGCTCCGGCTCCCGGTGCCGGGCAACGCCCGCTTGGCGCACCACGCGCACCCTCCCCCAATGCCGTGCCACCGCAGGCGCAGCGCAGTTCGCCCCGCTCGCCCCTGTTTACGGAAAATGCCCGGTCCCAGGCGCCTGAGCCACAGGCCGCCCCCCGTAGCCTGTTCGGCATCGTGACCGGGGCGCTGCGCCGCCATTCCACCCCGCCGCAGCCCGAGGCGCCGCAGCCCCAGCGCACCGAGCCTTCGGTGCAGCAGCAGCCCATGGCACAGCCTCCAGCCCCGCCTGCGCCGGGCAATACCACGCCGCCTGATGATGGGGGGCTTGATATTCCCGCCTTCCTGCGTCGGCGCTCGCACTGACACAACCCTGGCGTGGTCCGGCCGGACCACGCCAGTTCCTTGCAGACAGGTAACAATAGGCAATAATCCTTGACTGTTCCAACGGGAAACAAGGCGCTAGCATGAGACCATGCCAGTTACCGCGAGTTCTCCCACATTTCCGTCAAGGATACAGGCAATGAACGGCATGGTGCCGCCCGCACATTTTTCCTTCATGTCGCCAGTCAGCCATGATGGGCAGATGCAGCATACCCTGAGCCAGCCGATCAGCAGCGTGGGCACCGGGCTGCATACCGGCGCGCGAATCAGCCTGCGCCTCTCGCCTGCAGCAGAGAATACCGGCATCGTCTTTCATCGCACCGACTGCGCCATGCCGCCTGTCACCGCCCGTTACGACACGGTAGTGGACACCCAGCTGAGCACGGTACTTGGTCACGGGCCACAGGGCGCGCGCATTGCCACGGTGGAACACCTGATGGCGGCACTCGCAGGCTGTGGCATCGATAACGTGCTTGTCGAGGTGGATGGACCGGAAATCCCGGTATTCGACGGCTCAGCCGCCGAATTCGTGTTCCTGCTCGAATGCGCAGGCCGCAGGCCGCAGGCGGCCCGCCGCCAGCATATCCATGTCATCCGGCCCGTGCGGGTGGAAGAAGGCGACGCGTTTGCCGAACTCTCCCCCGCGAGCCGAGCGGGGCTGGCCATTGATATTTCCATAGACTTTCCTGCCGCCGCCATTGGTCAGCAGCGTTATGCAACGCAGGTTGACGGCCACCTGTTCCGCCAGCACCTGAGCCGGGCGCGCACCTTTGTGCTCCAGCCCGAGATCGAGCACCTGCACGCCATCGGGCTCGCACAGGGCGGTTCGCTCGACAACGCCGTGGTGGTCAATGGCGACAGCGTGCTCAACCCCGCAGGCTTGCGCCACCCGGATGAATTCGTGCGCCACAAGGTGCTTGATGCGATTGGCGACCTGTATCTGGCCGGTGGCCTGCTCGAAGGGCATTTCAGGGGGCACAAATCAGGCCATACCCTTAATAACCGCCTGTTGCGCAAGCTGTTTGCCGATAAGGCGAACTGGCATGTCGCCCCTGCCGACACGCCCGTGGGCCAGCCCTGTACGCAGGCCGCGTGATGTGGGAGTGTGAAATCCGCACGCGGAGACTTCACCCACACCCGGCACATGATATAAAGCTCCCGTAACTGGAAGAGCTGGCATGTTCGCACGCATATCACATCAAACTCCGCAGCCTTCGCGCAGCCCCTGCCAGCCGGCACGCTGGCTGGTGTTCCTGCCTTTGGCAGGCCTGCTGGCGGCATGCGGCAACAGCGCAAGCACCATCAACGAGCGCGCGCCGCGTGTCGGCTCGGCCGAGACACTGTACAATAACGGTGTCGATGCCCTGCGCTCGGACCGCTACCTGCTGTCGGTCAACCAGTTTGACACGCTTCAGCGCAACTATCCCTACTCCCAGTACACGGCCAATGCGCAGTTGATGGAGGGGTATGCCAACTACCTGCTCAACAAATATCCCGAGGCCGTGCAGCAGCTTGACCGCTTTCTGGAACTGCACCCCACCAGCACCGATGCCGCCTATGCCTTCTACCTGCGCGCGCTATGCTATTACGAGCAGGTAGCCGACGTGCAGCGCGACCAGCAGGGCACAATCGAGGCCATGGATGCGCTGGAAGAGGTGATTACCCGCTTCCCCCAGAGCCCTTATGCGCGTGATGCGCAGCTCAAGATCGATCTGTGCCGCGACCATCTGGCGGGCAAGGAAATGCTGGTGGGTCGCTACTACCAGCAGCAGAACGACTTCCCCGCTGCCGCCGGGCGCTACCAGCGCGTGGTGCAGGATTTCCAGACCACCAACCACGTGCCCGAGGCACTCGAGCGGCTGGTAGAAGTATATCTGGACATGGGCCTGCTGGAACAGGCCCGCAAGACCGGCTCCGTGCTGGCCTATAACTACCCCAGCAGCAAGTGGTACGAAGATGCCTACATCCACCTGCGCGCCCATCACCTGATCAAGGGCGTGGACGGCAAGGACAACAAGCAGGGGCGCAACGTCTTCCAGCGGGCGTGGCATTCGGTTTTCTGATTTCCGCCAACGATCCTTCGTGCTGAACAGGAACCGATCATGCTGACACAGCTCTCGATACGGGACGTGGTCCTGATCGAAAAACTGGACCTCGCCTTCCCCCCCGGCCTGACCGTGCTGACGGGCGAGACCGGGGCAGGAAAGTCCATCCTGCTTGACAGCCTTGGCCTCGCTCTGGGCGAGCGGGCCAGTGCCTCGCTCGTGCGCGCGGGCTGCGGGCAGGCCAGTGTCAGCGCCAGTTTCGAGATCGCGCCCGCCCACCCGCTGCATGAACTGCTGCGCGAGCAGGGCATCATGCTCGATGACGAGCGCGAACCGATCCTGCTGCGCCGCGTGGTCACGACTGATGGCCGTTCGCGCGCCTATATCAACGACCAGCCTGTTGCTGTCAGCCTGCTGCGCCGCGCCGCCACCCTGCTGGTGGAAATACAGGGCCAGCACGAGCAGATGGGTCTGGCCGATCAGACGACCCATCTCGACCTGCTCGATGCCTTTGGCGTGCCCGCCCCCCTGCGGGGTCGCGTGGCAGGCGCCTACCGCACATGGATCGAAGCCACGGCAGAACTCGCCACCGCACGGGCGGAAATGGAAAATGCCGCACGTGAGGAAGACTGGCTGCGCCAGGCGGTGGAGGATCTGGGCACCCTTGCCCCGCAGGAGGACGAGGAAGCCCAGCTTGCCGGCCTGCGACAGGCGCTGCAGCAGGGTGAACGCCGCGCCGAAGCCATTGCCGCAGCTTTGGCCGACCTTGCGCCGCGCGACCGACGCTCCCCCGGCCCGGCATCCGCCCTGCGCAATGCCAGCCGCGCCCTGCAGCGCCTGCTGCCCGCTCCCACCGACCTCAACCCCGAGGCCGTGGGCGCTGCCGAGCAGGTCGCCGCACAGGAAGCGCTCAACGCGCTGGAACGCGCGGAAGAAGCGCTGGCCGAGGCCGAGAACATGCTCTCGCGCCTGGCATCTGACGCACAGGCCGACCCGCGCCTGCTGGAACAGACCGAAGAGCGCCTGTTCGCCCTGCGTGCCGAGGCCCGCAAACATGGCGTGTCCGTGCCCGAACTGCCGGGGCTGCTCGCCGCCTTTACCGAACGGCTGACCGCCCTCGATTCGGGCAATGCCCGCATTGAAGGGCTGGAGAAAACCGTGGCCGAGGCCCGCGCCCGGTTTGAGGAGATCGCCCTTGAACTGACCGCCGCACGCGAGAAGGCGGCCCGCAGGCTGGAGCAGGCGGTGATGGCCGAACTCAAGCCGCTCAAGCTGGAGCGCGCGCGCTTTATCGTATCCCTGGTGCCGCTTGAGGCCGAAGCATGGAACGCGCGTGGCAAGGAACAGGCCTCGTTCCTGATCGCGGCCAATCCCGGCCAGCCGCCGGGGCCTCTGGCCAAGGTGGCCTCGGGCGGCGAACTTTCGCGCCTGATGCTTGCCCTCAAGGTCGTGCTGGCCGGGCGCTCGGCCATTCCCACGCTGGTGTTTGATGAAGTCGATTCCGGCGTGGGGGGCGCCACCGCTTCGGCCATTGGCGAGCGGCTTTATACTGTTGGCCGTAGCGTGCAGGTGCTGGTCGTGACCCACAGCCCGCAGGTGGCGGCACGCGGTGATGCCCATCTGCGCATCAGCAAAAGCGTGAACAAAGGCCGCACCGAAACGCATGCCGCACCGCTTGATGAACAGGCAAGGCGCGAGGAAATCGCCCGCATGCTTTCAGGCGACACCATTACCCCCGCCGCCCGCGCCGCGGCCGACAGCCTGCTGAAAGGGGTCTGACATGCCCGCCGCCCCGACCGATGACCTGGCCGAGCAGGCCCGCACGCTGCTGGCCAATTACGCGGCAGACGCGCAGACCGAGGCCCATGCAGCCGCAACACTCAAGCAGCTTGCCACCCTGCTGCCAGCACTCGATGCCGCCTACCATCAGCACGACGCGCCGGTGGTGGATGATGCGACCTATGACGCGCTGCGCCGCCTGAACACGCGGCTGGAACTTGAATTCCCCCGCCATGCCCAGACCGATAGCCCCAGCGCTACGGTGGGGGCACCGGCCAGCGGCCCCTTCCGCCGCCACCGGCACATGGTGCCGATGCTCTCGCTGGACAATGTGTTCTCGCGCGAGGAATTCGAGGGCTTTGTCAGCCGCATCGCCCGCTTTCTGGGTTTGGGTGAGGAGCAGGCCCGCGCGCTTTCCTTCGTGGCAGAACCCAAGATCGATGGCCTGTCGATCAGCCTGACTTACGTGCACGGGCGCTTCGTGCGCGGCACCACGCGCGGCGACGGCACGGAAGGCGAGGACGTGACCGCCAACCTGCGCACATTGCGCGATATTCCCGACCAGCTTCCCGCCCCCTACCCCGACACGATCGAGATCCGGGGCGAGATTTTCCTGCCCAAGCAGGCATTCCTTGAGCTGAACGCAGCACAGGAAGAGGCGGGCGAAAAGCCGTTTGCCAACCCACGCAACGCCGCCGCAGGCTCGCTGCGCCAGCTTGACCCCACCATTACGGCCAAACGCCCGCTTTCGCTGTTCGCCTATGCCGCAGGTTATTGCGATGGCCCGCTGCCTGCCACGCATCATGACTATCTGGAGCAGCTTGGTGCATGGGGCTTTCGCGTCAATCCGCTGAGCACGCAGGTGCCGGACGCGCACGGCGCCGAAACCTTCATGGAGCGCCTGACGCGCGAACGCTCGGGGCTAGATTACGATATTGACGGCGTGGTGTACAAGCTCGACGACCGCGCGCTACAGGAGCGCCTGGGCTTTGCGGGTCGTGCGCCACGCTGGGCGGTGGCGTGGAAATTCCCCGCCGAGCAGGCCATTACCCGGCTGGAAAAAATCGACATTCAGGTCGGCCGCACCGGGGCGCTGACACCGGTGGCCTTTCTGGAGCCGGTGAATGTAGGCGGCGTGATCGTGACCCGCGCCAGCCTGCATAATGAGGATGAAATCGCGCGCAAGGACATCCGCGAGGGCGACCTTGTGCATGTGCAGCGCGCGGGTGATGTGATCCCGCAGATAACCGGCGTGGTACTGCCACGCGACCATGAAACGCAGCCCTTCGCCTTCCCCCATACCTGCCCGGTCTGTGGGGCGCATGCCGAACGGCCCGAGGGCGAGGTGGTCTGGCGCTGCTCGGGCGGGCTGACCTGCCCCGCGCAGGTGGTGGAGCGGCTGATCCATTTCGTCTCGCGTGATGCGTTCGATATTGATGGCCTGGGTGACCGCACCATTGTCGAGTTTCATGAACTGGGCTGGCTGCGCACGCCTGCCGATATCTTCCGCCTTGGCGCGCATGAGGAAGAAATCGCGGCCCGTGACGGCTGGGGCAAGGTCTCGGCGCGCAATCTTGTCAACGCGATCGAAGCCCGGCGCAGCATTGAACTCTCGCGCCTGATCTATGCGCTGGGCATCCGCCGCATCGGCACCAGCAATGCCCGCCTGCTGGCGCGGCATTATGGTTCGCTGGCCAACTGGCACACGCAGATGGAAAAGGCCGCCATCGTGGGGTCGGACGAACGGCTGGAACTCGGCTCCATCACCGGCATCGGCACGACCATTGCCGATGAACTGGTCGCCTTCTTTGCCGAGGCCCATAACCGCGCCACGCTGGATGACCTGACCGGCGAACTCACCCGCGTGCTTGATGAGGAAGCACCCGAGGCAGGCAGCCTGTCGGGCAAGACCATCGTGTTTACCGGCACGCTGACCACAATGACCCGCCCCGAGGCCCGCGCCGTGGCCGAGCGGCTGGGGGCGCGGGTATCAGATAGTGTCTCGAAAAAGACCGATCTTGTGGTGCTGGGTGAAAAAGCGGGCTCCAAGGCACGCAAGGCCACCGAACTGGGTATCGAGACGATGGATGAGGCCAACTGGCGCGTCCTTGCGGGCATGCCCCCTGCCCCGCAACCTGAGGGCTGAGGGCTGAGGGCTGAGGGCTGAGGGCTGACAGGCCCATGACGCATGCCCGAACATGTATGGCCAGCTTACCAGCCTGAGCGGAAAAAATTTTTCATAGGAAAGCAGGCTTTGCCTGGCCGGTCGTGATCATGCGTGCCTCGGCATGAGTGCTGGCATTGTGCCGGGCGCAGGTACTTGCGTATTACCTCTTCCTCTCCGATCCCGCCCGCCACAGGCTGAAGCGGATCAGCCGTTATTCCAGCCTGCTGAAAACGACTGCAGTGCACGACCTGCTTGCCCACGGATGCAACACCGTGTGGCCGGGCAGCGTGCGCATGAAGAGGCACATGGCAACGGGCTGGCCACCTGCATCGTGTATTGCGGTCCGGACAGCACGGCGGACATGGTGGGCGCGGTTCGATCGGCAGATACAGTTTCCTGTTCCTGTCGTGCCACGCCCTGACGCCCACACAGGCACAAAGCCTCATGCAGGCATTTTATGCCGCCCTACCCGAAAGTGGCGCGGCGCTGACGATCAATGACCGGGCCACGATCGCACTCCTGCTCAGACATGACGTCATCCCGGTATGGACATGGGGCAATTTTGATGACCCTGAACCGGTTGTAGAGGCATGGGTATGCTCCCCTGATGGATCACCAGCCATCGCCTTTTTGAAAAAAGGCAACACCCTGATGCACAACATAACTGTGGCCTTGCATGGTCCTGTCGCGTAACATTTATGCCGGAATCGAACACGGGCTTACACGCGCGGGAGCACCAGACCGACCAGCACGCGAGGCCGCCGCAGTGGGGTGCGGCATGGATTTTCAGGGGGATGACATCTTATGACAGTTTCAGGGTCGCGGGGGCGACTGCTGACAACGCGCCGCGAGATGCTGGGCCTTGCGGGTGGCGCAGGCTCCAGCCTGCTTCTGCCCCGCCACGCACGCGCGGCAGCGCAGCCCGCATGGCGCAGGCCACTGGCTGAATCCGACGCCATCGTGGCGTTTGGCCATACCGGCCCCATTACCGATGGCGGCTGGTCGATGGTGCATGACCGGGGCGTGCAGGCCGTGCGCCGCACCTTCCCCAAGCTGCGCACCATTTATGTGGAGAGCGTGCCCTACTCCGCCGATGCCACGCGACTGTTCCGCCAGTTCGTGGCAGAAGGCGCGCAGATGGTCATGGCGACGTCGGAATATGGCGACTTCATCAAGGATGTGTCGGACCGCGCGCCTGATGTTGCGTTCATGGAATGCGATGGCACCAATGTGACCGGCAATCTGGGCTGGTATTACGTGGCGCACTGGTATGCCAGCTACGTCATTGGCATTGCCGCGGCCCTCATGACCAAAACCAACAAGATCGGCTTTCTGGGCGCGTTTCCCATCCCCTCGGTCTATGCCTCGGCCAATGCAACGCTGCTGGGCGCGCAGTCGGTCAATCCGGCCATCACGCTCCAGAGCATCACCATCAATGCCTGGTTCGACCCGCAGGCGGCAACCCAGGCGGCCACCGCGCTGGCCGATAACGGGTGTGATTTCCTGTGCGGCATCATGGATGAACCGGCCTATCTGCGCGTGGCCATACAGCGCGGGCTGAAGGCGGCCATGTGGAATACCGGCATGCTCGATTACGGGCCGCAGGCCTATGTCAGCTCCGTGTGCCTCGACTTCAACGAGTATTACATAAGCCAGGTACGCAACCTGCTGGCAGGCACATGGCAGCCGGAAGGGCATTTCCTGACCCTGGGCCACGGCGTGGACCGCGATGCCTGGGGGCCGACCGTACCGCCCGATGTCGCCGCCCGCGCCGATGACATGCGCACGCGCATGCTGGCGGGCCACAACCCCTTTGTCGGCCCCATACACGACAACCATGGTCGCCTGCGCGTGCCCGCGGGCACGGCGCTGAGCGATCTCGAAATCTATCACTCCGACTGGGCGGTGGCGGGAGTATCGGGCCTTGAATAACCCTGCCTCCCCCGCTGGCCCCGCCGGCATGGCGCCGGGTACGCCGCCGGTGCTGCAATTGCGCGGCATTGGCAAGTTCTTCCCCGGCGTGATCGCCAACAAGGACGTGGACCTTGATGTGTGGCCGGGCGAGATCCATGCCCTGCTTGGCGAGAACGGGGCTGGCAAGTCCACGCTCATGAACGTGGTGACCGGCATCTACCAGCCAGAGGAAGGCGAGATCATCCTCGATGGCTACGGCCAGAGCTTTACTTCCCCGCAGGAGGCCATCCGCGCGGGTATTGGCATGGTGCACCAGCACTTCAAGCTGGTGCAGGCTTTTAGCGTAGCCGAGAACATCCATCTGGGCTGGGATGAGGCCCCCCGCCTCGCCTCGCCCGCCGTGATGGAGGCCCGCACGCGCGAGATTTCGGAGCGCTTCGGCTTCCCCGTCGATCCTGCGGCCCGCGTGGCCGACCTTTCGGCTGGCGAGCAGCAGCGCGTGGAGATTCTGCGCGTGCTGGCCCGCCGGGCGCGGCTGCTGATCATGGATGAGCCCACCGCCGTGCTGACACCGGAGGAGACGGGCGAACTGTTTCGTGCCTTGCGGGCCTTTCGCGCACAGGGCAATGCGGTCATCATCATCAGCCACAAGCTTGATGAGGTGATGGAAATCTCTGATCGCGTCAGCATCCTGCGCGGCGGGCGCAAGGTCGGCACGTTCAGAACGGCGGACTGCAATCCCTCCATGCTCGCGGCCACCATGGTCGGGCGCGACATCGTGCGGCGCAACATGCGCGCGCGGCCTGAAGGGGCTGCCCCCATTGCCCCGCAGCCCATCATGCAGCTCCGCCATGTGAGCGTGCGCGACGGGCGGGGCGTGGACACGCTGCGCGATGTCAGCCTTGACCTGCATGGCGGCGAGATCCTGGGCATTGCCGGCGTTGCGGGCAACGGGCAGCGCGAACTGACCCATGTGCTGACCGGCCTGATGGCCCGCACATCGGGCGAGATTCTGCTTGATGGCAGCGTGGTGGAACGCGCCGACCCGGCCCTGTTTGCCCATGCAGGCGTGGGCCACATCCCCGAGGACCGGCTGCGCAGCGCGCTTGCGCCCTCGCTGTCCATCACCACCAACATGGCGCTGCGTGAATATGCCGAACCACCAATTGGCCGCCACGGCCTGTATGATGCGGGGGCTGCGGGCGTGCTGGCGCATGACATTGCTGAACTGGCACAGGTGAGCATTCCCGATTTTGGCATGCCCATCCGCAACCTCTCGGGTGGCAACCAGCAGCGGCTGGTGGCGCGGCGCGAGATCCGCATTGCCAGCCGGGTGCTGGTGGCCGCCTACCCCGCGCGCGGGCTGGATATCGGGGCCATTGCCACCATGCTGGGCTATCTGACCGACCTGCGTGACCAGGGAGTGGCCGTGGTGTTCATTTCAGAAGATCTGGAAGACCTGCTGAACGTGTCCGACCGCATCGGGGTCATGTTCCACGGCCGCATGATGGCGGTGATTGATGCAGAAAATGCAGACATCGCCACCATTGGCATGCTGATGGGCGGGCGTGAACCAACCGACCTCCAGCCGGGAGGGCCGCAGTAATGGCGACACACGCCTTTCAGCGCCTGCCCACGGCCCCTGCGGGCCGCATTCTTGCCCTGCGGCTGGTGGCCATCGTGGTCTCGCTATGCATCATCGCGGGCGTGCTGGCCCTGTCGGGCCACAGCCCGGCCATGCTGGCGGAACTGATCCTGCGCTCCACCCTTGGCTCGCGCTTCGGGCTGGAGGATCTGGCGCTGTTCATGTGCCCGCTTCTGCTCACGGGGGCGGCGGTTACGGTATGTGGCACCATCGGGCTATGGAATATCGGGGCGGAGGGCCAGTTCTATGCGGGCGCCATTGCCGCGACCGGCGTAGCCCTCGGCCTGCATGGCCCGGTGCTGGTCATGCTGCCGCTCATGACCATTGCGGGCATACTGGGCGGCATGGCATGGATTACCGTGCCCACGCTGGCGCGCGCCTATGCCGGTGTGAACGAGATCATTACCACGCTGCTGCTCAACTTCATCGCCTCCCTGCTCACCTATTACCTGACCACGGGGCCGTGGCGCGACCGGATCAGCGGGGCGCAGGTCTCGACGCAGCGGCTTCCGGTGTCCATTCCTGAAATGTGGGGCATCGTGCACTGGGGTTTTCCCGTCGCCATCGTGATTGTAGTGGGCCTGGCGCTCATACTGTCACGCACGCGGTGGGGGTACGAGATCCGTATTGGCGGGGCCAACCCGGAGGCCGCGCGTTATGCGGGTATTCCGGTGCGCCTGCGCATCATCTCGGTCATGCTGCTTTCGGGCGGCCTGGCGGGGCTTGCGGGCATGTTCGAGGTCGCGGGCACGGTGCACCGGCTGCAGGGCGGCATGGCCAACAACTTTGGCTATCTGGGCATTGTGGTGGCCGTGCTGGCGCGCGGGTCGTGCCTGAATGTGATCCCGGCAGCGCTGCTGATGGCGCTGATCCTTGATTCGGGCATTGTCATGCAGACGCAGCAGCTTTCGGCCTCGGTCATCCTCGCCATTACCGGGCTGATCCTGTTCATGATCGCCATTGGCGATGAACTGGCCCATTACCGGCCTGTCGCCACCACGCAAGCCAGGGGAAAAGCCTCATGATCATGCTGCTGACAGGCATGCTGGCCACCGCCGTTCTGGCTGGTGGCGTGCTGGCGCTGGCCGCACTGGGCGAAGTGCTGGCCGAGCGCGTGGGCGTAACCAACCTTGGGGTGGAAGGCCTCATGGCGCTGGGGGCCGTGACGGCGGTGATGACCGTCTCATCCGTTCATTCGCCGTGGGTCGGGCTGCTGGTGGCCGTTCTGGTTGGGGCCGTGGGTGGCATGGTGTTTGCGTTTGGCGCGGTGGTGATGCGGGCCAATCAGGTGCTGTGCGGGCTGGCCACCACCTTCATGGGGCTGGGGCTTTCAACCGCGCTGGGCCACAGCTATGCCGGCCAGCCGGTAGAGACAACCTTCGGGCACGTCACCATCCCGCTGCTGTCCTCCATCCCCATTATCGGCCCGGCGCTGTTCGGGCAGAATATCCTGATCATACCGATTTACGTGCTGCTGCCGCTGGCGGTGCATTTCATCATGTTCCGCACCCGGCACGGGCTGAACATGCGCGCAGTGGGTGAGAACCCGGCGGCGGCGGATGCGGCGGGCATTCCGGTCATGGCCATGCGTTTTTGGTACGTCACACTGGGCGGCGCCATGGCGGGCATGGCGGGCGGCTACCTGACGCTGACCTATGTGCCGGTCTGGTCAGAGGGCATGGTGGCGGGACGTGGATGGATTGCGCTGGCGCTGGTGATCTTTGCGGGCTACCGGCCCATCATCGTCACCCTCTCGGCGCTTCTGTTCGGGCTGGTGACGGCGCTGTCCTTTGTGGGACAGGCCCATAACTGGCCGATTGACCCTGCCTTCCTCAACATGCTGCCCTATATCGGCACCATGGCCTTCATCATCGTGCCGGTGGTGGTGTGGCACCGCATGCGCCGGGTCATGGCAGCCCCCGCTGCCCTGGCCCAGCCCTATTACCGCGACGTGCGGTAGGAAGCCTTATGGCCGGGGCTGGACAGGATGCAAAATATCGACCGAGATGCGACGGGCGTAGCTGGCTGAATTGAGGCTGTCGGGGAACTGGCCAAGCAGCTTGAGTTCATCGACATATCGCGCGATCTGGGTTTTCAGGTCATTGCCTACAGGGCTGATGCCCAGCACCTCGTGGCGCATCATCTGCAATATGGCGTCCTGCTGCATGCCATCAACGCGCCCGTCGAGCAGGCTGGCGGCCTCGGCCATGTGGGCGGGAAGCCAGTGGGCTGCGTTATAGAGCGCCAGCACGAGGGCTACGGCGGCTGAGGGCGTATCACGTAGCACATCGGTGGAAAGACCCAGCGCCAGATTGGTGCGCCCGGCATATAGCCCGTTCACGCTATTGACCAGTTCCACAACATCAAGAGCCGGGTTACCCAGCAATCGCCAGGCCAGCGGGTCATGCAGGGCCACGGCATCGACCGTGCCTGCGGCAAGCGCGTCATCAATTTCATCAGGCGGCAGGATGACCCAGTTGGGCGCGGTGTCAGGGTTCAGCCCCTTGCGGCGCAGGATGATGGAAAAGAACAGCCGGTCGGCCATATCGGCATTGAGCACGGCAATGCGGCGGCCCACCAGATTCTCGATCTTGGCAATGCGCAGTTTGCGCCGCACCAGCAGGCGAAAGGTGCCCGCCTGCAACCCCATGACCAGCCGCACCGGCAGATCAGGACTGGCCTGCCACGCCTGCAGCCATGACAGCACGGGGGCTACCGCCGCCATGGCGCGCCCGGTCTGCAGGTCGGCAATGGCGTCACGCCCGCTGGCCGCATTATCGCGCAGTTGCACGTTGAGGCGGTACTGCAAAAAGAAATCCTGCCGCAGGGCAACGTTATATAGGGTGGAGGACTGCGCGTAGGGCCATGCCAGCGTCATGTCATGGGGCTGGCCATCGAGCAGGACATCATCACGGCGAACGATCCGCGCCTGCTGGCGGCTCTGCATCCATTGCGAACCCACCACGGCACATCCACCTGCCACCAGCATGGGCACGAGCGCACGGCGGAGCAACTGGCGTGGCTTGCCTTCCCTGTTCTGTTCGACCATTGGCTGCGGTTTCTCCCAAGATGCGAAGGCATTACCCTGCTTTTAGCCTGTCGGGGTTCCCTTTTTTCCCTTTTTTTAAAAAAGTTCAAAAGGGGGGTTTACGCTCCCCCATCAGTGTGGCTATAAGCTGCTCACCAACGCTGATCCCGAATAGCTCAGTTGGTAGAGCAAGCGACTGTTAATCGCTGGGTCGTAGGTTCGAGTCCTACTTCGGGAGCCACCTTTCCTTAAAAATTAGTGTTAAATCAGTAGGTTACGGATTTCGTGAAATCTGGACCCACGATTAAACCCATGATGAGCGATGCGCTTTCCGGGGACGTTCTGACACGTCCAGACCGGTTTGAACGCGATTTGGCCCTGTTCCAAACCCTCATAATCACCCCCATCATTTTCACATCCCAAGCGGCCCTGCCTGCTGTCACCAGCCTACAGGCGACAGCCTCTTTGCTCTGGTTGAAAATTGTAAGGAAGCCTTGCTGTGGATGACTGCGCCCTGGTGCATGAGACCTAATCAGCCAGCCACTTTCCCCAGGCACCGATAAACAGACGTGCGACCAATTCCCAGCCGCCGGGCAATCTCGGTCGGGCTGATCCCCTCCGCATTCATGGCATGGATCTGGTCGCGGTCGATGGATGGCCTGCGCCCCTTATAGACACCACGCTCCTTGGCCGCCGCGATCCCTTCCATCTGGCGTTCCTTGCGGAGGTTGGTCTCGAACTCCGCGAACACACCCAGCATATCGAGGAAGGCCTTGCCGGCCGCCGTCCCGGTATTGACGGGCTGCTCGGTGCATTGCAGTTGCGCCCCCTTGGCTTTCACCTCCGCGATGATGGTTTGCAGGTCAGCTATGGAACGGGCCAGCCGGTCTATGCGCGTCACCACCAGAACATCACCCGTCCGGAGGAAGGCCAGCAGTGTATCCAGTTCGGACCGCCCTTCCCTGCTCGTGCCGGATTTCTTCTCGACACGGATCATATCGCACCCGGCGTTGGCGAGTGCCTCCTCCTGCGTGGCAGCGTTCTGGTCGATGGTCGAGACGCGGGCATATCCGTATCGCATGGTATGATCCCTAAAAGTGTTCCGTTTGGGTCTAGACCTTCATCCATAATGTTCCATTTGCAATTAGACAACCCTAATGGAACACGGAAAGCCGCCATTCAGGTGTTCCGCTCCGTTGCACCGTATCGGTATACCCTTCTGGAACACGTAGACGCACCGGGAAGCACCGGGACATATCATCCGGATTTCATGCCCATTCCGGACTGCGGCTGTCAGGTATGCTATGCACGCATGTAACCACACGCTCCACCCGACCATTATGCATACAGCGAGAAAAACGCATGAGCGGGGTCAATGGGCAAGAAGAACGCCGTATCCGGTCGTCACCTCCATCCAGTAGGCCAAGATGACCCTTTCGGAACGTGGGTGAAGACTTCCCTCTCCCAGCAGTTCGCGGATGTGACAGCGGAACCCATTCCTGACAAGTTGCTCGAGATCCTGCTTTTCAGCCCGGAGGTGGGGGACAATCCCCTATCAGCTACGAAACACCGTCAACTGGCAGGTCATGCCTCTACGATCTCTGACGAGAAATAGGTGTAGAGTTACACTGCCCAAACAGGGTCTATTTTTCAAAGAACAACGCATACCGAAAAATCATTGGTTTTCTGCTGGATACAGCCATTTTTCCGTGTGTTCATGGTATAATTTTCCTAATGATTTCGGAAATACCAACAGCGGAAATCAAAAGGGGGACAGCTATGGGAGGCTTGGGATCGGGCAGACCGTATGAAGGCAGACCTCGTGTGGGTGTAACCCGCCAAGTCAAGGTCGGTGACCTGGCGAAGATGGGGGCGCTTACGGAGGGATGGAAAGCCCGTCTGTCATGGGGTGATGCCACCTGTGAAGATATGCGTGGAGAATATGCTGAGGACACCCTCCGGCTTTCATGGAAGGTCGAGACAGAAGACAAAGATGGGCATTATGTCGTCAGCATACCCATTCGTATCTCATGGTCGCCCTGCAATTACGGAGGGCAAAGGCCGTGGCTCCTGTGCCCTTACTGTGGACGCCGGGTCTCTGCCCTGCACCTGTCCAGCAATGCCCGCCAGCTCGCCTGCCGCCATTGTTTCCGGATGACCTATGCCACCCGCAACACGGACGATCAGGACCGTCTGCATATCAGACGCCGCAAGCTGTTCCGGCGATTGGGAGCAAAGGGAAGCATCGACCGATATACCCGCATCCCAAGGCGCCCCAAAGGCATGTGGCGCAGCACTTATGACCGGATCAAAGAGCAGATCATACAGACGGAAATGGACTTGGACGATGCTTTCATGGCCAGCGCCGGACCACTTATCAGCCGTATTCTCAAACGCTATCCGGCCGCCTAAAACGCCGTTCACTGGCGTTGCTTGGCTGGTTCAGCATCTTTGTGGCCCAATAGCCGGTCCACGGCCTGCTGATCCTTCTGGATCATCGCTAGCAAGGTGCGGGCTGCTGGATCAGGCTTCCGGCGTCCCTGCTCCCAGTCGGCCATGGCAGAAGCGGTAAAGCCATACCGCCTGGCAAATGCGGCCTGCGACATTGGGCAATAGCGCCTTTGTGGGTTTCGTGCGCCTCGCCTGATGCTGAATACGTCCACCACCTCCGGCGGCGTCCATTCGGATATGGGTTTGATACCTGTCATGCCGCATCATATTGCGGGCTGAACTACCCCGGCAATGCCGGGATTAACAGACCAGTACGCGCGCGCACGCGAAGGACTGTGTTATTTTTGGCTGTATTCCGCCATTCCTGCGCAAAGTGCCTGTTAGCAAATGTTAGCATTGATGGGCTGGAATCCGTCACTCGGGAAATACCCCGACTGGGGGCGTTAAGCGGTGGAAGTGATACACATGAGACAGGCCCACACGCGCGCAATAGCGCGACAGGGCCATGACCCGCTGACCGCCTTCGCTGCGAGATACGCGCGCGCGAGGATTGGTTCGCCAGTTCCGGCGGATCAAAATGGTAGCTCTTTGTGGCGACGAAATCCGTCGGCACTGATCGTCCGAAATACGGACGAACCATAAGCGAACTGCACACGCGCAAGGACGTGCCTGGATGGTCAAATCAACTACCCAGATCCCCAGTGGCGCGGGAGGGGGGGGGCTTACCGGATACTCAGCGCAGGCCAGCCCGCCTGTTTCACACTCGCTATGGCGGAGGTCGTCTTGCCCGGCTGTATGATGCCACGCAACTGCAGCACCACTTCGGCCAGCATCCCCATAACCTCCGGCGACACGTCCGCTTTCACGGGTGCATCCGGCTTAGCATGAGCCTTATCCAGCCTGTTCGCCAGCCGCCCGACAGTGCGCTCAAGGTCAAACAGCCGGTATTCGATCCTGTCCAATCGCTCACTCTGTTCCACCTGCCTGAACACCGCGTCGCGGATGTATTGGGACTGGTTCGCCCCACACACCGCATCGAGGTCCATTTTCTGCTGTTCGGTCACTTTGAAGGTGATGATTGGCATGGGAAATCCTTGTTCTCGACCTGCCTAAAAGGACGGGTCAAAAATTATTACCCGCGTTGGCAGTTTCCCAAGGAAAAATGCCGGTCTGGTATTAGACTTTTTTCCGTTTCTGAGCGGCTATGATTTTTTATCATAGGTTTTTCAATGCCTTACAGTCCATCAGGACTGCGTATTGTGTATAGACCAGATTAAGGACACAAAACGGAGACATATTTGAAAAGGCACCCGCCACCCAGCACAATGGCCTGAAACATAGTCCCCATCCCCTGAGCGGAGCGACCTGCCCATGCCGATCAAGCGAAAAGCCGTCGCCGTGATGCGCAAGCGACTACCGTGGATCGAGCGCAAGATGCAGGATGGATACAGCCGGGAAGCCGTCTGGGAGATGCTCAGGAAACAGGAGCGGCTCTCCCTCACGTTCAGCTCGTTCATCACCACCCTGGCCCGCGTCCGGCAGGAGCATGAACTGGCCCGGCCGAAGCGACAGGTCATTCATCGCAAGCGCACCACGATGGCACGGAAATCAGCCGCCCCCGCACAAAGCAGTCAGGATAATGAAGCCCGGCCAACCGAAATACCGATGGCAGGTGATAAGGCGGACGTCATGACGGAGGTGTCCGCGAGCAGCGCACACCCAATGCCGGACCATTCGACATTGCCTGATGCAGCCGAAGCTGACGTGGCTGCCGACGATAATGGTGAAAGCAAACGGAAGGGATTTTTCAGCCGTTTGTTTGGTGCGTAGGGAGACGCGACAATGGATGATTCGTTACCACGCTGGCTGGATCGACAGGGGCTGGCTGATTACCTCTCCGTCAAATATCACAGCATTGCCCGCCTTCAGCAGGAAGGAAAAATTCCTCAACCAACCTATCATCTGGGCCCACGTATGCCGCGATGGGATCGTCATCAGGTTGATGAAACAATGGGGATTGGTGCAGCAGCAGAAAGGCGACAAGAGATGGACGAACTGATAGCGAAAATATGTGCGGACATACGCAGTGGTGCTGATCGTAAAAAACAAAAGAAGTCTGGTCGATGATCAGTCGATTTCGGAACTCTCAACCTGATTGAAACCGGCAAACCAATCAGATTTGTGCCCCTCATTTTGGGCGGCATAACGACCTGTATGGGAGATATGACCAAGAACCATTCCATACGCTCAGGTGCACCATTTAGCGGCTCCATCACCTGTCGACGTCCTCTCCGCAGACTCGTGTATGTGACACAACATTTATGTTTAGGCGCAGTAAGATAGGGAAATTGAATCGTGAACAGTCGATTCGGTCTGTTCGCAGTTAGTTCTAAAATTCTTGCATCAAAAATCGACTGCGAAAATTCGCTGATATTTTCTATGAATTTTGGAACGCTTGGTATTCATAGAAGAATACCAAAGGAGAGTACTTCCAAACCGGCGGAAAGTACGAGATATATTTTGGTGATGCTGATGCATTGGTTTCGGATGGCTGGGGTTGCAGCCCCAAGCCATCCAACGCTGGTGCATCAACTCGTAAGCCACAACCGGGTTAGGGCCCGAAACGGTAAGAGGAGAAAATCACCACCGCCGCAGTAAAGGCAGCCTTTACCGTCTGGGGTCCTGGTGTCAAGTGGAAACTTGTTACAGGAGGGCCTGCGATGGCAGCCCAGAAACGACCAATCCGTCACCTTTCCCCTGCTGAACTGGCTGATATCCGTTTGCGCCTCAGTGCTGGTGAACATCAGCACCTCATTGCCGCAGACTACAAGATCAATCAGGGACGGCTTTCCGAATTCAAGAATGGAAAGCGGACAACAATCCGGGACGGACGGGTTTAATGGAATGGGGGCTTCGGCCCCCATTTTTTTAAGATAAAGAGGCGAGCCTGCACAAAATGACACTCCACTCCGTCATGGCAGTTATACCGGCTCCCTATCACCGATCCCGCCCGTGTCATCGGCATCTGGGTCGTCGCCATTGTCTTCATCATCTGGCGTGAAGAACTTCTGCAGGTAGTCCATGGCAGCCCAGAAGCTCTGGTGCCGGATCTCGTTCCTCAGCCGGGCGTCCGTGATGCCCTCCGCCCATCGGGAGAGGTATCGGAACGTGTTTTCTATCGCCTGGGTGTTATCGAGATTGTGGGTGTAGGCCATATGGGCTGCCACCCTCTCGCCCATAACCTCCCCGCCATAAACGCCGGGCATGCGCTTCCAGAGCCGGTCCTCATTGGTGACGGAGGGCCCTGCCGGATAAGGCCGGGACGTATCCAGCACTATCACGTCATGGATGGCCCCAATGCGTAGGGCAGACCGACGCTGGTCGGACAACGGCCCAGCACTGGCGATCTGTCCCACGCTCATATCCTGAAACCAGCAATATAGGTGCCAGCGATCGGGCACCGGCATTTCATCCGCCCCCATGACCGGCTCGATCGTCAGATAGCGCACGGAGGGCCAGTGGATCAGATCGGGTGACAGGACGGCCCTTGTGGTGCGCCCCTTCACGCTGCGGATCAGGCGCGTTTCATCCTTGTTGCTCATGATGCAATCCTTGCCGGTGCGCCGTCCGCCCCTTCACGGGTATCCTGTTCGGTGACCGGCACAGCCCCGGTCGGTGGGTGGCAGGTCCGGCAGCGCCATCCCTGCGGGCGCATCATCTCGCGCCACCACAGCGTGCCGCGACAGCACTGGCAGACCGATCCCTCCGGCACAGGCTTACCCTCCGTATCGACCCATGACGCGGGCCTGCGATTGGCTCGGGCATCCACGACGTAGGGTTCAACATCAGCCGTCACTGCCCGTCGTGGCGGGGTGATGCGAGATTCAGTGTATTCTTCATCCCATTCCACGGCCCATCCTCGTGCCAGGCTATCGGCGGCAATCACCACCGCCCGGCGGCTTTCACCCAGGCGATGCAGGAAACGGGTTTCGGTGGCTTCGGGTGGCAGCTTGCCGGACAGGCGCGGATGCCCGCACCGCACGACGATCGACACGCCGTAATGCCTGGCCTCCCCCAGCAGCGCCATGGCGGAGCCGGTCAGAGCCGCCCTGCGCTCGGCATGGGTGACACTGGACAGGTCGATCCCCTCCGCCGGAGGTGACGGCATGGCAGGAACCACCTCGACCGGCTGCGGATCATTAGCGGGTGGCATTGCCATTTCTGGCACCTGCTCCGGTGCCAGTTGGGGCAGCAGATCGGATACCCAGTCCGATAGGTTACGGCTCACCATATGTCGCATTCCGGCCCGACACATGAAAAATGCGGTGTTCCACGTGTTCCCGGTGTTCCATGCTGATTTAATGGCGGTAAACAGCCATATTTTTCGCTTCGTGCTGGAACACGTAAGCAGATGCCAACGTGTTCCACGTGTTCCACCACCCCGGTTTTTGCCGCATCTGGAACACGTGGAACACCGGCGAAATTGCGCGGTGTTCCACCCTGAACATGTGATAACTGGCAGTTTTGTGCGGGTTCCAGAGAGATGGAACACGTGGAACACATGGAACACCGCAAAAACACTGACCCGGAGCCGGACGGGGGAATGTCACGCATCGTCATCCCCCATGATCGCGCTGCTGACGACATAGACGCGCGACCGGCCCACATCGGGGATGCGCACGGACTGCGACATGCGCCGCCCCGATGGATCTGGCAGCAGGTAGCCCGCATCACACAGCGCACGGGCCGCCCGCTTGGCATCCAGTCCCTTGCACACCTCCTTGCGGAACATCTCGGGCAGCAGCAGGTATTGCCACTGGTCGCCTTCCGGCGTGCCAACACGCCGTTTGAACCCGGCACGGTAATTGGTGCGGATGTTCTCGTTGGCGACCATCTCGCCTTCGGTGTCACGGCTGAGGTTGGTGAAGCGGCTTTCGCCATGCTCCTCGATAAAGGCCCGCACCTGTTCAATGGCCTGCTGGTCCTCGCTGGCCCCTGCCCCGCCACGTTCGGCCAGCCATGACTGGAAGCAAGCGCCCGCCGCGCGGAAGGCCTCGCCACCCTGCCACGGCAGCACGCCATATCCGGCTGCCAGTTCACCGCCTGCCGCGATCAGGGAAAAGCGGGCCGACACGCTGCGCACCTGACCATCTGCTCCGTCGGGCAGGAAGGCATCGTCAAAGCGGGCACGGATGGTTTTGATGGCCTCAAGCAGCCCCTCCGCATCATTGCCCCGGTCCTGCGCCAGACGCGACAGGAAGGCCCGTGACGCCGTGCCATACCAGGTGCGCGAAGCCACACGCAGGTGGTCGGACAGCGCACCGCCGGATTCCATATCGTGCAGGTTCTCGAATGCGCCCATCCCGGCCCCGGCATCGGCGGAGATGTTCACGAGGCGCACCTCCTGCCCGGCCATCGTGCGCTTGCCTGCCTCGCCCATCTTGGCGGCCAGGGTGACCTCGCCGGTCGAGAGGAAGAACACCCGCCATGTCTTGCGGGTGCGGGCGTTACCGCTGCGCCCGGCCCGCATCTTTCCGGTGTTGTTGGCCAGCATGTAAATAATGTCCCCGACCTCGCGGCTGTCGGCCTGCCCCATCTCGTCAAGGATCAGGACGGTATCGGAGGTTTCGGACGCCACACCTTCCAGCCCGTTGGCCGTGCCGCGCCATGCACGGATCTGGCCATCACGGTCGCCACGCCCCCACACGCTGCCTGCAATATAGGCGGAGGTGGACTTGCCGGACTGGGACTTGCCGACCAGATGGATGCCGCCGGACTGCTCACCGGAAATGTCCAGCAGCGGCCCGGCAAAGGCTGCGGACAGGAACAGGGCAAGACGGCTGTTACCCACCGCATAGGCCGCCACCTCACGCTGCCATTCGGCCAGGGTGCCAGCTGTGGCGAACTCCTGCCCGATGGCGGCACGGGTGGACTGGAACACCACGGCACGCGCACCGCTGCCCATCGTAACCCCGCCGGGCAGGATAAAGGCTGGCCCGCTGCTGGTGGCATGCCATCCGGCCCGGTCCACGCAGCGCAGGCGGGTGCGGGTCTTCACGCTGGCAATAAACTGACGGAGGTGGCGTGTGGCGGAAATGGAGCAGTTCAGCCCGGCATCTTCCAGCTCACCTGCGATCTCCTTGCCTTCGCCATGTACCAGCTTCTTGGGGATGGCCCACTGGTGCGGGCGGTGGTCGCGGTCTTCCCAGCGGATCAGCAGGCCCCATGCCTGCCCGGTGCCGTCATTGGTTTCAGCCACCACATCGAAGGGGGCTGCAATCCAGACAGGGGATGGTGGCAGGTCGCCCGTGGCCTCGGGCATGAAGTTCAGGCCGAAACGGTTCATGTAATAACCGTGAGGCATTTCCACGTTGGGCGCGGCCAGCGGGGCCTTGTCCAGCAGCGGGCGCAGGATCTCCATATCCGGCACATCCCCGCCCTGCGTCATGTCAAACGGCAGGTCATCAGCCAGATCCCATCCCGGTGGCAGGCCGGTCGGCAGTTCGACCTTGCGCGTGATCCCTGCCCCTGCTTCGCGCAGCAGGCGGATCACATCGTCCGCCCACGACTGGCCTGCATCGTCATTGTCCGGCCAGATGGTGACGCTGCGCCCGGCCAGGGGTGACCAGTCATTATTGGCCGCAGCCTTACTGCCACCCTGCGAGGTCATGACCACAAAATCGGAGAACAGGCGACCGGCCGCGTCCGCCGTCTTTTCGCCTTCCACCAGCAGCACGGGAGCATCCCCAAAGGCTGCAAGCTGGTCCAGCCCATAGAGCGGCAACGGCTTTGCGCCCTGCTTCCAGTGCCAGCCCGTCGCATCGCGGCGGTTGCTACGGTTATCGGTCCAGATCCGGCGGCCGTAAGTCAGGGGCAGCACCACCTTGCCGCCCGCACCATCATCCTTGCGGAAACGGGCACAGAGCGGCTGGCCGTCCGCATCGCGGTAGACCCACATGGCGGAGGCACCACGCGGCATGTCTGGCGCGCACGGTGCGGGGCGGACAGGCTCCCATATCTCGCGGCCATCATCACCGGGGCTGGTTCCCTGCCGTTCGACCTCCGAAAGCGGAGCAAAGGCAGTTTCGATGCCGGGTGTAAGGTCCGTGACATTGCCGAAATTATCGACGGAGGTGGCAGGCACGGGGATATGCGGATCAGGTGCGGGATCGGTGTAATCGGTGGGCATGTCGGTTTCGTTCATGCGTCACCTCCCAGCCCCAGCATGGTCGCCAGACGGGCTGCGGCCTCGCCCTGGCGGATATTGAACAGGTAGGCGGCCAGCGATACGGGATCACCGCCCCGGTCGCCCGTGGCAAAGTCAGACCAGCGGCAGGTATTCATGTTCACCTTGAAGGAGCCCGGTTCGCGGTCGCCGCGCCGGGGATTGCGGGCCACCCATTCGTGGCCTTCGCGCCTGCCGTCCGGCAGCCAGCGCCCCAGCAGGGCAGGCAATGCGACCAGGGCGGCACGATTGATACGCTCGAAGTCGATACGGTGCCGGGTCATGGCTGCAACTCCCGCCCCAGCGCCACATCGCGCATGATGGTTACGGCACCGACCAGCACCTCAAGGGCCTGCTGTCCGGCACGTTCCAGTTCCAGCCCCAGAAGGTGGCTCATGGCGGAGAACGCCGCGCACTGGGCAATGCTACGTCCCTCACCCAAGGGGGGCGGGTCCTGTGCGATGCAGCGTTCCAGCTGATCGAGGTAGTCGCGCGTCATGGCCCGCACCATCTGCTGGCGCGTGGCGGCGTCAAAAGCAGTGGTTCCACTCATGCGCGCACCTCCGGCCAGACGGCCAGAAGGAGGGAATTTCCCGGATTCTGTACGGACTCCGGGTGTCCGCGCTTTTCAAGGCTCGGCATCGGCACTTTCCTATGTGCCAGCCACGAATTTAGATGGACGAATCGACCCGGCAGTCCCTACAAACGCTGTGCAATCATTGTTTGTGTGGTGTTTCCGGGTCGCCGGTCCGCTTATCGTGGGCTGGCGATTTCCATTTCAGGCATTGTCGGGCTGCGTCAGCGAGGCGATCCATGCGGCGTAGCTGTCTGCCGTAATCCGCGTGGCCCGCCCGATCTTCACCCGAACCAGTGTCCCTGCAGCCATCAGGCGATGGACGGTGGAGCGACTGGCTCCTGTCTCCCGCATGACATCATCGATCCGCAAGAGGACACGGTCGGTCAAGGCAATCGGCATGTGTGGGAATCTCCATATCCATTGCGACACGTCAGGGCGTGTCATGGATTCTGAAATATTCCCATTATCATGCAGGTTTCCAGAAAGAAGGACGGCCCGACGTTTCATCCCTTATTGGTTCTTGGCGTCACCTATCTTCATGCGCCAGCACAGATGACGAAACGTCGCGTCATCAGATTCAAACCAGACATGGCGTTCTCGGAAATATCGCCCTTCTCTGATGCGCTTACGACGCCTGGCATGATCCAGTTCCCCAAACTCGTGAGACAACGCATCCAGCGCCTCTCGAGAGCTCAGCCCATCTGCGAGCAGACAGTCATATAATCTGGCTTCTTGGATTTTCTGACGAATAGCAGCCAGCTCAGCAAAAGCATTGTAGCCTCGACGCGTAAAGCTTAGGGCCTGTGGCAACAACTTAATGGCTTCTTTGGGTAATACAGGAGATGAGTTAAATAAAAAATCACTATGATCACTAACCTCTCCAGCACGGCGCTTGCCTTCTGCCAAACAAAGAACCTCATATGCTATCCGCAGAAAGAAATCCGCCATTTCTGGCATAATAATCACATCAGAGACCGCGACTTCTTCTCCATCGTTAAGTTCCAAAATACAGGTATGCACTAGATAATCATATACTTCTGCCCACATCAGAACTGGATTGTCGATTTCATCGGCCAATTTCATGGCACTTCTGTGCTTTTTTCGATGTACATGATTGGGGGTATAACCACAGCCATATCCGGAACCAATCACCCCCAGTTCTTCCTCATCATCAGCCATGAACAAGCCTCCTGTTCCAAACAGCCGTTACCCAAACTTCATGTTTGCGAGTATTGCATGACATTCCCAGACACGCCGGGACACAATCTGGTTTATGGACCGCCCGCAGTTGTTTTCATGACAGGCAGTCCTCAATGGCGTGGGCATATCGACCGATCCCATCGGCCAGCCATGCCAGCTCAGTGTCGGTCTGTTTGTCCCCCTCCACCATGCGGGCCAGTATCCCGGCCATGACGCTGATTTCCGTGGTGGCAGCCTGTATGGCGGCCAGCCGGTCGGGCGTTGCGAGGCTGGATGGCGCGGTATGCGCGCGCCATGCCCGGTGGCAGGACGCGGAACTGCTGCCCATCGCCTCGCCTACCTCGCGCCATGACAGACCCTCCTTGCGGAGGTGTTCAATCCGGCGGAGGTCGCGGGCGGACCAGGTGCGTGCAGGACGGCTCATGCCCGGCCCTCCGGGTCTGCGGACAGGAAAGCGATGAAAGCCGGGTCCATCGTCAGTTCGACCCAACGGGCTTTCCCCGCCTGGGCGATGGTCTCGGCCACGTAATGCATCTGGCCACGGGGCACGCCGCCTTCCTTCCAGATGGAAAAGCCAATGGCATAGGCTGCGCCCTGCAGGTAATCGAGCAGCTTTGCCGCTCCTTCCCCGTCTGAGAACGTCTGTTCGGCTATCTGCCAGCCTATGAACTGCAGGTCCGGCACGATCGGCGTGACCGGGGCTTCCGGGCTCTTGCTCATGGTTTTACCTCCGCCCACAGGCGCATTGTCAGGATACCCAGCGCGTTGCCAGCCCGGATCGTCCAGGCTGATAGCGGGATGAGAAACCACAGGGCTGCGTGGATCAGGATGCGTTTCATTTTGCATACCCTCCGGCCTTCACAGCCTCGGCGTCCTCCTGTGCGGTGGCCTCCATTTTTGCGGTGAAGTCAGCCAGCCAGAACACCACGTCCATCCACCGACTCTTGATCTCCATGGTGACCTCATCGGTCATGTCCATGTCATGCGCGAGGGTGTGAAGGGTATTCCGCAAGTGCTGGGCTGTGTGCTGCTGCCAGTTGAGGGCATATTCCCCTCTCTCCGGGAAGTTCGGGATACAGCTCATTTCGTGGCCCTCCGCAGACCGGCGATGATCTTTTCCAGCGTATGGGCTGCCCAATAAGGCCCGTCTGCCCATCCTCCAATGTCCTCTTTGGTAGGCGCGGGCGCTGGAATGTCGGCAGCGTCCATCATCTGGCTACCCATCAGCCGAAGGGCATGCACAAGCCGGTCCAGTTCGTTACAGCTATTTTCCGTGGTTACGATTAACTTGCCGAGATCATAAGGGTCTTTCACTTCACCCCTCCCTTCATCGCCAGAATGTCACGGGCAAGGCTGCCCTCTATGGTGTCGGGCTTCGGATTACACAGCATCACCAGCCGGGCTTTGTCCTGTAGATCGGAAAGAGTTCGGGCGGGCGTGCGGATGACCTTGCGGTAGGCCACGCCAAAACGCCGCATCTGTGTTTCCGCGTCGATGGTGGCGGGTTCCTTCCAGCACCGGCGATCAGCGCCAAGGGCGGCCATGGTGGCCTTGCGGATGGGGCTGGTCATTTAGCTCTCTCCCGGCGCTCATCGGGGATACCCAGCCATGCCACATCCAGTTCGGTGTGGAGGCGCTTTACCCATCCATGCATCCACTGCACGGGGACAGGTTCTGAGGCGGAGATCAGGGCATCCAAGATTTCAGCCAAAGACCCCAAATCGCATACGATGGCATGCACGCGGTCTCTCGGTGTCTCGCTCATCGGGCCACCTCCGCCAGCGCGATCACTGTGGGGTGGGGTTTCGCGCTGCCGCAGCGCAGAATCTCCGGCTGGGCGAACCCGGCCAGGGCGAGCAGGAGCAGCGCGGGGAAGATCAGCCCGGCCGCCAGATGCTCGGATGTAAGTAAGGGGTCTTTCCCAGCTTTGGGAAAAATGGAGCTGAGTACGCTTGTACCCAGCCGGGAGCATGCCCATGTGTGTCTGGGCGTGCTATAGGCACGATTAGCCATTGCCGAAACTCCGCTTCGGTTGTGGTTAGGCCGGGCATGGGAGGGTCCAAGCTCCCTGTCCGGTCGTTCGCTCCTTGCGGAACGTCCTTCTGGATGCCACTATGTGCAGATGAACGCAAGCACAAATGGCGCTGTGGAGGACATTACATCCGCACAGGTTCGCGCCGCCCGAGGATTATTGGGGTGGTCAAGGGACCGACTGGTTGAGGCCAGTGGCGTGCCAAAACGCACTATCGTCCGATTCGAGGATGAAGTGACAGCCCCCAGAAAATCAACAATCTCTGCCATCCGCGCCGCCCTGGAGGCGGCTGGAGTCGAGTTCATCGCTGAGAATGGTGGTGGGGCTGGGGTGCGGTTGAGGAAGAGCGAATAGGTGGAGGCACCCACAAGCAAAGCTCAATGCGTTGCGCTCCGATTAGGCTCTCTCGACGTTCAGCTTATTAACCGCACATTGCAAACAGACCTCGAACCGGGGGAACTTTACCTCAGTCGGCAGGCCCATTGGCATATCGCCAAGGACCATCCAGAAGACTATGCCATGTGCATGTCCGCCCTTCGGCGCGTTGGCCAATCGCCCGGATTGATAGGGCAAGCCCCCAAACATGCGGACAATTTTGAACTTGTGATACGCTTTCGATCAAGCCAGCAGGAAGGCGAATATGTCCTGATTGCCGTAGGGCTGGAACGGGACCGAGACGGGCTTTATCGCGTGAAGACCGCCTACCGTGTGCCAGAACGAACCATTACCACCAGGCGCGCCGCCGGCCGCCTCTGCCTTCCTGTTCGCCCATAAAAAAAAGACCGGCGAACCGGTCTCTTTTTTGTCCGGGCGGGACGCAATCCCCGATCTCTTGGCCCAGCCCTCTTCGCGGCATAAGAGGTGCCAGGTTAGTTACCTGCGGCTAGCAGGTGCGTGAGGTAGCCGTTCTCACCTCACCGGACCCCCCATACATTGCGATCAGAGAGAGATCCGTCAACCCTTCATAAGTCACGAAACATTGCGGTTTTCTTAGCCTCATTGCGGACATTGGGTGCGTGCCGTTAAAAGCCTGACACTTCGGCAGCCGATATGCAGAAACGCACATCGCATAACCTCAACCAGAACGGGAGAGCGCAGCCCCATGTATTACGGCAAGAACGCCTTTTCGCTGCTCCTACGCTACACACTGGCCCACGAGATCGAGGAATGGGGCTGGGAGATCGGGGACCATACGTATGGCGCCAAGGGCTCTCCCATCATCATAGAGGCCGAATATGCCGGCCTGAAGATCGGAAAATACTGCTCGATCGCCCGCGAGGTGCTGATGATCCTGGGCAACCACCGCACGGACACGATCACCACCTACCCGTTCAAGAACCAGTGCAATTTCTGGCCCGAAGCAGCTGACGCATCCGATGACCATTCCACCAAGGGAGATATTGTGATCGGTAATGACGTCTGGATCGGCGCGCGGGCCAACATCATGTCCGGCATAACCATAGGGTCTGGCGCGATCATCGCCACGGCGGCCGTGGTGACGAAGGACGTACCGCCTTATGCCATCGTCGGTGGCAATCCGGCCCGGGTCATCAAATACCGCTTCCCTGAGAGAACCATCGAGCGGTTGCTGGCATTGGCATGGTGGGACTGGCCCGAGAAGGTCATACGGGCCCGGATGCCCCTGCTGATGAGCGATAACATCGAGGATTTCCTGCAGGCATACGAAAGTGTTCCAGGGTAGTGCTTTCATCTCCGATTGCAGAAAATGGTGGGAAACCGCCATTCTTCGCACTTAACCGGCCCGGAGGTGGAACACGTGGAACACCGCGCATTTTCCAACGTGTTCCACTCTGCACCTCCGAAAAACCGCAGTTACTCTAGGTGCCTAGCGTGGTGGAACACGTGGAACACTCGTTTTTTATGTCTCTATCTGACCTAGGGAAACGAGCGTTAGCAAGAGTGGCGGCTTGTGTTGTTACAAGCTAATTTGTCGCCATCATTCAGCGTGCTTCGGAGTCGCGTTTGCCGGTCCCCTCTCATTCTAATCCCGCACTTCCTGCCAATGTATCACAAATGGACGTTGTGCCTCCTGCCCCCTTGCCATATATTGCAACCTTAGTAGACGCGATGCGTAAACATGGGTTCGAACCTTATTCGTTCGATCCTCCATTAAGGGACGGGCATTGGAGACAAATATGGGGCACGCCCAAATTCATAAGCTGGATCGATCAGGGTTTACCTGGCGTAACGGTGCAGGACCCAGATGATCCCGAACCCGCAGTACAAGTTTATGCGAAGTTCAAAAGCTTCTGCGACGGAAGAAAAATGGTCTACCCAATCGATTTGAGGTGCCTACGCCCTATTACAGAATCAATATGGGAACTAAAAACAAACGATGTTCGACTATTTGGATGGTTCCCAGAAATAAATCATCTTATTTTACATTCCGGAGAAGACGCCAACGTGCTACACCTCGGTGAAGGCGATGAAAAATGGGACCCCTTTATTAAGGATGCTCGGTCTTTTCTAGAATCTCTGAATGAACCTTTACTTACTCCCATCACTGGAACGGCAACCGGAAATGTCCTTTCGAATCGTCCTAGATAAATTCCAACGCGTGCACGGGCTGCTTGTAGAGGAATTACAAGCTGCAATCAGCGAAACTTTTGCTCAAGAAGCCATGAGACGTGGTCTCACACAGGCTCAGATGGCAGACGAACTCGACGTCGACGAAAGCACCGTCAGTAAATGGCTTCATCTGCGAGGAAATCCAACGCTAAAAACGATCAGTAAGCTATATGCAGCAATGGATCGTGAGCCGTTTTCAAATGTGAGAGTTCCTCCACCTCCGGAAAACTACGTGATGCAAGCCGCTGATTTATCCAGCCAAGGCCTCCCTCCCGTCACAGGACCAATGGTTGGTAATGGAACCATCGAAATTTCTATAACAAATTACGAAAATTATAGGCATGGAAGCAGAGCATATGCCTAAAGAAATTATAAAATCAGTTATTTTCTGCGAGCAAATCAGAGCAGAAATAACTGGATATCAGACTATTATTGGCGCATACCCAGGAAGAGTTGTCGTTCCATTTCTTCCTGTTATACTTAGGCAGTTTTGGATTAGGTTTGAAGTATTCACAAATGGCGAAATAATAAATTCTTTCGATGTGCGGCTTCTAGATCCGTCAGGAAACGAAAAAATAAAATATACTCTGACTATAAACTTTATTGATTACAGCCGGCCTGGCGCCTTAGCAATCATTTCCAATGATTTACAAGTTGATGAAGCCGGAATTTATAAATTGCAAGCTAGACGCGACGAAAATAGCGATTGGATCAATATTAGAGAACTTTTTATCGATATGCTATCGCCCCAAAGCGAAGAACCAAAAATGCAATAATCATTATACAAAATTATCCCACGCCTTCATTACTGTTCGCCGCTTATCAAATAGATCACCCCGCCGATAAGCGGCTTCAACCTTATCCCCGATAGCGTGCGCCAAAGCCATCTCAGCCACCTCTCGGGGATAGTCGGTTTCCTCAGCAGCCCAGTCACGGAAGGTCGATCGCAGGCCATGCACGGTCACATCCTTTGTGCCGGCCGCCAGATGCAAAGCCTTGGACAGCGCCACGTCTGACAGCGGATTGCCTGCTTTCTGGCCTGGAAACACAAGATCCCCATGCGCTGGATCTCGAAGCGCCAGAACGGCTTTCAGGACAGACGTGGCACCGTCGCTCAAGGGCACGCGATGCTCCCTCCCGGCCTTCATCCGTTCGGCCGGAATGGTCCAGATCTTGGCCTTCAGATCAATCTCCGACCAGACAGCCCCCCTCACCTCGCCGGAGCGTGCCGCTGTCAGGCATAGGAAGCGGACGGCCTTGGCAGCGATGCCCTGAGACTCTGCCAGCTTGGCCATCACCCTCGCTATATCCTTCCGATCGATGGCGGCGTGATGCTCGACCTTCGCCATGGCGGAGGGTTTGGGCAGAACATTCGCTAGATGGCCGCGCCAGCTAGCCGGATTCTCGCCATCCCGCCAACCATGCACTTTTGCATAGTTCAGAATGTTCTCGATCAGCCACCGGGCCCGACTGGCAGTTTCCGGCTTGGTGGTCCAGATCGGCCGCAGGACCGACAGGACATCATCCGTCTCCACATCGTTCACGATCTTGTCGCCAATGACCGGACATATATGGATGCGAAGTATGCCTTGCCGGAGGGGGGCCGCTCGGGCGCTGCGCCAGTTGGGAGCTTTCTCGACCATGAACCTCTCAGCCACCTGGGCGAATGTCAGGCCACTTTCCTTTTTCCGCTCGGCCTGCTCCTGACGGCGGACTTCGAGGGGATCAATCCCATTCGCGACCTGTTTGCGCGCAGCGGCGGCACGCTCACGGGCATCCGCAAGGCTGATCGTGCGGGTTGAGCCAATCCCCATTTCCCGCACCTTGCCGGTTACCGGACTGGTGTAGCGGACCGACCACGCCCGTGTGTTGCCCTTGACGGTCAGCCACAGATTCCCTCCGTCCGCAAAGACACCATCCTTGAGAGACGAGACGGCACGGACTGTCAGGCGGTTATGGCTGATACGGGGCACGGCGAAACCTGTGGTCTGGGGTTTGGAAATCGAATCGGATCAACAGACCCATGATACCAAACCCATGATCAGACCCATGATAAAAACGGCCATCGTGGGACACGTTCAGACGCATCAGGAAACAGGGTGAAAATTATATGTCTATGAAACAGTAGGTTATTGACGCTTTCAGACGCCCATAGACACTTAGGTTAGGCTCATACTTCGGGAGCCATCTTTTCTTAAAAATTAGTGTTAAATCAGTTGGTTACGGATTTCTCTAAATCTGAACCGATAATGGATGATGCCCTGAGCGGGAACATGCAGATACGTCCAGACCGGTTTTTAATACCGTCTGGCGACATGCAGAACCGCAACGGCTCTCATTCCCTCTGCCCGGATCACCTTGAGCGACAATCAGCCCCCTGCCCCCACTATGGGTGCAGGCAGGGCTCATAAGCAGACCGGTCGCACCGGTTGCCACTACGGAATTACGCCCCAGGGACTGGCAATATACCGCCTGCCTTCGTGAATGGCGATTGCCAGCGGCAGGAAACGGTCTCATCTGCTGGCAGGTGCACCATTACGGGCCCAAGCACTGTTCGGCCCCCGACCCGTATTGGCATATCACAGCCAGACCAGACCCGGGGCAGTTCACACGGAACAGACCCCGGTATCCTTCGCGCCATGGCTGACTATGATGGAGAATCAGACCTTGTTCTGGTTATAGCGCATGATGCGCCCGTGGCGGCCGGTGCGATCATTTTCCAGTTCATAACAATCGCCCGGCACGGAAGAGGTCTCGCCAATGATCTGGCGGATACGGCTGTTATCATCCGGCGAGAGGGAAAAGGAGAAAATACTCTGGTTACGCTTCAGGTAACGCGTGGAGGTCGCCCCCACGATGGAACCTGCCACACGCGGCTGTTCAAGCACCCAGCGCACGGCAACTTCACCAATCCCCACACCGTATTGCTGACCGATATCGTGCAACAGGCGCAGAAGGGACTGGAATTTTTCCCACCCACCAAAATCATCGATAATAAGCTTGTATTTTGTCTGGGAGCGATTGGCCATTTCCCCCACGGGTTCGGGCTTGCCCAGCCATTCTTCTGAAATGAACCCGCCCGCAAGCTGGCCATAGGTCAGGATATATATGTTCTTCTCGGTGCAATACTCGACCATCTTGCGCTCCGGGCGCCGATCGAGCAGGGAGTATTGCACCTGGTTCGTCACGAACGGAACGCCGGCATCGACGAGCTGGCTCAGTTGGGCGACGGAAAAATTTGTTATGCCAAGGCGGGCAATCTTTCCTGCCTTCATCAGGTCATGCAGCACCTGAGCGGTCTCGACCGCACCGGGAATGCTCCAGTCCCACCAGAAGAACTGCACCAGATCAAGGCAATCAACCTTGATGCGCGCCAGCGAGCGATCAATGATGCTGGTAATATACTGGCGGTTGATGGTGGGCAGTATATCAAGGTCCGGCACGAATTTTGTCTGCACCTGCGTCTTTTTGGCAAGATCGGGGTAGGCCTGCCGGAACTGGCCAATCATTTCCTCAACCCCGGTATAATGATCGGCGCAATCAAATGTCGTAATGCCGGCCTCGACAAATTCCTTCATGTCGGCAATGGCCTGCTGCGCATCCACCTGGCCATGGCCACCTGCAAGGTGCCATCCGCCCTTCATGATACGGGAGATACTGTAGGAGCCATCAATATAAAAACGGTCAATTGGCATTATGCTTGATCCATAAAAAGAGAAAATCAGGAAACGGCTGTCGTTTCATCATGGCGGAACCGTCGCAGCCCCGTGCGGGTGATCCGAAAGCGCGTCGGGCAGTTGGGGTCGGTGCAGGCGATATCCGTGTCAGTGGACATCCAGTCATTTTTATCCAGATGCCGCTGCTTTGCTGGCAGGAGTGGCAGCAGGGCGGCCAGATTGTACAGGCTGAAAGGCATGTCCTCCCTGAAATGCAGGAGTTCTCCTTTCACTTCAAAGTAGTCTCCCACTTTGGCATTGCACCAGATCTTGCTGCCCTCCGGGGCAATGACCTCGACCTTGAGGTCATAGAGGAAGAACGTGCCGTCTTCCGCGTCAGTCGTGTTGCTATCGGACATATGTCATCTCGCAGCTTGGGCAGAACAGGGATCATTCATGAAAAGCGCCATCTCATGATGAGGCCGGCAGACCGGCCGCCACCGCCGTCCGGGCCTGTGCGCTTTCCCATGCCTGGTTGATGAGAGAGACGAACCGCTGCAGGTTATTTTCATTCAATGCCGCCAGATTGATCCGTCCATTATCGGCCATGTAAAGACCATGTTCGTTTCGTAACAGCATAATAATCGCTGGTGGCAGTGGCAACATGCAGAACATGCCCTGCCCCCTGGCAATGGCGCGCGCATTGCACGGCCCAATCCGCTCATGGGTAGCGAGTGTCTGGCGCACGGCATGGAGGTGGGCCTGCATGTCCCTGACCTCATCTTCCCATTGCGCACGCAGGGCGGGCGTGGTCAGGATATGCCCCACCACGCCCGCGCCGTGGGCAGGCGGCATGGAATAGCTGGCGCGGGCAATGGCGGCGAGCTGGCTCTGGAGTGCCGCGGGCCGGGCGCGGCTCTGCCCCCCCACCAAAAGCGCGCCAACACGCTCGCGGTACAGACCGAAATTCTTGCTGCATGAATAGCACAGCAGCGCGATCTCGACCTTTTCCATCAATGCATGCAGGCGCAGCAGGTCGGCATCCAGGGTCTGCCCCAGGCCATGATAGGCCATGTCCACCAGCGGGACGAGACCGGCCCTGACAACCTGCTCCACAATCTCGGCCCACTCGGCATCGTTCCAGTCATCACCCGTGGGGTTGTGGCACACGGGCTGCAGCAGGATAATATCGCCCCGTCGCGCCTTATTGGCCAGGACATCCATCATGGCCGTAAAATTGCGTCCACCCCCCGGCAGGCTGCGGGGATAGGTCTGGATGGGCAGGCCACATTGCTGCATGACGGCGACATGATTGCTCCAGGTCGGCGTGCCGATCCATACGGCCTGACCGGGGCAGTTCTCGGCCAGGAAACGGCCCGCGAGTGAAAGCGCTCCCGTGCCCCCGATGGTCTGCACGGTTGCCAGCCTGTTGCACGCCACCTGATGCGTGGGCAGTACAAAAGCCGTAATCGCGCTGCAGAAGGTGGCGACCCCGTCGGTCGAGATGTAGGATTTGGTGCGTTCGTTCTGTACAAGATAGCTTTCCGCTGCCTTGACACTTCTGAAGATTGGCGTCTGCCCGCTCCGGTCTTTGTACACCCCAATCGTAAGGTCTATTTTTCCTGCCCGATTATCCTGCCCTGCCTGCCGGGCAACCGCCAGAAGCGGGTCCGGCGGCAAAAGAGGTAAATCATCCAAAAAGGACATGGCCGCACTTTCAACTGAAAAAATACAAGGCGGTAGTATCATCCGGATGCCGTGCAACTTTATTGCATTATTCAGAAGAAATGCTGTTTTTTTGCATGAATCATTCATAAGGCGCCATGATTCACGCCATTTTACATATGCCGCATGCCTCCATCCACACTTATACTACGGGCTATCACCTTTGACCTATATGAGCCCATTTTCTGAGGCCGATGGATCGGATGGTCTGTGGCAGGGCGGTGAGGTTGTTCCATGCGGTGCATGCGGCTTCGATGATGTGTTCGATGCCGCTGAACACGGTGTTGGACAGCCAGTTGGCGCGTAGGAACTGCCAGATATTCTCGACCGGGTTCAGTTCGGGCGCGCGGGACGGCAGGAAGATCAGGCTGACGTTGCGCGGCAGTCTGAGTTTGGGTGTCGTATGCCAGCCGGCACGATCGAGCAGGACGACGGCATGCGCTCCGCGTGCGACGCAGCGTGAGATTTCCTCGATATGCAGTTGCATGCTGGCCGTGCCGGTAAACGGCAACACCAGGCCTGCCGCCTTGCCGAGTGCGGGGCAGATGGCGCCGAACAGCCAGGCATTCTCATAGCGTTGATCGGCAGGCTGGCGTGGTCGGGTGCCACGCCGCGCCCATTGCCGGACAAGACCGTTTTTCTGCCCGATGCGGGCCTCGTCCTGCCACCAGAGTTCAATCCGCCTGCCTCTGGGCAGATGCCCGGTGTGGGCGCTCAGGATCGTGGGGAAGTTTTTTTAAACGCGTCCATGACGGACGGATCCTGTCCGGGGTGACGCGGACGCGCGCTGACGTGGCTGAACCCAAGCCGCTTCAACAGGGCGGAGACATGGCGTTCGTGATAGGAGACGCCAAAACGCTCTTCGATGACCCGCTGAAGATCGACCCGACGCCAGCGCACCACGCCGTCCCGGGCACGGTCAGGCCCTGTCGTGACCAGCGCCGATAATTCTGCCAGTTGGTCCGCTGTCAGGCGGCAGACCGACCCGTTGCGCCACTGATCGTGCAAGCCATCCGGCCCCGCAGCATTGAACCGGTGCACCCAGTCCCGCAGGGTTTGCCGGTCCATCCCGCCGATCCGCGCCGCTTCGCCCCGGCTGGCACCGTCGCGCACCGCAGCCAGAGACAAAAGGCGCCGTGCAACATTCGCATCCCGCGTACGAGAGGCCAGACGCCGTAACGCAGAAGCCGTATAATCCGTCCGTAAGGCAATCGCACCAGCCATTCCCGATCCTCCCTCTCACGACAGAATCAGAACAGGCCCTTCGCGTCACTTCACAGATGAGTCAGAGACAGTAGCCCTTGGTATTACACCGCTCCAGACGCATGAATTATCGGGTTGCAAAGCCCCCACTCCCATGCCCGGAAGCAATACTGCTGACACAAAAAATCAAAAAACCATGCTTCCCGTCCGTTTTTTATGCAAGAAATTTGCAATATCCAGTCCAGAACCGCCTGATCTGCACGGTTCTCGCAAATTTTGACGAATATATTTTTTCCGTTATGAAACCGAATTATATTATGTTTTATATAAGAAACGGTTTTCGGAATGACCTAATAAACTGCCCTGAGGGATAGCGGCAATGCGTGAGGCAACAATGGACAGCTTTGACAGGGCCATCCTTTCTGCATTGCAGAACAAGGGTGACATCAGCCTCAATGAGCTCAGTGACATTGTTAACCTGTCCAGCTCGCAGTGTTCACGCCGGCTGCAACGCCTCAAGGATGAAGGGTACATCGACCGGATCGTCGCCATTCTCAGCCCGGCAAAGGTCAACCTGAATGTTTCGTCCTTTGTCGTCGTCAAGCTTCATTCGCACTCGCCCGATATTGAAAAACGGTTCTGCAATCACATCAGCCGCCTGAACGAAGTCGTATCCTGTCATTACATAACGGGATCATCTGATTTCATCTTGCTGGTATATTCACGTGATCTGCAATCCTATCGGGAATTCATTGCACATCGACTGCTTTTTTCATCAGACATCGCATCCATTACATCGCACATCATACTGGGGAATGTGAAGAACGTGACCACACTCCCGCTGGACTACTCCTGAACACATGCGCTCGCAACGCACTCACCACAACCATATCCACTTCATGCATGCCACAACAGACAGTCGCACCCAGCGGCCTGCCGAAGAATAGGTAACCTGCAATGACGTTTCGACAGTGTCTTTTTGCTGCCTGTATCCTGACACCCGCAACCATCAAGGGCGCCACGGCCCAGAGCGTGGATCTCGCAGCAGCCCCGAATGCCTCAGCCTCGACAGGCGTGAGCCATCCCGCGCGCGCAGCGGGTCATGGCGCAACGCCAGCCCGCCATGCCGCGTCGGCCACGCTCTCCCACGGGGGCGCGGGGCAGCAGGATACGGGTGAAGCCATTATCGTAACGGGCACCCACTCGCGCAATGTGCGCGCCCGGCAGAGCAACAGCCCGGTTTCGGTCATTACAGGCGCAACGCTACGCCGGTCTGGGCAGATGAACCTTGGCGACGCGCTGACACGTACCTATGCCTCCATTAACGTCAACCCCATGGGCACCAATGCCAGCGCCCTTACGGCGTCAATCCGCATGCGCGGCCTCAACCCCAACGAGGTGCTGGTGCTCGTGGATGGCAAGCGCCGTCACACGACGGCCAACATCTCGGCCGATGCCGGGCCAGACTTCGGGGCGACGCCGGTTGACCTGAACATGATCCCCGCAGCAGCCATCGACCATATCGAGGTGCTTGAAGATGGCGCCGCCGCGCTTTACGGCTCGGATGCCATTGCAGGCGTGGTCAATATCATCACCAAGAAAACCAATCACGGCCTGGACATCACCAGCCAGACCGGGGCGAATGCCTATAATGGCGATGGCTGGCAGTACCAGGTGGGCGCCGACGGCGGGCTTTCGCTCGGAGGGGATGGCTACCTGCACCTGAGCGGGCAGGTCTACCATACCGACCACATGCTGCCCAAGACCTACGACCACCGCCTCATGGGCGGTGCAGCACCTGCCGGGGCCTATACAGGCGCCAACTATACCGGTTCGGCCACGCCTTCGCTTGAGTCCAACCATTTTACGAGCACGCCGGAAGAAACGCGTGAGAACCTGAGCATCAATTTTGGCAAGACGATTGCCAAGGATGTACAGTTCTATGGCCTCATTACATACGCGCACCGCCACTCGGAGGCTTTCGAGAACTATCGCACCCCCTCTGCCGCACCGGGCATGTATCCCAACGGGTTCTCTCCCATCCTGACGGATGAGGAAAACGACTACGCGGCCACCCTTGGGCTCAAGGGCGACAATTTCTTTGGCTTCAACTGGGATGTGAGCACCACCTACGGCGCCGATGAGGACAAGATCGGCAACAAGAATACCGCCAACCTCGGCATGCTCAGCCCCGAAGGCAGTGGCTGCTCCACCTCGCCTTCCAGCCCGTATTATTCTTCGGGCGGATGTGGCTGGTCGCCCAGCAAGGTCCGGGCGGAGACCTTCCGCATGGCCCAGTGGACAAACAATGCGGATTTCCGGCGCCAGTTCAAGATCGCCAACGTCGTGCCCGTGAACCTTGCTTTTGGCGCGGAGCACCGGCTTGAAACCTATACGGTCAAGGCAGGCATCCCGGCCTCGTATGAAGATGGTGGCGTCTCGGCGTTCAATGGCCTGCAGCCCCAGAGCGCCGGCAACTGGGACCGTGACATCTGGGCGGGCTACGTTGATGGCGACTTCCACCTCACGCCCAAATGGAATGTCGATTTTGCCGGCCGGTTCGAGCATTATACCGATGTTGGCAATACCGAAAACGGCAAGGTCTCGACCCGCTACAACTTCTCCCGCCGCGTTGCCATCCGTGGCACGATCAGCAATGGTTTCCGCGCCCCCACCCTGGCGGAACAGCACTATACGTCCATGACGGTCGGCCCGACGGGCGCAAGCGGTCTGCTGGGCGTGGACTCACCTGCCGCGCAGGCGCTCGGCGCAAGCAAGCTCAAGCCGGAACGCTCAACCAATGTCAGCGCCGGTATCGTGCTTGAACCGGTCGACGGGTTCCATATCGAGGCTGATGTCTACCAGATCAATATCCGTGACCGTATCGTGCAGGGTGGTGTCGTTAACGGGACCACCGCCATGAATGCTCTGGAAAGTTCGGGCTATCTGCTCAGCTCCAGCGTCACACCATCGGATGTGTCGGCCTATTACTTTACAAACGGGGCAAGCACCCGCACGCAGGGTGTGGACATCAAGGCGGATTACCTGCTGCACATGCACCGCTATGGCAACCTTGCGCTGAGCATGGCCATCGACCTCAACCGGACGCGCCTGCATCATAACGGCACCTATGACGACCCCAATAGCGGCGAGATGGCGCAATACCTCAATGCCTCCAACATCTCATCCATCACCACCGCCTATCCGCGCAGCAAGATCATCCTCAATGCCTACTGGACCATTGGCAAATGGGATGTAAACGTGCGCCAGACACGCTATGGCCAGACCACATCCATGCTGCAGTACATGGACTGGGCAACGGGCAGTTGCGCGGACGGCTCCTCGCAGCAGTTTTCCCAGACATGCTTTGGCCAGTTCAAGAATACGCCGCGCTGGCTGACCGATCTGGAGATCGGCTACCGCATCAACCCGCGCTGGCACATTGCCGTGGGCGCCAACAATATTTTCAATATCCGCCCGCGCAAGCTGCCCGATAACCTGAACTATGTCGGTGGCCAGATCTATGACTACCAGTCCGCCCAGGTACCCATGACGGGTGGCTATTACTACGGCCGCATCAACTTCACGCTCTGAAACACATCCCGGCTTCCGCTACATCAGGCAGAAAGCCGGGCGCATTTGACCATCATGCCGCTTTCCAAGCATGATCCTGGCACACCGGGCATGAAGCAGGATCTTATTTATGCGTAACCTTATCGTTCTGTTCTTCCTGTTTACATGCGCGCTACTATCATACACCGATCGCGAAATCCTGAGTCTGGTCATTGATTTTGTCAAACTGGACATGCACATCAGCAACTACCAGTTTGCGCTGCTGATCGGCACGTTTTTTGGTGTCATCTATGCCGTGATGGGCCTGCCAGTTGGCTGGCTGGTTGACCGCCTCCCCCGCAAGCCCTTTCTCATTGCAGCCATAGGGTTATGGAGTGCGGGCACGATCGTATGCGGCCTTGCCATGCAGTTTCCACTCATGCTGGCGGGGCGCATGCTCGTGGCCTCGGGCGAGGCGGCCCTGGCGCCCGTTGCGCTTTCCCTGATTGGCGACATTTTCCCCCGCCACCAGCAGGGCCGGGCGCTGGGCTTCTATTTCTCCGGCATTGTGGCGGGCGGTGGCGTTTCCATCATTGTTGGCGGCTGGTTGCTGGGGCCTGCCGGGGGCGCGCTCCTTGCACCCTTCATGCCGCATCTGGCGCCCTGGCGGCGTATTTTCATGTTTCTGGGCATGCTGGGCATGGCCATGTGCGTGCTGGCCCTGTTCGTTGTCCGTGAACCCTTACGCACGCATGCGGCCACGGTACAGGACAGGCCCGATGATGCGCCTGAGCCTCTTTCCACCCGCATGGCCCTGTTCATGACCTGCCTGGCGGTATCCGCCATTTCCATCATCGACAATGCGGTGGGGGCATGGGCGCCTTATGTCATGGTGCATGCCTTCAATGTATCGGCCGCCCATATTGGCAAGGTGCTGGGGTGGTTCCTGATCGTGGGCGGCCTGATGGGCGTGAGCCTGGGCGGGCAACTGAGTGACCGCCTGATGAAGACGCGCGAGCAGGGTCTTTTTTACAGGTCGGTTATCGTGCTGCTGCTGGTCCTTGCGGGTCTTGGCATGGGGGGCGACCTGTACGGTTACGGCCTGACGCTGTGCATGATGACGGGCATTGTTGCCCTGGCTGGCATGTGCTCAACGCTGGGGCTGAACCTGATCCTGTATCTGGGCACGCCGCAGCGGCGGGGATTTATGACATCGTTCAGTTTTTTCCTGAACGTGCTGGTTGGCGCGGGTCTTGGCCCCCTGCTCGTGCCGCTTGCGCTGGATGCGCCGCTCCGCCTGCCGCCGATTGCGGCGCTGGGCAGCGTTGCGACGGTGGCGGCCCTTGTTGCAGGCGGCCTGTTTGGGGTAGCGCAACGCCTGTCCCGCACGAAAGACAGCGTGCAGGCCTAATAATCCTTTTCCATTTCTGGCGATGAAGGCATCAACATATCGTTCTGGTTGCGGGACATGAACACGCCCGCAACCGGCTCCGGCGCCGACCGGCGGGAACTGCCCGACCGGATACGCTGCCGCAGCGGTGATCGTGTCAGGTCGCGCGGAAAGGGAAGCACTACAAAGACCGTTGCAGGGACATGACCCTACGCCACATATTTCGCCTCAGGTCCGGTGGCGGCTTTGAGCCATGAGCCTCTCGAAAGGTTTCCTGCTGGCAAGAAGCAGAAGCGCGCCGAGGCTACTGGAGCCTATCGCCACAAGACAGAGCGACGTGCCGACCGCCATGGGTGAGTGGAACACATGATCGTTTAAAAAACCGATCAGGAAGGCGCCCCCTGCCAGTCCCCCCATTGCATTGAAAAACAGCAGAACAGCCGAAAGGCGGGCCCGCATTTCTTGCGGAACGGCCACCTGCTGCACGAAAGTGGAAGGCGGCATGGGAAAGGACGCGAAGTAAAAGGCCACAGCCAGGCAGATTAGAATAACGGGCGTTGCCTGCGCGAAACCGATGATTGCCATAGGCAGCACAACGCCAAGCGCGCCGATTGCGCCCGTTATCATGGGTGCGCCCTTATGGCCGCGTTGCGTGAGCGTATCAACCAGCCTGCCACTGGTCAGGACACCCGACACACCGCAGACCATGGCAATGCCGCCAAACGCGAACCCGACAATACGCGGTGACATGCCATGCACGCGCATCAGGACCGCAGGCATCCAGCCCAGCAATGAAAACAGTGTCATGGCAATAAAGGTATAACCCAGGATATGGGGCACGAAGAGTGCGCGGTTCTGCCACAGATACTGCATGGCCACGCTCATGCTGGCGCCCTTGCGCGTCAGTGCGCGGCCGCCTGCCTGTACCGGTTCCCTGACCCACAGGAAAATAATCGCACTCAACACAATTCCCGGTAGCCCGACTATGGCGAAGCAGAGCTGCCACGGGTGGATCACCGCCCCGAACACATTCAGGTCGGGCTGCCCCACGGTAAGCGAAAGGATGGAACCGCCGAGCATGAAGGCAAGCCCGGAGCCGATAAACGACCCGAGGGAAAAGACCGACATGGCCCAGCCCAGCTTCGGGCGTGGAATGATGTCGGCTATATAGGAATAAACTGCGGGCGCCAGCGTTGCCTCACCTGCCCCCACCATGATGCGGAATACGAACAGCATGGCGAAGGAATGCACGAACGCACAGCCCAGCGTTGCGATGCTCCAGACCAGTATGCCAGCAGCAATAATGACAGGCCGCGCGTACCGGTCGCTCAACCCCGCGATAGGCAGCCCCAGCACGGCATAGAAAATGGAAAAAGCCAGCCCGCTCAGCAGGCCGAACTGTGTATCGGTAATCCCCAGATCGGCGCGGATCGGCCCGATCAGCAGGGCAAGGATCTGCCGGTCGATGAAGGAAAGGACATAAGCGGCCATGAAGAGCAGGACGATACCCCAGCGCGAACCCGATGCCATGAACATTTCTACCCTGTAATGGTTTGTGAGCACATGGAGGACCTCCATTGCGGACCCGCAGACCCGCATGCCTGCAATATGTGAATTATTTATGGAAAAATACACCATTAAATGTTGCGATACCGTATTTTTTATGAAACGATCCTGAATATTCCAAAAAGGGAAAGACCCTGTTCTCATGAGTAACGATCATCTTGATATCGCTGTTCTGGGGGGCGGGAACGGAGGCTTCGCGGCTGCCGCCGACCTTGCGCGCCAGGGGCACCGCATCCGCCTGTGGCGCCATAATGCGGAACAGGTTTCCGCCCATAATGCCCATGGCAACATGATGGGCATGCGTGATGCATCCGGCCAGCATGAAGTAAAGATTGATGTCATTACAGGCGACATGGCCGAAGCCATACGTGGTGCTGCGGTCATACTGGTGGTCGCACCCGCCTTTGCACAGGAGACAATAGGCCGCACCCTCGCCCCTCACCTGACCGATGGGCAGGTCGTCTACCTGCCGCCCGGCACGCTGGGCTCGGTTTTATTTGCGCATTACCAGCATATGGCAGGCAATCCGGCCCGAACCGCCTTTGCCGAGACCGGAACCCTACCCTGGCTTGCCCGCAAATACAGCCCGTATGGCGTCACGATATCGGGGCGGGCGACCCGCCTGCCAACCGGCGTCTTCCCCCGCGTGGCGGCGTCCTGGGCGCTTGAACGGCTCGGCCACGTTTTTCCCGGTGTGATCGAGGACTGTGGCGATGCGCTGTCCGGCGCCCTGATGAATGCAGGCCCCATCATCCATCCGCCCCTTATCATCATGAATGCAGGCCCGCTCGAACATTTTCCGGCATGGGACATTCATGCCGAAGGCACGCAGCCCGCCATACGCCGTGTAACCGATGCGCTCGATCACGAACGCATCGCCCTGCGCGCGGCCATGGGATATGCAGGCCCGCACTTTCCGCTGCGGGACCATTACGACCTCTCCGATGATGAATGGATGTACGGCCGCAAGGCGCATGATGGCCTGACTGATTCGGGCGACTGGCGCGAAAAGATAGACCTGCTGCATCATCGCTACATGATGGAGGATACACGGCTGGGGCTTTCGCTGCTGTGGTCCGTTGCCGGTGTTACCCACACATCCGTTCCCCTTGTCGATGCGTTCCTGTCCATTGGTTCAGCCATATGCGGCATGGATTTCCGCACCCATGGCCGCACGCTGCATGATGTGGGGCTGGGCGGCCTTGACCGCGATGGCCTGCTGGAAAAACTGCAACGGGGTTTTGCATAGGTGCCCGCATGACGGATATCACCGCCTGCCCGCAGCCCGGCGTGCACCGTGTCCTGTGCCTTGGCGTGGGGCGCATGGCGCAGGGCATTGCCCTGCACTATGCCTGTCGTGGCACGCCGGTCGTGCTGCTGGACTGCCGCGAGCGCACGCCCGCAGCCTTTGCCAGCCGCCAAGCCACGGCATGGCAGGAACTGCAGGAAGGATGGGACCTGATCGCGCGCATCGGCCTGCGGGCCGAAAGCCCTGCACTGGCGGATCTGGTGACGATCCGCCCGTTATCCGACCCGGCCCTGACCTTTACCGCACAGGATCTTGTCTATGAATGCGTGCCGGAAGAGATAGCCATCAAGCACGAAACCCTCCGGGCCATTTCCCGGCGGTGTGATGGGGCGTCCATTATTGCGTCAACGACCTCCACCATCATGGTCGATGACCTGTCGGCCGCCGTGGTGAACCCTGAACGCTTCATCAACGCCCACTGGCTCAATCCGGCTTACATCATCCCTCTTGTCGAACTTTCGCCCGGCACCCGGACCGATCCTGCCGTAACCGCCACCCTGGCCAGCCACCTGCGCAACGTTGGCAAACAGACTGTGACCTGCCGCCCCAGCCCCGGCTTTATCGTGCCCCGCCTGCAGGCCTTGGTCATGAACGAAGCCGCGCGCATGGTGGAGGAAGGCGTGGCCAGTGCCGCAGATATTGATCGCGCGGTGCATTATGGCTTCGGCTTTCGTTTTGCCGAAATCGGATTACTTGAATTTATTGACTGGGGCGGCTGCGATATTCTGTTTCATGCATCCGCCTATCTGGAGCATGCCCTGCACGACCCCAAATTCGCAGCACCTCCCATCATAAAAGAGAACATGGCCCACCACCGTCGTGGCCTGCGTGATGGAACGGGGTTTTATAACCACACCGGTCGCGATACGCAGGCCTGGCGCGAGGCTGTGCTGCGCAGGCTGGCAGCCCGCCTGAAAGACATGCCATGACCACACCCACCGCGCGGCTGGCCCTGCTGAGCGCCTTACTGGGCAATGTGCTGGAATGGTATGATTTTGCCCTTTACGCCACGGCTTCATCGCTCGTGTTCAACCAGATCTTCTTTCCATCACAGCGCAACCCCCTTCTTGGGCAGATTGAGGTTTTTGTTGTCTTCTTTCTGGGTTTTCTGGCCCGGCCAGTGGGTGGCATCCTGTTTGGCCACATAGGAGACCGGTTCGGGCGCTTTACCGCCATGATGTGGACATTCGCCATCATGGGGGTTGCCACCGCAGCAATCGGGTTCCTGCCCGGTTACAGCCGTATCGGGCTTCTTGCTCCCCTGCTGCTCATGACTTTGCGCGTGGTGCAGGGCGTGGCCGTGGGCGGCGAATGGGCCGGTGGCGTGCTGATGCTCGGCGCGCATGCACGCCCTGGCAATCTGGGCCGCACAACGGCCCTGAGCCAGTCTGGCGTGGCCATTGGCATGGTCATGGGCAATGCCACGCTGCTGCTCGCGCAGTATCTCGATCCGGATGCCCTGACCGGCTATGGCTGGCGCGTTCCCTTTGTGCTCACAATTCCCTTCATCGTGCTCGGCCTGGGCCTGCGGCACAGGTTGCGCGACAATGCCCCACCGCGACAGGATGCCGCGACACGGCTGCCCATCCTTGAGGTGCTGCGGCATGCGCCCCGCGCCGTCTTGTGCGGTATTGGCCTGCGCCTGGCGGAAAATGGCGGAATCTATATTCTAACCACATTCTCGCTGGTTTATGGCCGGTCAATTCATGTACCCGTGGGTTGGCTGCTGCTTGGCGTATCGCTGGGGCTGATTGCGGATGCAATCGCCATGCCCCTGTTCGGGTATCTGTCAGACCGGATCGGGCAGCGGCAGGTCTATCTTGTGGGCATCATGGCTTTCATACCGGTGTCATGGCTGTTTTTTGAACTGATCGCATCGCGTGCGGAAGCAAAAGTCCTTCTCGCCTTCGTGCTGGCCTTTCCGCTGGCACATGCTCCGATGATTGCAGTCCAGCCAGCCCTGCTGTCCGGCCTGTTTCCTGCCCCGATCCGCTATACGGGTGTTGCGCTGGCGCATGAACTTGGCGCCATCGTGGCGGGCGGCCTGTCGCCCATGCTCGCCACAGCGCTTTATGCGCATTACCACTCGGTGTGGAGTGTTTTTATTTACATGACCTTTCTGTCCCTCCTCACGCTTGTGACCATGATCTTCATGAAACCGGCACCACAAGCGTAAGGAGAAGCATCCCGGGAGCTATTGCAGGGGAGAAAAGACAGCAGGCAGCAGGATTTCATTGCGCATGTCGTATGTCAGGGCGGCTGCGTTGCTTTTTGGGGGCCATATGCCATCGCGCACCACCTGCGCACGGATGCGCCCGCGTTCTTCAAGCGAGGCATACGGCCATATATGAATGAACCGCCCTTCCCCATCGAGTTCATGCATGGCCAGAAGAAGGGGCGAGACCCTGAGCCGTGCCGGCAGGGCCTGTTCAAACCCCTTGACCATGGCGGCCATGCTCCCCGGCCGGATGCGGTAGCTGCGCAGTTCATACACCCGACCATACGCCCCCGGTGTGACCACGGGCAGGAACGGAAAGCCAAGGCCCGTTGTGCAGGAGACCGCATGCAGGTCATCCGCATTCACGCCCAGAGGGGTCGTGGCCGCAATCCGGGACTGCCGCGCTGCCAGCCATGTAGCGGCATCGGCAAAGGCACGCAGGATGACAATACGGTTCAGCTGGCCAATCTCGCTGGTCCAGCAGCCCAGAAAACCGTGTGCGCCGCTGTGGTGCGCGCGTTCGAGCTGGTCCAGAACCGACAGGCGCCGCGCAGGCAGGACCGAAAGCGTTACCAGTTCATACAGCATGCTGCTTATCCTTATTTTTCAGGACTGGATCATGTACCGCGCGGATTGATCATGGAGGGCATTGACGGTGGAAATACCAAGCAATGTCAGCGATGAGCGGATACCATCGGCAAAGTAATCCAGCACATCCACCACGCCCTGCTCACCATTGGCGGCAAGGCCGTACACATACGGGCGGCCAATCATGACACCATGCGCGCCAAGTGCGAGCGCCTTGACCACATCCGTGCCATAACGCACTCCCCCATCCAGCAGGATGGTCATGCGCGCACGCACGGCCGCCGCGATGGCGGGCAATGCCTCGATGGTGGACAGGGCGCCATCCATCTGGCGGCCCCCATGGTTGGACACCACAATGCCATCCACCCCGGCCTGTGCGCATTGCACGGCATCATCAGGGTGCAGGATGCCTTTTACAACCAGCTTGCCCTGCCAGTTGTCGCGCAGCCAGGCAAGATCGGTCCAGCTCAGGTCGGGGTCCATTTCCCGGCCGATATTGGCGGCCTGCTCGAACAGGGTCCGCCCCATGTTGTAGCGGATAATATTGCCTATCTGTGGCTGGCCATGGCGCATGATCCGGGCAAACCAGCGTGGTTTGCCCGCCATCTGCACCAGTTGCCGCAGGGACAGCCCCCCTGCCCCCCTGAAGCCGTTGCGGGCATCGCGCTCGCGCATGGGGGTTACGGTGGTGTCAACCGTCAGCACCAGCGTGCCGATGCCGCAGGCACGGGCGCGGACAAGCAGGTCACGCATGATGTCACGGTTCTTCAATACATAAAGCTGGAGCATGATCCGGGCCGGATCGGTCGCCCGTGCCACATCCTCCATCGGCGCGATGGAAAAGGTGGAAAGCCCCATGGGCACCCCGCATGCGCTCGCGACACGCGCCGTCAACACCTCGCCCCCGGCATGAACCAGGCCGCAAAAACCCACCGGCCCGGGCATGACCGGCATGGCCCATTTCATGCCCATGATCTGAACCGACAGGTCGGGCCGGGATGCACTTTGCAGCACCCGGGGCAAAAAAGCGTATCTATCAAATCCGGCCCGGTTGCGGCGCAGGGTGGTCTCGGAATAGGCCCCCCCTTCTACATAATCAAAAAACCACGCGGGCAGGTTGCGCCTGGCATGAATTCGGACGTCATCAATACTTATCAACATCATTCATGAACCTCATGTCAGCCAGGGTAATGCCAGCCTCTAGCCCGGATTGAATTTGCCGAACTTGCCCCGGAAATAGACCAGAGGATCTCCGTCTTCCACTTCCAGCGTCTCGACATGGGCAATAAAGACCCTGTGCGTGCCGCCTGTCAGTGTTTCACTGACGCGGCACCGCATGTGTACCAATGCTTCATGCAGGAAGAAATGTCCCGCCTCATCCCGCCTGCCGACCTCATCGCTGAATTTGTCGCCCGCGGGTGCTGCAAAATGGAATGCCAGCGCCTCCTGTTCCGCCGAGAGGATATGCAAAACGAAATATCCGGTTTCCGTAATCGCCTTGCATGTCGCGCTCCGGGTGTTGAGGCAGACCAGTAACTGGGGCGGATCGAGTGACACGGAGGATACGGCACTGATGGTCGCGCCATGATTAATATCCGCATCACTGGAGGTTACGACCGCAACACCGGAAGCAAAATGCCCCATGGCAAAACGGAAACGCTCGCGGTCCGGGGGCGCCATGGCCTCTACCCCCCCTGTGGGGATGGATATGGTTTCCTTCATGGCTGCGTGTCTCCTTCCCACAACGGACCCCGTTCACGGCGCATCTTGCGTGTGGCGGCGTTGAAGAACCGCAAGGCCGCACCCGAATTGGCGATAAGCCCTGCGGCATCACGCGAGCATGACAGCCTGACCTCATCGGACAGGATGGTGTCGGGCCCCGGAATCATGCCGGTCTGGCACTGGATTTCGGCCGCGCGCTGCACGATCCAGAGCAGGAAGAACGTGCGCGGAATATCGAGTTCACCAACCGCGATGCCATGGTTGCGCAGCACAAGCACATGCCTGTCCCCCAGGCTTTGCAGCATGCTGGGGCGTTCGGAATCGTACAGGGTAATGCCTTCAAAATCATGGTAGGCCACACGGCCAAACAACTGCGCCCCGTAAAAATTATCGTAACTGAAACCGCCCTGCTTCATCGCCACCGCACAGATGGGTGTCGTGTGCGTGTGAATGACGCAATGAATATCATCGCGTGCCGTATGGATGGAACCATGCAGGGCAAAACCGGCGGGATTGGGTTTTTCTGGCGGGTCGCCGATCAGCTTGCCACCTGAATCGACTTCGATCAGGTTATCCGGCGTGACTTCATCATAATTGAGGCCAAAGGCATTGACGAGATAACGCCGCTGCGCACCAGGCAGGCGAACGGAAATATGGTTGAAGATCCCCTCGGTCCAGCCAAAGTAGTCAACCAGATGATAGCATTCAGCCAACTGGATGCGCAGTTTACGGATTTCTTCAATATCATTCACGGACATAACGGTAATTTCCTGAATAATGTTAGCCGGGACCATCTGCCTGCATGGTAGAGGCCCGGAAACGTGTCAGATTGACTATCGCGTGGATAACGGGAGCGGGAAGATTGGCATGGCTGGCAAGCAGCAGTGGCGCGATGCCTATCGCATCAAGTTCCAGCATGCGCCCGGCCAGAAAGTCCTGCAGCATGGAGGTACGATGCGCTGGCCCCTTGCGGATCAGGGCCATGATATCGACAGCACTCATGTCGGCCGTAACACCATAGGCCCGGCCTATGGCCAGCGTTTCGTGTACAATCGCCTCGATGACGCTGGCGCTGTGGGCATCGTGTCCGAGTTGCGCCAGCGTTGCCGGGCACAGGACGGAAACCGGGTTGGTGGCGAGGTTTGCCGCAAGCTTGGTCCATAATGCGGCGCGGATATCGGGGCATGCCTGCACGCCAATGCCTGCCGCCTGCAAGATTGTGGTGACCTGCTTCAGGTCCCCCGCCGGGTCGGGCGTAATATCGCCCAGCATCAGCAACGGCTTTTTGTGCGATACGATTTTGCCGGTTGCCGCCTGCGCGGCAAAGGCATAGGCCACGCAGCCCATGATGTTGCGCCGTGCAAACGTGGCTCCCAGCGTGCCGGCGGGGTCAAGCAGGTGAGCAAGCGCTTTTGCCGCGTCAGGCATGCCGGGGGTGGCAAACCACCAGGGTATGCCATTGACGACGGGAATGATGACCGTATCCGGCCCCACGGCCCCCGCCACCGCGCGCGCCAGCCCGGGCAGATGATAGGATTTTCCGCACAGGATGATGATATCCTGTATCTCATCGGGTGCCGTTACATCCGCATGGGCTGGATGGACAACGTGGGGTGTACCTTCCATATCAAGGCACAGGCCCTGATTACGGATGGTGTCCAGCGTTGCGCCGCGCGCCACCACCGACAGCCGGCGGTAGCGCTGGCCGAGCAGGCCGGCAAGCAGCCCGCCAATGGCCCCGATACCGGCAACACAGATCCTGGGTTCGTTGATGTCCATTCCCTACACGTCCACCACAAGCAACGGGGAACGTGAACGCGAACAGCAGAGCACGATCTGGTCGTTTTCCGCGCGTTCTTCCTCGGTCAGGTATTCATCACGGTGTTCGGGCACGCCTTCAAGGACATCGGCAAGGCAGGTGCCGCACACGCCATTCTCGCATGAGGTCTTGATCTTCACCCCCGCACGCGCCAGGGCCGCGACAATGGTTTCATCCGCGCCCACCGTGGTGCGCACGCCTGCACGGGCTGCCATGATCTCGAACGTATCACCGCCGGTTACGGGGTCCCCCGAGAATTTTTCCTGATGGAAGCATGACGGCGCCAGCCCGGCTTCCGCCACCGCCCTTTCCACCGCCTGCATCAGCGCCACCGGCCCGCAGGTATAGACCTGGCAGGGCTGCGCAGCACGTGCCCTGGCCTGCCGGATGGTCGCCTGCGGGTCAAAGCGCGGGGTCGTGCCCTCCGGGTCGCGCACGTGGTACCGCACGGCCCCGGCGAAGGGCGTGGCATCAAGCAGGGCGCGGAAAGCGGCATCGTTACCGGCGCGGACGACATAATGCAGTTCGAATGTCTCTCCCCGGTCATGCAGTTCATACGCCATGGCGACCATGGGGGTAATGCCGATGCCGCCACCGATCAGCACGGCATGCTGCGCACCCGGTTCAAGCGGGAAGAGATTGCGCGGCACGCCGATCTGCAGGAGTTCCCCTTCCCTGACCGCCTCATGCAGGGCAATGGAACCGCCGCGTGACGCCGGATCAAGCAGGACGCCAAGCCTGTAGCTGGCAGTATCGGCCGGGTCGCCACAGAGCGAATACTGCCGCATCATGCCATTGGGCAGATGCACATCGATATGCGCGCCCGCCTGGAAGGGGGGAAGGGCCTGGCCGTTCGCCGCCTCAAGCGAGAACAGCACGATACCGCCGTGCCACACCGGGTTGCGCACCCGTACGGAAAGGGTCGTCATCGCATGTACAATCCGCTGTTGATATCAACCGTGGCCCCGGTCATGGCGGCGGCGTCCTCACGCGCGAGCATGATCACCATGGCAGCAATATAGCCCGGATCACCCAGTCGCCCACCGGGCAGGGCGGAACGGATGGCCTGCGCCTTTTCCGCCCCGACCGTATTTTCAACCGAAGGCAGTTCCAGCGGCCCGGGAGAAATGGCGTTGACCATCACCCCATGGGGGGCTAGATCGCGCGCGAATACCTTGGTCAGGGTCAACACCCCCCCCTTGGAGGCCGCGTAATGCGCCCCCGTGGCCGTGCCGCCATTCTGGCCCGCCAGCGAGGCGATATTGACAATACGCCCCGCGCCCTGCGCGCGCATGATGCGACCGATGATCTGCGATGTGATGAACGTGCCCCGCAGGTTGACCCGCATCACCGCATCGAATGAATCAAGCGCAATATCCAGCACCGGGCAGGCCTGCATGATGGAGGCGTTATTGACCAGAAGCCAGGGCGCCCCCCATGCCGCGACGATGGTATCCACCGCCGCCTGCACGGCTTTCTCGCAGCCGACATCCATCCCCAGCCCCCAGGCCGTGTTGCCCGATGGGTCCAGCTTCTGCGCCGTGCGGGCCGCGGCCTCGGCATCAATATCGGCAATAACCACTTTCATGCCGGCGGCATGAAGGGCGATGGCGATATCCGCCCCCAGTCCGGCAGCACCACCCGTTACAATACCGATCCGCATCAAGATCGCCTTCCCTTACAGTATGTAGCTGATCGCACTGAGTGCGTCGGTGGAGTTGATCAGTGTCACGACCTTGCGGGCAATGCGCAGCGTGCCATCCGCCCCACGCGCGACATCAAAGATGACATTGGCTGCGTACATCCGCTCGCGCTCATGCCGGTGCTCGACAAGAAACTGGGCGCAGCGCAGCGTGGCGGTGGTGGCTGTCGCCTCGATCAGGCGGAAGCGGCCCTGCATGCGCACCGTGCGCGCGGGCGGGGCAGCCGAGATGGAATGCCCGCTGCACAGCCGCTCGACCCGCTTTTCGCGCATTTCCGCGTTGTCATAAGCATAGTTCAGAACTTCGCGGTAATCGGTCGCATCCGGATCGATAGGAATGATGTACAGCCCTTCGGGCGTATAAAGATTCAGCCACTGTGTAAACTGTGCCGCGTCCAGCAGGTCCGCCTCGAGCGTGGCGAGGGCCACGGCATCGGCCAGTGTAATCAGGTCGCTCATGCCGCATCTCCCTGCGTCATCATGTGCAGCCACATGCGGTAGGCGGCGCGCATGCCGGTTTCTGCGCTGACATCACTGTACAGGTTACCGTCCTCACGCTTCTTTTCATGGCCGATACCGCGATTGAGCAGGATCCTGACATCCTCGCCGCCGCGCGCGCCCTTCTGCACCCGCTCCCAGGCTTCTGCATCATCGGGCGAACCAAAACCCATGGGGCCCTGAAAGTGCTCGTGCAGGCGTAGCCTGGCCTCGTTGGCGCATACCGGGCCACCATCCATGCCAATGGCGATATGGCGGATTTCAGTTTCTTCCACCGCGACAGGCCGCAACACACGGAAAAAAGCCATGGAACAGGCAAGATTGGGAAAGAGGTTGAGATTGAAGCCGCTGCCACCCACCGCGCGCACGATCTTGCGGACCTGCTCGGGCGGATAATCGCGGGAGAGTTCTTCCGCCAGTTCCGTGAAGCGCTCGGGAATGGGTTCATCCAGATTGGCGTCCAGGTCCACCAGTTCGGGAATCATGACCATCACGCTGTGGCCGTTGCCCAGATCCTCCACATACCCTTCCCCGCCCAGAAAGTTGAGCATGTCCTCGGTCTGTTCATCGACGGATTCAAGAAAGGAACGATGCACGATGGGGAAGTGATAGGCATCTGTCGTATTTTCGAGCTGGATCTTCCAGTTGCCCGGGAAGGAAAATTTGTGCTCGCCCATGGTCTTGACCGGCCAGCCGCCGCCCTGCTTCATGAACAGGTCGATCCATTTGCGCGCGCCGCCAAGAAAATCCGCCAGGGGTTCGATGGTCTCATCGAATGTTGCGAAGATAAGGCCGTTATATTCCTCTACCCGCAGGGCCACGAGCGGCAGCCCGGCCTTGTCAAGCAGGCCATCATACCCGTCCTGGTGCGGCACGCCGCGCAGCGCGCCATCAAGGCTGTAGCTCCAACCATGATACGGGCAGACGAACGAATTTGTCTTGCCCTTGGCCTGCTCGCACACGGTCGCGGCACGATGGCGGCAGCGGTTGAGCATGACATGAACGGCCCCCTTGCGATCGCGTGAGACGATAACAGGATGCTTGCCGACATAGGTGGTGATGAAATTGCCAGGTTCGGGCAACTGGCTCCGATGGGCGACCCAGACCCATGTATGCATGAAAATACGGTCCATTTCCATCTCGAACAGATCAGGATCATTATAGACCGAGGAATGTGCCGTATCGGCATCAAGCAGGGCTGCCGGGTCGGGTAGATGGGGAGATGACAGACTCATGGAATGGCCTCTTTATATCTGCAGAATGGGCGGAAGCGGCTTTTATTCCGGAATGACCAGTTCCCGGCCGACCCGCGCCTCGACCCGCATGTAGCGCCACAGGCGATGCGCCCCCACGGGGGTCACGCGGAACAGGTTGCACGCGGCGGTGACGGTCGCGATATCGGGCACATCGGCCAGGATGTAGCATGTCCACGGAAACGCGGCGGAAGTGCCAACCATGATCTGGTCATCATCCATGGTGCCCAGCACCTTGACGCCTTCAAGGCCCGCAATGCCCTTGAGCATCTCGCCGGTTGCTTCCCACACCATGCCGATCTGGTCGCCAGGCAGGTCAAAGAAGGTCTGCGTGACCCCGACGCAGAACAGGACGCGCAGTGGTTTTGTGTTTTCAGTTGACATGTTTCAACTCCCTATCATGTTTTTTAAAAGTAACGGTTCAGGGGTAGCCCGGCCGGCCACCGCGCCCGAGCAGGATACGCCCCGCAGCCTCGTAATTGCCGCGCGCAAGGAACGCATGCTGCGCAACAACCAGCGAGTCCAGCATGCAGCGCGCAAGGATGTTGTCACGCTCCGTTGCGACAATACCGCCCATGGCGTAGCATTCATGCGCAACCCGCGCACTGACCTGCGCAATACTGGTGGCGGCAAGGCGCAGGCGGTTTGATGTCTCTTCCGATACTGCGCGCCCGGCCAGCACGTCCTGCCAGGCGCTGCGCGTCTCGTCATAAAAGAAATGCCGCACGGCGGTCAGTTCCGCCTCGCACCGGGCCACGGCGGACTGCACATAGCTCCGGTCCGCCAGAACGGGGGCACCGGTGATGGACGTGCTGCCCATGGCAAAACGCGTCAGTTCATCGAGCGCACGCCGCGCGCAGCCCAGCCCCACGACCGCAAGCACCTGCGCCGCAAGCGAGAGCGAGGGATAATCATACACCGGCAGGTGCACCGAAGGCGCGCCCCCACGGATGAAGGTCCACTCTTTCGGCACATACACATCGCGCACCACCACATCGTGGCTGCCGGTGCCCGCAAGGCCGATCGTGTCCCATGTCTCTTCAATCGTGACCTTGTCCGCGGGCATGACCGCCATGCGCGGCAGCTTGCCGACCTCACCCGCCACGGACACGCCAACCCCGATCAGCGAGGCGCCGGTGCAGCCACTGGCATAGCGCCAGCGCCCGTTGACAATAATGCCATCCCCGCTGACCGTGGCAGGCTGGGGCGGAAAAATGGCGCCGGCAAACACGACATCCGGGCCATTGCCGTACAGTTCCTTCAACGTATCGAGCGGGAGCGCCGCGAGATAGGTGGCGGACACGCCAAAGCTTGCAACCCAGCCAGCGGAGCCATCGGCCGTGGCAATGGCCTCGACCATTTCAAGAAACTCGGCCGGAGATGCCTCCATCCCCCCAAAACAGGCAGGCACCAGCGCCCGGTAGACCCCGACCTTGCGAAACAGCTCGACAACATCAGCCGAAATACGGCGTTGAGCGCGGAATTCCAGTGCTTTATGCCGAACGGTTTCCAGCAGATGGGAAAACTGCCGGTTTGCCCAGATCTCGGGCATGATGTTTTGCTGACAATTCATTACCAATGATCTCACCCGATTTTTCGCCTTTGGCCGCGATCTCCCATCCAGATGGATGGAGGGAACCGCTGGGAAAGCTTAGGAATACTGGAAGTGAGCCTAGACGGGATTTATGGATATTTCAAGTGATTTTGCTTGCAAAACATCTCCCTGAAACCAAAGCGGTCCTGACAGCTATTTCATAAGATCGGACCGGGATGGAAACGATTCAGCCCACCCCTGTGGCAGCGGGGCGATAAAAACATTCTCGGTGCGGTAGCGGGCAATTTTCCATACGCCATCCACCATGCGGAACCTGTTGTTCAGCCGGCTGGAGCGCAGAACGGAGGTGCCATCGCTGAATATCCATGGCTGGAAATGAACCCACTGCCCATCCGCCTCATCCCCATGCACATGAATCTGTTCCGATGTCATGTAATGGCAGTTCAGCACCAGGGAAGGATTGCGCCGCGCCCAGAATTTGCGGAAATGCGCCCGGATCCCGTCATGCCCCTGCACCTGGCCGAACTGGTTGTCATAATACTCGCCCACCCCTTCCCATACGGCATCAGGCGCATACAGATCGACAATGGCTTCCACGCGCGCGTCGTCATCGGGCAGCGTGGGATCGGGCAGCGGAGTGTCACACAGAAAGGCGTAGCGGGAAATGAGGCGGCGGATATCGGATTCCGCGCGCAGTGCCGCGACATCAGCCATGAGTGCCTGCAGTCGGGTGTCGGATAGTGTCTGTGACATTGGGATCATCCTTCGGTCGTGACGGGGGTGCTGCGCAGACCTATGTGCTGGGGAAAGCGCTGTTCCAGAAATTCCGCGAGAGCACAGAGCAGGCCGTCCTCCCCTTTGCGCCCGACGAGCTGAAGCGATACGGGAAATTCATGCAAGGTCCTGACCGGCACGGCATAAGCGGGATGACCGCTCAGATTGAAAGGCCGGACCATTTCGGTAATGCGCAGCACCTGCGGGCCGCCAGGCGGTGTGCCCAGTCGCGGAGGTGGCTCGGGCAATGTGGGCAGCATGATGACATCGACCTCCCGCAGGAGCGCGTCCGTTTGCGCAGTAAAGCGCGCCCTTGCCTCTTCCGCACGGTCAAGGGTTTCCTGACTGATCTGCCCGGCTTTCTCCAGCCGCACCGCGACATCGGGGGCAATGCGACCGGTTGCGAGCAGATGCCCGGAGGCAGTGAATGTCTCGGCGGCAATAATGTCCATGCCAGCGGTATAGGCCTCGGCAAATCCGGGCAGGACATGATGGGTCACGATGCCGCCGCTCAGCTCGGCCATGTATCGCACCATTTCGTGCATGACCGGCGCAGACGGCACATCGAGCACGCCCACGCGCAATCCTTGCGGTAAAGCAACATTACGGAACCGTGGCGCAATCATTTCCATGGCTCGCGTGATCCACCGCGCGGTGGGCGCGAACGGCCCCACGCAGTCCAGCGTGGTGCGGGGCGGCAGAATGCCCTGGCGCGACACCAGGCCAAAGCTGGGCTTGAGGCCAAACACACCGCAACAGGCGGCAGGAATGCGGATGGAGCCACCCGTATCCGTGCCAAGGGCGAAATCGGCCTCCGCGCATGCAACGGCAGCCGCCGAGCCGCTGGACGAACCACCGGGCACGTAATCAGGATAGAGCGGATTGAGCGGCGTTCCCTGTGCCTTGTTGATGCCGGTTACGCCATAAGCCAGCTCATGCAGTTTTGTCTTGCCGACAATGACGCACCCGGCAGCCAGAAGCCGGTCCACCACTTCAGCATTATGGGCCTCGGGCGGGGCATCGGCCAGCGCCTGCGAGCCCGCCCGGGTGGGGTAGCCCTTTATGGCAATCGTATCTTTTATGGCGACTCGCGGGCCGTCTCCCTCCCCTTCAAGGCGCAGGCAGAATGGAGATGACATATCGGACATGGGCTGCCCTTTCATGTTTGAAGCGTTGCGTCACTCTATATATTTATCATGTGATATATCAACAAAAATGCATAGCGTTTCTTTTATGCAACATATTGCAATTTCCAGTATAGGAGCGGCGCCCGGCGCGATCGGGAATAGCATGGAGCCAGCACTTCATAATATATTGGGATAAATGACTATTTTGTTTTTTACTTCAAAAACACGATAAATTTCATATGAAATGCCATTACGGAAAGCGCAGGAGAAGCACTCCGCGCCCGCCAATATACTGGACATTTCCATCTAATATCGTTAACCGTAACGAAATGCGGCGCTCAACGAAAAGTGGGTCGTCACTCATATCTATCAGTTCAGGATGAGGAGGGCGCTCCTCATAAAGTAACGACACGTTCCGGCATAGAAATTTCAAACTGGGTTTAATTCCAGTGTATCGGAGTGCGAATATGTCATTAAGTATTGGCAGTAAATGGAGGCTCCTCAGCGCTTCCTCGGTTGTGGCCCTGGCATTCAGCTTCAATACTGCGCACGGTGAAGGCCCGCACACGGTTCACGGGACAAAACCTGCATCCGCAGGTTCGGGGTCCACGGTCAGGAATGCGGGCGCAACTGCAAAACGCAATGCGGCCCTGGCGGCCACCGCACCGGCAGGCGTACGTGCCTCCGGTATTGAAGAAGTATCCGTTTCTGCTCAGAAACGAACACAGTCCATACAGAAAGTCCCCCTGAGTGTGACCGCCGTAAGCGGCAAAACGCTGGTTGAACGGCATATTTTTGATTCACAGCAGCTTTCCGAACTGTTCCCCTCGCTCCAGCTGTCAGGTCAGGTCCATAACGTATCGGGGGTGGCCTGGTCGATCCGTGGGGTTGGCACGGCCGTGTTCTCCGATGGTGTGGAGCCCAGCGTTTCAACCGTTATCGATGGCATAAGCTATGGCCGCCCGGAAATGGCGGCCGTCCAGTTCTTTGACCTTAATGATATCGAGGTGCTCGAAGGCCCGCAGGGCATGCTTTACGGCAAGAATGCTTCAGCCGGCGTGGTCAATATCCAGACCAATGATGCCCGTATCGGCAAGTTCCAGTCTGTCTCCCACGTGGAATACGGCAATGTCGACCGCCCGGGCGGATCGAATTCCGTCGTGGCGCAGACCATGGTCAACCTGCCGGTTACCGACAATTCAGCCCTGCGCATCGCGGCCTTTGCCACCTACCAGCCGCCTTTCATCAAGAACCTTAATAATGACAGGGGCAATTACGGGCAGACCGAATTCGGCGCCCGCGCCAAATACCATATCGACATCAACGACCGCCTTACCCTGCGCATCCAGGGTGACATCACGCATGAAGCCGGTGCCGGACCCAGCCTGTTTGGCGTAACCAGCGCTGCCCCCGGTGGCTTCCTGGCCAGCCAGATGCAGAAGCTTGAACCCGGCTTTGGCAACGGCAAGGCCTACAACCCCTACACCTATACCAATAATACACCCAGCTACGGCTTCAATGCCGCGGGCGCGCAGGGGGATGTGGTCTATAACCTAGGCCACGGTTACCGGATCGACAATCTGTTCGGGTACCGCTTTTTTGAGCAGACCCAGAGCGATAACCTGAACATGCTGCCCTTTGATGTGTTTGATGTTGACGGATCGAACAAGCGCGACTGGCAGGTCTCCAATGAAATCAAGCTGATGTCGCCTACCGGCAAACGGCTGGAATGGGTGGTGGGCGCCTATGTGTTTGATGGCAACTACCATACGGATTACCAGCAGGCGGGTGACGGTGTTGGCCTCGGCTACCCCACCCCGCCCGCAGGCGAGGAATTCGTCGGCACCAATGTCTCCGATTACATCCACTCACGCAGCTATGCCGGCTTCGCGCAGTTGACCTATCGCCTGGTTGCCGGGCTGAGCTTTACCGGCGGCATCCGCTACAGCCACGATGATGAATCATCCTTCGGTCACAGCGGCCTTGAAAACAGCGTCGTGCCCATGAAAACCGAAGGTGACTACCACTACAACGTTTCGGCCAACAATATTTCCTACAAGCTTGGGCTGCAGTATCAGTTCAACAAGAACATCATGGCGTATTTCAGCTATACCCGCGGCTACAAGGGCCCTGGCCTTGCGGTCAACCCCGGCGTGCTGGACCCGGTCGTGAAAAAGGAAATCCCGACGGCATGGGAGCTTGGCATCAAATCCATGCTGCTCAACCGTCACCTCGTCATCAATGCATCCCTGTGGGATGAAGACTTTCATGGTTTTCAGGCGCAGGCGTTCAGCGAACTCAGCGCACCAGCCAACCTTCTCAACGCGGGCAACCTCATTTCCCGTGGTGCGGAAGCCTCCGTTACGGCCATTCCCATTCAGGGGTTACGCCTGACAGGCAACATGACCTATGTCGATGCCTATTACGGCAGCTTCAAGGGCAATCCGTGCTATCCGGGTGAAGCCAACGGCACCATTGGCTCCAATGTGTGCCTGCCTTCCGGCACCAGTGATGCCACGGGCAATGCCCTGGCCAATTCCTCGCGCTGGACCTACACCGTGGCGGCCGACTACACGCATACCCTTACGCGCAAGCTTGATGGCTTTGTGGGCGTGAACTGGTATCACCGCTCCGGCTACAATTTCAGCGCCAATGGCGATCCGCACACCTTCCAGCCGGGCTATGGGCTGTTTGGCTTCAACCTTGGTATCTCGAGCAAGAACCATCGGTGGAAAGTGGGCGTGTATGGCAGGAACATGCTCAATACCCACTATGCATCATGGATTGTGGAAGACCCGATTGACGGCATGATGAAAGATGGCCGCGCCGCCGGCAAGGGCGGTGACTACCTGGCCATGTATTCGGCCGATGCATCGCGCACGGTCGGGTTCTCGGCTGACCTGCAGTTCTGATTCTCCGGGGCGGGAACGCCACCATGCGTTCCCGCCTGCATGCCTTTGGCACAGGGGCGGCCCCGTCCCCTCACAATATGAGGGTTCACGCCACGCAGGAAAAAGTCTAAAGCCCTTAGTCTTGATTTGAAAAGACAGGGCAGGCGATCGTGACAAAAGTGCGTCGGGGGAAAACTTGGAAAAGGGCCAATCCACGCGACCCCTCTTTTTCGTCTGAAACGTCGCCTTTTTTCTACCTTACCCGTCTGGTCGGGCTGTACCATCTGCGCATGGACGCCTACCTCAAGCCCATCAAGATGGATGTGCCGCGCTGGCGGGTGCTCAATATCCTGTTCGAACATGAATTCGCGACCATCAGCCAGATCGCGGATCTGGCCGTAACGCGCGTTTCAACCATGACGAAGCTGATTTACCGCATGGAGGGCGAAAGCCTGCTGACCACGGCCATTTCCGCCTCTGACGGGCGGGTGGTCGAGGTCAGGCTCGCCCCCAAGGGGCTGCAGGCGCTTGAGCAGGTCCGCTCAAAGGCGGCAATGGTTTTTGAACGGGCTTTTGGCGATATACCGGATAGTGAAATAAAGTATTTACAGGAAATCTGTAAAAAAGTTTATGGCAACCTCGAATTCTGATTTCTGATACGATCATTCAGAAAATAAATTAATATCAAGACCTTATTACCATGCCCGCATGCGGCATGATTGGGTTATTCTGGCGCCAGTAAAAATATCGCCTGCCCAATATACCTGAAATCATAAAGATTTTTTGACAAAGCGCTCCCGGCCGATGCGGCATCTGGAATATTTGTCGTTCTGCCATACCATTACGTTAAAATAACATGATGAAACGCAGGTGCGCGGCAGGATTGCGCTGCCCGTGCATATCATTGCATAAAGTTTACAAGTAACTTGAATTATCCATTATTTCGAATTAGCATTGACATAATCCGTTCACCTGAGCGGCGATGGATGCACAAGGGTCGTCATGATCGTTCCCGGCAGACAGCATGCTTTCACCACGGCAGAACGGGTGCCTGCGCGCAACCGCCCTGCCCTGCTCCCTGAGCGTATGATCCATCATGCCCTGACCATCATACACGGCATGCCCGTGGCCGTAACGGCGCCCCAGGGGTGCCCTCATTGTTCACAATGGAAAACCAGATATGCCACTGACACAGGTTCTACCGGACGTTCAGGAATTTCTGGCGCGCCCGCATGGTCTTTATATTGCAGGCCAGTGGGTTGCCCCGAACGCTGAAGGCCGCCTGCCCGTCTTCAATCCCGCAACCGGCGCGGTCATTGCCACAACTGCCGATGCCAGCCCGCACGATGTCGACAATGCGGTAAAGGCCGCAAAAACCAGTTTTGACGGTGGTGTGTGGCGGCTGATGCCGCCCGCGCAGCGCGAACGCATTCTGCTGCGCCTGGCCGATCTGGTCGAGCGCGATGCGGAAATACTGGCGCAGCTTGAAACACTGGAGCAGGGCAAGTCCATTACCCTGTCCCGTATCATCGAGTCGGGCGGGGCGCAGGCCTGGATCCGTTATGTTGCGGGGCTGAGCACCAAGATCGTGGGCCAGAGCCTCGACGTCTCGATTCCGCTGCCGCCCGGCGCCCGTTACACCACCTATACCTGCAAGGAACCGGTCGGGGTGGTGGCTGGGATCATACCGTGGAATTTTCCGCTTGCCATCGGCGTGTGGAAGGTCCTGCCTGCTCTGGCCGCCGGGTGCTCCGTTATTGCCAAACCATCCGAGATCACGCCCCTGACCATGCTGAAACTGGCGGAGCTCGCCACGGAAGCCGGCGTGCCGGATGGCGTGTTCAATGTCGTGACCGGCCGCGGCAACGGTGCGGGCGAGGCGCTTGTGCGCCACCCTGATGTGGCAAAAGTCAGTTTTACCGGCTCCACCCCGGTCGGAAAATCCATTGCACGGCAATGCGCCACGCGCCTTGCCCGTGTCTCGCTTGAACTGGGGGGCAAAAACCCGGCAATCGTTCTGGCCGATGCCGATGTCGGGCAGGTCGTATCCGGCCTGACCCTGGCCGGTTTCCTCAATCAGGGTCAGGTCTGTGCTGCGTGCTCGCGCGTCTATGTGGAGGCCCCGCTATTCGATCGCGTGGCACAGGGCCTGCAGGATGTGGTCACGACCATGAGCCTCGGCCCCGGCATGGATGCGGGCGCGCAGATCAATCCCCTCGTCTCGGCAGCACAGCAGAAGAAAGTACAATCCTACCTCGATACCGCCACCACCATGGGGGCCGACATGGTTATGGGGCGTGACGTGCCCGATGGCGGCGGCTTTTATGTACGCCCGGCCCTGGTGCTGAACCCTGATGATGCGGTGCCACTGGCGCGGGAGGAAGTCTTTGGCCCGGTCATGACCCTGACCCGCGTGGCCAGCGCGGAGGAGGCGCTGACCCGTGCCAATGACACGCCCTTCGGCCTCGCAGCCAGCCTGTGGACCACCAGCCTGCAGGCGGCGATGGCGTTCCCGCCCCGCATGCAGGCTGGTACCATATGGGTGAACAGCCACGTGATGATCGACCCCAACATGCCCTTTGGCGGCATGAAGGAATCCGGCATGGGTCGTGACTTTGGCACCGCATGGCTCGATGGCTTTACCGAGACCAAATCCATCTGCATCCGTTACTGAGGGGCGAGAGCATGCGTGGCGTATTTTCCCTCCGGGCACTGGGGCCAGCCGCCCTTGTGCTTGCCAGCCTGAACGGGCCTGCCATGGCTGATGATGTGCCTGCCGCCGACTGGCCGCAGCACGGACGCACTGCCGCCGAACAGCGCTACAGCCCGCTCGATCAGGTCAATACCGCAACCGTGGACCATCTCGGCCTGGCATGGCATCAGGACCTGCCTTCCCTGCGGGGTGAGGAGGCGACGCCACTGGTTATTGACGGGGTGATGTATGTCACCACCAACTGGAGCCGGGTCGAAGCCCTGAATGCGGCGACCGGGCAGGTATTGTGGCAATATGATCCGCAGGTGCCCGGCAATGTTGCAAGCCGGGGCTGTTGCGATACGGTCAACCGGGGTGCGGCTTACTGGCAGGGCCGGATCTATGTCGGCACATTTGATGGCCGCCTCATGGCCCTTGATGCCAGAACCGGACATCTGGACTGGAGCGTTGACACCATTCCGCATGACGCGGCGCTGGGCGATATCCGGTCCTACACCGTTGATGGCGCGCCACGCATCGCCAAAGGCGTGGTAATGATTGGCAACGGCGGATCGGAATTCGGGGCGCGTGGTTTCGTTTCCGGTTTCGATGCGCAGACGGGCAAGCTGAAATGGCGCTTCTTTACCGTGCCCGCCCCCGGCAACAGGCCCGACCATGCGGCCTCGGACAAGGTTCTCTCCACCGTGGCCTACCCGACCTGGAGCCCGGATGGGGGGTGGGTCCATTCGGGTGGCGGCGGCACGGTGTGGGATTCCATCGTGTATGACCCCGTAACCGGGCTGGTCTATCTGGGTGTGGGCAACGGTTCGCCATGGAATTACAAATTCCGCTCCAATGGCGTGGGCGACAACCTGTTTGTTGCCAGCATTGTGGCCATTCGCCCCGAAACGGGCGAATATGTCTGGCATTTTCAGGAAACACCAAAAGACCAGTGGGATTTTACCGCCAGCCAGCCAATGATGATCCTTGATCTGCCGATCAGGGGCGAGATGCGGCATGTATTGGTGCAGGCGCCCAAGAACGGTTTTTTTTATATGCTTGATGCCCGCACCGGGGCTTTTATTTCCGCCATTCCCTACACATTCCAGAACTGGGCGAAAGGGATCGACCCCGTTACCGGCCGGCCCGACATCGTGCCCGATGCCATGTGGTCGCTTACGGGCAGGACATGGATGGGAATTCCCGGCTCACTGGGCGCTCATAACTGGGCGCCGATGTCCTACAGCCCCCGCACGGGCTATGTCTATATTCCGGCTCAGCAACTGCCTGAACCGTTCAAGGCGAACGAGAACCTCAGGCTGCACAGGATGGGCGTCAATCTCGGCATAGACATGACCGGCCTGCCCGCTGACCCCCACGTGGTGGAAGAAGTATCCAAAACCGTTGAGGGCTGGCTGCTGGCATGGGATCCGGTTGCCGGAAAAGCCGCCTTCCGTGTGCCGCACCCGGCGCCATGGAATGGGGGCACCCTGGCAACGGGGGGCGATCTGGTTTTTCAGGGCACGGCAAATGGCAGCTTCGAGGCTTATGACGCGCGCGATGGCAGGCGCCTGTTCCAGTTCGATGCCCATACCGGCATTGTGGCCCCACCCATAAGCTATGCCGTGAACGGGCGGCAGTATGTTGCTGTCATGGCAGGCTGGGGCGGTGTGTTTCCCCTTATGGGCGGTGCGCTGGCCCGCATGCATAACGAGAGCGTAAATCATGCCCGCCTGCTTGTGTTTGCACTCGATGGCCATGACCACCTGCCTGCCGAAACGCGCCAGACGCAACACCCCATCCGGTCCGGGCAGGCGTTTGATGCCACGCGCGCCAGGCAGGGATATGCCACTTTTCAGGATTACTGCATGGCCTGCCATGGTGATAATGCCGTAAGCGGCGGCGTACTGCCGGACCTGCGCTGGTCGGGCACGCTGGAGAACGCAGAGGGATTCAACAATGTGGTCGGACGTGGCGCGCTGACCAATTATGGCATGGTCGGCTTTGACAAGGTTCTGACCCCAACGGAAATCGAGGATATACGCATGTTCCTGATCAGTCGGTCCAACTGAACCGATGGCCCGGATCACCCCCTGCTGCCTGTGCTGTGGTGGCGAAGCATGCCTGATAAAGGGCACGCGCGGCGGAACGAGGCAGGCAATGACTTACCAGAGCCTCGGGTTATGGAGCCACGAAGGCGGGTAACGCCAGCCACGCCCCAGGGTAACTGACGTGGTCTGGTCTGGCCGGGTCCGGATCTCCTTTACGGCAACATTCTTTGTGCCGAACGAATGGCGCGACATCGGCAGCTTCCCCCTTTGGCCCGGTCATCACATTGTAACGGAACATATGATCGACCAGAGGATCAGACGCCGGATTTTGCGGCAGCAGTTGCACATCATGCCCGGCGCAGGTCACTTTGTGCTCTTTGCCGACAGCCTCGTAAAGCGCCACGCCATAACCGGGTAACTTCTGCTCATTAAAGCAGGTGAAGGATGCTGGGCCAGTGATGTTGGCTACCCCCTCTTTTGCAGACCGTGACATATCCCGCGCACTGGCAGTGCGCCCGCACGGATCCAGGGTCTGGGCCACGGCCATCCAGCAACAGTCATGAATTGATAAATATATACTTATTAATTAATGTATAAATCACCATATATAAATGATCTCAGGTTGCGACCCGGCATGCGAATCAAAATAAAATACTTTTATTTTGATTTGTAATACAATTATACCACAATCCGTCATTCATTCCAGATAATACTGTTGCCACATCATAAAAATAAGCAGATAAGGCACGCATATAATTATTGAAAAAAAGATGTATTCCCGTTCATGACTGAACCGAACATAGACCATGATGGCAACACTATATTGCGGCGCTATGGATTGCGGCATATGTCCCTTACCCATCCATATTGACTGATACGCGATCTGCCGCACAATTGGCAGAACAGTGGTGAATGAACACAATGGCCTGTCAGTCAGGAGCACGAAAGGCATGATGGAGGCGCGCACATGAATGCTTTTGTTCCGTGCAGAATTCTTTTCTTCTGCGCCTGCGCTCTTGCGGCCCATTCCCTCGGGCTGCGCGATGCACGGGCACAGGAGGCTGATCCACAAGGACCTTCTGCCGCCCAACGGGCCGAGATTGAACAGGCTGCACATGAAGCCATGCAGCATGATATTCAGAGTGCCGCCGATTACAGGCTCCCCAAGGATTTCTTTGCCCGCATGCTGCCCCTGATCCGGGCCATCCGGCAGGCGAACCTCACACCGCCCATGCAGACAAAAAACATACCACTCGCCGTCACGATCCGCCGCACCGAGGCCATGCCCGAGCTTCAGGCCATCCTGCAGGAGCACGACATATCGGCGCGGGATTTTGTCATGAGCCTCACGACTTTTGAAATGACAGCGACCATGAGCGATGCCCCTCCGGCCGATCCGAAGAAGGCCCCGAAACTGAACCGGGATAACGTGCGGCTGATCCAGTCCCACCGGGCACTGACGCAGGCGCTTTTGCATGATATGGATGAGGATAGCGAAAAGTTGCAGTAATCCCTGCCATACAGCTTACAGGCGATTTGAAAAAACAGACCCGATAATGCCGTGAAATCATAACAGCTTCACCAAAAACTTTTATGCGTTTTAACGGAATTCCGCCCGATATTTCGCCACTGCCGCCTGTGCGCAGGCTTCATCCTTCTCGCCGCCCGGCGCGCCAGATACGCCAATGCCACCGAGGGCCGCGTTATCCGCCACCCGCCGCAACGTTACCCCACCGGGCACGAACAGCACTTCGGGTATGGTATTGAGCGCGCCATTGGCCGGTCCCGTTACCTTGGCGGCAATCAGTTCGCTGGTGGTGTTCATGTTGAAGGCCAGCCCATAGGAAAAGGCGGTATAGGCCTTGCGATAGGAGACGGACAGCGATTGCAGCGGCACGCTATCCCCCTTGATGACCGCCTGCTGGTGCCCGCTCGTATCAACCACCGTGGCCGTAACGGAATAGCCCTGCGCGGCACAGGCCCTGACCGCCTCCTCCGCAAGTTGTGCGGCAAGCTGCCAGTCTAGCTTGGGGGTCAGGACAACGTGGCTTTGCGCATGGGCGGCAGACGCCACCATAATAAAGGCCGCCACAAGCCCCACGCGCCCCGCGTATCGGCACCATTGCATCATTGCGCATTCTCCCCTCACGCACGGACAGCATGATGCGGAACCGGGCCGGTTGCCCGCAACGACAAAAGTGGCCGTACACGCAATGGTGCCTGCCCATGGCGCAACAGGGCAGGCACTACGCGCCCTACAGGCCAAGCGTGCGCTTGAGCCCCGCGCAATACGCCTCCATGAACCGGCGCGAGAGTTCGGCCTCGGGCACGAACATGTCAAACACATGATAGGCACCGGGCACGACCATCACCTCGGTCGGCACGCCCGCTGCCATGAGCCGGCGGCTGTATTCCAGATCCTCGCACAAAAACAGATCCATCGACCCCACGCCAATAAAGGTGGGTGGCAGACCGGTCAGATCCTTTGCCCGGGCGGCGGCGGCATAGGCCGGGGTGTCATCACCACCCGCCGCAGCGCCAAGATAGGCTTCCCATGCGTATTTATTGGCCGAGCGGGTCCAGACAAACTCTCCAAAATCAGGAGCGGGATCAACCTTTGTGGCCGTGCGGTCATCGAGCATGGGGTAAATGAGCAGCTGATAGGCCAGCCTGTATTCCTTGCGGTCACGCGCCATGAGCGACAGGGCAGCACTCAGGCCCCCGCCCGCACTCTCGCCAGCCACCACCACCTTGTCGCGGTTGATACCAAGCTGTGCCGCGTTGTCATGCACCCATTTGAGGGCGGCGTAGCAATCCTCGATCGCAGCGGGATATTTCACCTCAGGTGCCAGGCGGTAATCGACAGATACGATCACGAAGCCCATCCTGCTGGCCAGGACCTGGCATTTGGGGTCATCGACCTCCGGGTGGCCCGATACCAGGCCGCCACCGTGGATATAGACCATGGCCGGGGCATCGGGCCGCCGGGTGCGGGGGCGATAGACCAGCACGCGCACATCCGGCGCGCCTGCGGGACCGGGAATGTATTCTTCCTGCACTTCCACATCCGGCAGGGGCTTGCCTTCGATCAGGCGCACCGATGTCATGAAGATTTCGCGCACTTCGGGCAGGGAACGGCCGGACAGGCCATCGAAGGACGGCATCTTCTCCAGAATGGGCAGGAATTCGGGATTGACGACATTTTTGGGCATGGTGAAGGTCCTCTTTGATCACAGGCCCTCCCCTTGGGAGTGACCTCGACGCAGGAACCGTCACGCACGGCGGCGTGAGCAACCATGATCAGGATCAAACAATGTTGGCTACATATGAATATAAAATATAAAAATATAGGATTCTTTTATCTGTTATATTTTAAAAATAACTTATTTCCAATAAAATTATATCATATAGAGATAACGAATATAATTAATATACATACGATCATGAAACAATATTCAAAAACACCCTCATTCACGCCTGTCAGGACAGTCCTGAACTGATTTTCTGCTCCATGAATGGACCCTCCGCATAAAAAGGCTCACCGGATAAAAACGCCTTCAACCCGCTACACAGACACGCATCATGGGTGCAGGAACCAGTCATTAGATGGTTCAGGCATAATTACTGTTCATTTACTGATGATGTCGTCATTCTGTTCAATACTCACAATTTCATGGAACCCAAGGGCAATCGCCATCAGACCCAGCACGCCATCGAATATGTCAGTCCGGCTCCGAACCACCGCCTTCGCACCGCGTTTTATGCCGATACCCAGATTCCGTGCTGCTGTACGGATGCCACCAGCTACAATACCAAAAAGAACATAACAAGAACTACTTTGCATATATTTATTATTTTATGCACCTTAAAAAAAATAAATCCCAAATGAATTTTTTATGCATATAATATATTCCTGTTTATAAATGGGAAAGGATAGCCATTGTCAGACATTGCGGCCCTTGTTCTTGATGCCAGCCTCTTTGTTCTTCTCCCATGGGGGCTATGGCGGCTGCTGGGGCGGACAATACCGATTGTTGTCCTGCCCATCCTGCTCGGCATCATTCTGGCCGTCATGCATGCGCCCGTGCAGCGCTTTGGCATTCCTTCCGCCTATGGTGACAACCTTGGCTGGCTGGCTGTTCTGGTGCTGGCCTTTACCGCCGGGCTTGAAATGTGGCAGTCGCCCGATGCCCATGTCTCGGCCCACACCATTCCTGCCCCGCCGCTAGGCCGCCTGCTGGGCGGAGCGGGCGTGGCACTTGGCGGGCCGTTCGTGATTGGCTCGCTTCTGGTCTTCTGCTTTTTCCTGCCGCTGCACGGCTGGCGGCCGCCACATGTGGGGCCGGTGGTGGGCGCCATGGCCATCGGGCTGTGCATCGCGGTCAGTGCCCTGCCGGTGCTGATCGGCATCGTGCGCGAGCTTGATCCCACCCAGCGTTCCATCGGGCAGCTTGCGCTCAAGCTGGCGGTGGTGGATGACGCGGCACTCTGGGTGGGGCTGGTGCTGCTGCAATTCGCCGCCCGCGGCCCCGCCGCCCTGCATGGCTGGACCGGGCTGGAGGCGGTGGCGGTCGCCCTGCTCGCACTCCTGGCCTTTGCAGGCAACTGGGCCACGCGCAACATGCCCAATCCGCCTGCCATCATCATCTGGCTGGCGGTGCCCGTCTATCTGGCCGCAGGCTCGTGGGCCAGCATGCAGTTGGGGCTGCATGAGCTGATCGGGGCCTATTTCGCAGGCGCGCTCATGCCGCCGCGCTGGGTGGCGCGGCTGCCGGTGGAACAGGTGGGCACGTTCTCACTCATCTGGCTCGCGCCCATGTTCTTTGGCCATAGCGGGCTGCACATCAATGGCGATGCGCTGACCTGGCCCTCGGTCATGGCATCACTCATGCTGGTGGTGATTTCCGTGCTCGCCAAGATGGCCTCGGTCTATGTCTTTCCGCCCGCGCCCAATTTGTCACGGCGGCAGGCGCTGAGCGTGGGCGCGCTGCTGCAATGCAAGGGACTGATGGAAATCGTGGCCGCCACCATCCTGCATGCTCAGGGCATGCTGTCGGACTTCGCCTTCGCCTCGCTCATGGTGCTCGCGGTCATTTCCACCGCGCTGACCGGCCCGCTCTTTCGCCTGTTCGCACCGCGCACGGGGGCGGGCGGGCAACTGCGCTAATGTTGCGCATGGGTGAAAGCAACAGGCTTCCCCTCGCCTGCTAACGCTTCAGCGCCATATGTCTGTTCCGTTCCACGCAATCGAGCAGTTCCGCGTTTTCGGCGCACCAGCGATAGAGCATTTCCAGCGGGGAGACAAAGTGCTGCCCCAGAGGGGTCAGGCGGTATTCAACAGCGGGCGGCATGACCTGCATGACTGTCCGCGCAACCAGCCCCATCTGTTCAAGCTCGCGCAGGGTCTGGGTCATCATTTTTTTTGACAGGCCGGGAATGGCACGCTGGAGCCGACCGGGGCGGGATGCCCCGCCAAGCAGGTGCAGCGTATGTACGATCATGGTGGTCCATTTGCCACTGAACAGGCGCAGCAGGCGGCGTGGCGCGCAATCCTCCACAAAGGGAGCATGACGGTACATATCGGGCAGCGGGGCAAGGGTCATGTAAAAACTCACGGGAACCTTTAGGTAACCAGGGCACGAAAAGGTGCCGGATTGCCTTTTGTAGCGTTTGCCAACAGCGTGTGAAACCCACGCCATTCAAGGAGGAACAGATGTCTCACAAAGCACTCGTTGTCGGCGCAAGCGGCATTGTCGGCCAGAATCTTGCCAACCGCCTGGTGGCAGAAGGATGGAGCGTTTACGGCCTTGCCAGACGGGTCGGGAACCTGCCTGCAACCATCATGCCGGTTGCCGCCGATGCGCTTGACCCGGCATCCCTGCGTGCGGCGCTGGCCGATATCGTGCCGACCCATGTGTTTTTCACCACATGGACCCGCCGCGCCACCGAGGCGGAAAACTGCGTTGCCAACAGCGCGATGATTCGCAACGTGCTTGCGGCCCTGCCCAGGCCACAGGCCCTTGTGCATGGCAGTCTTGTTACGGGGCTGAAGCATTATCTCGGTCCGTTCGAGGCCTATGCACAGGGCGCGCCGCCACAGACTCCCTTTCGCGAGAGCATGCCCCGGCTGGACGTGGAAAACTTCTACTACGCGCAGGAAGACGTGCTGTTCGAGGCAGCCGGACAGCATGGCTTTGCATGGACGGTCCATCGCCCGCACACGGTTATCGGCCACGCCATCGGCAACCTCATGAACATGGGCACCACGCTTGCGGTCTATGCCACGCTGTGCCGTGAGGCGGGGCTGCCCTTCGTCTTTCCCGGCTCGCCGGCGCAGTGGCAGGGCCTGACGGATGTTACCGATGCACGCCAGCTTGCTAGCCAGATCCTGTGGGCTGCCACCAGCCCTGCCGGGCGCAACAGGGCGTTCAATGTGGTCAATGGCGATATCTTCCGCTGGAACTGGCTCTGGCCTGAACTTGCCGCCTGGTTCGGCATCGAGGCAGCACCCTATCCCGGCCATGCCACATCGCTTGAACAGATGCTTGCAGGCAGGGAAGCTCAATGGGCCGACATTGCGGACAGGCACGGACTGCGCGAGACAGCCATCGGGCGCCTGGCCTCGCCCTGGCACACCGATGCCGATCTGGGGCGGCCGGTCGAATGCGTGACCGACATGAGCCTCAGCCGCAGGCTCGGCTTTACCGACTACCGATATACGCCCGATTCATTCTTTGACCTGTTCGAACGCCTGCGGACCGAGCGCTACATTCCCTGATTGCGCAAAGGGGCCGGGATGCTGGCACGGCACATGCCATCATTCCCGCCGGCCTATTGCGGGGTAATGTCATCCAGCCGGTCCACCCGCCACAGGGTGGGGAACATCCGTATCCACAGCCCGGTTATGACCAGCGTGCCAATGCCGCCCAGCGCCACGGCCTCGACCGGGCCGATCAGGCTGGCCAGCATGCCGCTCTCGAACTCACCAAGCTGGTTGGATGACCCGATGAACAGCATGTTCACCGCCGAGACGCGGCCGCGCATGCTGTCGGGCGTGCGCAACTGCACCAGCGCGCCGCGCACCACCACGCTCACCACATCCGCCGCCCCCAGCACCGCAAGTGCCATGATGGACACCGCCATGGAGCGCGAAAAGGCGAACACCACCGTAGCCAGCCCGAATATGGCCACCGCCAGGAACATGCGCGCCCCGGCCCGGTGGTTGAGCGGTTTCCAGACCATGAAGATGGAACACGCCACCGCCCCGATGGCGGGCGCACCCCGCAAAAGCCCCAGCCCGATCGGGCCTGCATGCAGGATGTCACTGGCATAGACCGGCAGCATGGCGGTGGCACCACCAAGCAGTACGGCAAACAGGTCAAGCGATATGGCGCCCAGCATGTCGGGCCGCGCACGCATGAAATGTGCCACCTCGACAAACGTAGCCAGCGAAAGCGGCACCCGCGGCCGGGGCGCAAACACCAGCCGGATACACAGCGTGCCCACGCACGCGCTGGCAAACCCCAGCGCGCACACAAGGTAACACACCCCTGCCCCAGCCCCGTAAAGCAGCCCGCCCACCGAAGGCCCCGTCACCGCCGCCGCCTGGAACAGCGAGGAGGACACCGCCGCCGCGCGCGGAAACACGTGGGCAGGTACGAGCGATGGCAGGAAGGTCTGCTGGCAGGGCATCTCGAACGCACGCGCCGCGCCAAAGACCATCACCATGGCATAGATCATCCACGGCGTGGTCCATCCGCCAAACGCGGCAATGGCCATGAACAGCGCGGAGAGCGCCTCGATGGCCTGGCATGTCACCACGATCATGCGCCGGTTGAAATGATCCGCCGCATGGCCCGCAGGCAGCAGAAGCCCCGCCATGGGCAGGAACTGCGCCAGCCCCACCAGCGCCAGCGCCGTGGTGCTGTGGGTGATCGCATAGATCTGCCACCCCACCGCCACGGCCTGCACGCAGGCCGAAAAGGAGGATGCCGTGCGGGCGGCAAGGAAAGCCAGAAGTCCCGGATGGCGGTGCAGCGGCAGGGGGGGTGCGGCAGGCACGGGGCCTTGCGCGCCGGGTGGAGCGGAAGCAGGAGACATGATGGCTGTATCCTAACAGCAGCACTCGTGAATATCCTACGCTTTCCCCATTAAAAAAACGCATTCTCCCGTTTGCAAATCCGCCCCAACACAGGCAAAAGCGGTTGAATGACAGACCCTGTAGAGCATGCCACCGTGCCCGGCACACAAGGGGAAGCCCGTGAGTGGCTCGATATCCGGGCCGGCACGGTCGTGGAGGCACGCCCCCTGCGCGAGATGAAGCCGCACGCCTTCTGGCTCACGATCGATTTCGGCCCCCATATCGGGGTGCGGTCATCGGTGGTGCAGGTCAATCATCGCTATGTCCCGGCCCGGCTGGTGGGCCGCCAGATTTGCGCGGTGATCAATGTGCCGCCCCGGCAGGTTGGTTCCTTCCGCAGTGAAGTGCTGACGCTGGGCATGCCCGACAGTAATGGAGAAGCCATCCTGATCCGCCCGGATGGCCGTGTTCCCGATGGAGGAAAACTTTTCTGATGGCCAAGAGCTACGCAACCGTAACATGGGACCAGCTGCACCGTGATGCCCGCCAGCTAGCCAGCACGCTGATGAACCGTGGCCCCTTCAAGGGCATTGTGGCCATCACGCGCGGCGGCATGATCCCTGCCGCGATCATCGCCCGTGAACTTGACTGCCGCCTGATCGAGACCATCTCCGTCGTGACCTATGACGAAGAGAAGATGGGCGAGGCCAACGTGATCAAGAAAGCCGAGGCCGCCGGTGATGGCGAGGGCTTCGTGATCATTGATGACCTGGTGGATTCGGGTGTGACTGCCCAGCTCGTGCGCAAGCTGCTGCCCAAGGCGGTGTTTGCCTGCCTTTACGCCAAGCCTGCCGGGCGCCCCGTTACCGACCTGTTCGTGGTCGAGGTGCCGCAGGATACGTGGGTGCTCTTCCCGTGGGATACGGCGCCGCTGTTCATTCCGCCGCTGGCCAGCAAATCGGTTGAGAAAGCCTGATCCCTCTCCACGCTCCGGCCCATTACACGACGTGTTGTTCGCCGCGCCTGCCCGCCCCGCTTGCCCGGGGTAGGCCGGCGCGGTATTTTTTTTGCAAGAATGTGCTTGCCAGAACAGCCGTCGCCCCATAGTTTCCCGCTCGTGGTCGCGGGGCGTGGCGCAGCCTGGTAGCGCGCGTGTTTTGGGTACACGAGGCCCCCGGTTCGAGTCCGGGCGCCCCGACCATATCCTGGGAGTGACAATGCTCATGCGAGCCCGGATTTACAGGCAGTCAAAACCCGCTGGCCAGTCTGGCCAGGCCATGACCCATACATGGGTACTGGATTACGGGCAGAACCGCCCCCGCCATGTTGATTCCCTCATGGGATGGACCGGCAGCACCGATACACCATCGCAACTGCAACTGCAGTTTCCCGATCAGAATAGCGCCATTGCCTATGCCACTACGCAGGGCATTGCGTATGACATCGAGATCCCTGCCCCGCGCCACCGCAGACCAAAAGCCTATGCCGATAATTTCCGGTATGACCGGATACAGAACTGGACGCATTAGGTGCGATCTGGCACAAGGGCAGGCTCGCGCCCTTAGCTCAGTTGGATAGAGCAACAGCCTTCTAAGCTGTGGGTCGCTGGTTCGAATCCAGCAGGGCGCGCCAGATTTCAATGACTTAGCGGCTTAAAAGTTTGCACGGTTTGCAGTGCACTATGGCTCATTGTGGTATCAACCCACCCCAGACGGCCCGGGGTTGCAGCGATCGAGACCATCCTGCCGGTCTCCCGCTACTGATGCCTCTCCCATAATGACATGCCCGTGACCGCATCCTGAACCGTTGCCCCAGGGTCGGGGTTCGCGTCCCGGCTCCTCTACCGGGACACCGACTTTCCCGATCAGCCGCTCACATACAGATCTGGCCGGATCAGAAAAGACAGAACGCCGCAAGCGCAGGCAAATAAAAAGGCCCGGGAATGACCCCGGGCCTTTCTACTGTAATCTAGATCAGTTGGAACCATTCTGATCGCCACGGCCTTCACCGCCGCCATGACCACCCCAACCGCCGCCATTCTGGCCACCGTGCTCGCCACCGCGACCTTCCCCGCCGCCATGACCGCCCCAGCCGCCGCCATTCTGGCCACCGTGCTCGCCACCGCGACCTTCCCCGCCGCCGTGACCACCCCAGCCGCCACCATTCTGGCCGCCCTGCTCGCCACCACGACCTTCACCGCCGCCGTGACCGCCCCAGCCGCCACCATTCTGGCCGCCCTGCTCGCCACCGCGACCTTCACCGCCGCCATGACCGCCCCAGCCGCCACGATGCTCGCCACTTTCATTCCGGTTCGAACCATCGAACTGGGCGTGAGCAGCAACCGGCAGGGCAGCACCAAGAGCAAGGGCCAGTACAAATGCGCGTTTCATAATCGTTCCTTTATATCGACATATCGACCCTCAGGACATTGGACCGCGCTGTGATAAATAAAAGGGAGGATCGTGTAACAAAGAGAATCACGATCCCTCTTTGCGCAATTGAAAATTATTGAAGCATTGAAAACATATTAAGAATCATTGCTTACATAATTCTGCATTTCCGATATGAGTATATATCATATATTCATATTCACAGCATAAAGCACCATCATCGGTCTGTTACGTAGAGAAATATTTTAATTTCATTAAATATTTCCTGACTTTAGCCGTAAAGCATGAAGGCGCGACAGCCCCGACCGTCAGGATGGATGGTCGATCGTGATCGGGGCTGCCATCGCCAGAACACGCATGGTTCCGGCGACAGGCCATTTATTCGGAAAATATTCCTAAAAAACTGATAACCAACCTCCATTCTATCCTTAGAGCACGCTGCGAATAGATTGAATCATAGGATTCCAAAAGGGCGTCTGATGTGATTCAAGATGAAGACTGGTGAAGGAGGCCAGCCTTCATGCCAAAAGCTTACTCGCAGGATTTACGAGACCGCGTGATTGATGCGGTGGAGAAAGACGGCATGAGTTGCCGGGCAGCGGCGCGGCGTTTCGGCGTGAGTGATTCTTCAGCGATCAAATGGGTGCAGCGCGCAAGACGCATCGGAGATCGGTGCTGCGCCGGCACGGGCGGGCATCGTCCCTCGAAAACCAGACCTGAACGGGCCTGGCTGCTGGCCATCATTGATGCCGAACCTGATATCACCCTTGCGGCGCTGTCGATCCGACTGCGCGAGGAGCGTGGCGTTCAGGCCGACACAGGCATGCTCTCGCGCTTTTTCCAATCCGAAGGGATCAGCTTCAAAAAAAAGCGTGCTGCCCTGCGAGCAGGATCGGCCTGACGTCGCGCGCAAGCGTAAATTCTGGAAGCGCTATCAGGCCGATATAGATCCCACGCATCTGGTCTTTATCGACGAAACCTGGGCCAAGACCAACATGACGCGCACGCACGGCCGTTGCCGCAAAGGTGAGAGACTGAGAGCCAGAGTCCCTCATGGCCACTGGAAGACACTGACCTTTCTGGCTGCCTTGCGTCATGACCGGATCACCGCACCCTGCGTTCTCGACGGACCGATCAACGGGCGCAGTTTTTTGGCCTATGTCGAGCAGTTTCTGGTTCCAACACTCAAGCCGGGCGATATCGTCGTGCTCGACAATCTCGGCAGTCACAAGGGCGATGCGGTTCGCAAGGCCATTCGGGCTGTCGGGGCGAGGATGATCTTCCTGCCGCCCTACAGTCCCGATCTCAATCCGATCGAACAGGCCTTCGCCAAACTCAAGACTTTGCTGCGAAAAGCCGCAGAGAGATCCGTTGAGACAACATGGAAACGCATCGGCGAACTCATCAAATGCTTCTCTCCACGGGAATGCGCCAATTATCTCAAGAACTCAGGATACGCATCAATCTAATCACAGAATGCTCTAATTAAAAAATGCGGGCCTGGAAAAGGCGCTGCTTCTTTCAAAAAAGGCAGATTGCTTCAAAGATTTTTGGAAAAGAATATGCCAGAAATGCTCTTATCCGCGCGGGCCGCTGCCTGGCACTTCAATGCAGACGAAATGTAACCGGCAACAGGACATGCGTTCCCGCCAGCGCATGCCCCTGCGGCCTGCATTGCACATTGCGCGCAGCGGCAAGGGCCGTGTCGTCAAGGTCATCATAGCCGGTGCTGGATTTCAGGCTGACCTGTGTCACCTGCCCTTCGCTACCCAGAACGACATCAACCATCGCATTGCCTTCCTCATGCATGTGACGGGCCAAGGCGGGGTAACGCCATGCAGGAGGCGTGCAATGGGGCGCGGCTGGCACCACAGATTCTGCCTGCGCCGTGCTGGGTACACCCGACCCGGTCTGCGTCGTTGCCGCAGGGGCTGACCCGGCTGGTGTGGCAGCGCCGGGCCGGGCGGGGAGTGGCGCAGACACTGCCCGTTGCCGCGTAGCAGGATGCTGGCCAGGCGTTACGGCAGGCCGCGCGGCAACGGGCGGCGTGGCCACGGCTTTTGGCTGTGGCTGTGGCTGTGGCTGTGGCTGTGGCTGTGGCTGTGGCTGTGGCTGTGGCTGTGGCTGTGGCTGTGGCTGTGGCTGTGGCTGTGGCTGTGGCTGTGGCTGTGGCTGTGGCTGTGGCTGTGGCTGTGGCTGTGGCTGTGGCTGTGGCGTAGCCTCCTGGGGCGGCGGTGCAACCCCTGGCCGGTCAAAAAAGACCTGGACAGTGTTTTTTTCAGCAGGTGCGGCAGGTACGGGCGTGCGCGCGGGCAGCAGCCACGCGGCAATCAGGCCATGGCCCAGCACGGCAGCCACGATGGCCCAGCCCGCAAGCAACCGCCCCCGCCGCCAGCCGTTGGGGCCGGTTGGCGTGACAAGAATCCTGCCTGCCGTTCTATCCTGCTGCTGCACGCTTCCATCCATTGAGGCATGGGCGCGGGCCGCCTTGTCATTTGACAAAAAGCCCCCGACCTTAGAGAACACTCTCCTGTTACCGCCTTATCATACAACAGCAAAGAACCTGTCCATCATGGGCCAAGCCCGCCACCCCTTCATGCATGACATGCCTGTGATCCGCTGGGTCATGGTGCTCTGCGCGTGCCTGGGGCTGTGGGGCCAGTTGCTGGTTGAAAGCCGCAGCCTGCCCGGCGAACTGCCGCGCGGCACCATCATGCGGCTGACGGGAATCGATATCGCGCCCGTGACCATGCGGGCAGAACGGCACGCCACGCCGCCGCATCATCACATGGTGATGGCGAACGCACCCCATGAGCATGGCAATAATACGGCCCCCCATGGCCACGACCATGCCGAAGGCTGCCCGCTCTGCCCGCTCCTGCACCTGCCTGCCCTTGCGCTGGTGGTTCTGCCCTTCCTGCCCCTGCCGCCCATGGCATGGGCCACCCACCGGCATGAACCCCGCCAGCCCCGCGCGCCCCCTCCTGTTACGCTGGGGCTGCCCCCGGCCTGCGGGCCACCTTCCATCTCCTGAACTCACGCGCTGCCGCAGGCCCTTTAAGGGCGTGCGTGTTTTTCGTTTTCCTGTTCAGGACATGAAAAGTGACTTCCATGAAAAAAACGGCCACCCCCCTCGTGGTGGCCGCAGGCGGCTGCATGCTGGCAGTCTCCCTGCACCCGCTGGGCGCGCGCGCCCAGACAACCGTAACCCTGCCCGGCCTCTCCATCGAGGATACGGCAGACAGCACGCCCATGGGTGAGCGCCTGCTTTCGGCTTCGTCTCCTTCCGCCACGCAGCGCACGGCGGCCAGCCTGAGCAGCCCCGATGCCGCCAGCCTGTTTCGCAACCAGCCCGGTGTCAGCACGTATTCCGCGGGCGGGCTTGCCGCGCTGCCCGTGCTCAACGGCATGGCAGATGACCGCGTGGCGACCGTGGTCGATGGCGTGCGCATTGCTTCGGGCTGCCCCAACCACATGAACCCTGCCCTGTCCTTCATCGATCCCGACAGCGTGGACACCGCCACCGCCATTGCGGGCATCACCCCCGTGAGCATGGGCGGCGACAGCACCGGCGGCACGATCGATGTCGAGCGCAAGGACCCGCAGTTTGCAAGGCACGGCAAGGTGCTTGTCACCGGCCATGTCACCGGCACCTATCGCAGCAATGGCGGCGGCTATGGGGCCTCGGGCAGCCTGACGGTGGCGAATGACACGTTCAGCCTGCGCTATAACGCCTCCTACGCGCAGGCGGGCGATTATGAAGGTGGTGGCGATGCAGGGCTGGTGCGCTCGACCAGCTACCTGACCTACAACCATGCCGTGACCTTTGGCGTGCACAAGGGCAACCATCTGCTCGCGCTGACTTTCGGCCAGCAGGACACCCCGCATGAGGGCTTCGCCAACCAGTACATGGACATGACGAACAACCGCTCCACCTTCGTCAACGGCAAATACCTCGGCACGTTTGACTGGGGCGAGCTTGAGGCACGTGGCTACTGGCAGCGCGAGGACCACGCCATGGACTTCCTGCCCGACCGCGCCAAGACCACCCACATGCCCATGAACACCAATGCCCGCATGGCAGGCTACAGCATCAAGGCCACCATCCCCCTGGCGGAAGGCCAGACCCTGCGGCTGGGCAGTTCGTTCGACCATTCCGGGCTCAATGACTGGTGGCCACCGGTTGCGGGCAGCATGATGATGGGGCCGGACACCTATCACAGCATCAATAACGGCCACCGCGACCGGCTGGGCCATTTTGTGGAGTGGGAAGCCGCCTGGACCCCGCGCGTGACCACGCTGCTGGGCTTTCGCAATGATCTGGTCATGATGAATACCGGCCCGGTTTCAGGCTATTCGTCGACCATGAGCATGATGAACATGGCCAACATCAACGCGGCCAATGCCTTCAACACAACCGACCGGGGCCGGACGGACGTAAACTTCGATGTGACGGCCCTTGTGCGCTGGAAGCCGCGCCGCGACCTGACCATCGAGGGCGGCTATGCCCGCAAGACCCGCTCGCCCAACCTGTATGAGCGCTATGCCTGGGGGCGCTCGGCCATGGTCACGAGCATGATCAACTGGTTTGGCGATGGCAACGGCTACGTGGGCAACCCCGACCTCAAGCCCGAGGTGGCCAATACCGCCTCCATCACCGCCGACTGGCATGACCCCGACGGCGATCGGTGGGATCTGAAGGTCCAGCCTTATTACACCTACACCCACGATTACATAAACGCCTACCGCATTGCCAGCGCGGGGCAGTTCTACACGTTGGGCTTCGCCAACCATAATGCCCAGAGCTACGGCATCAACGGCTCGGGCAATTACCGCCTGTGGCAGAACGCCCGCTTTGGCCGGGGCGAGATTGTAGCCAACCTCAACTGGGTGCGCGGGCAGGACCTGACCAATGGCGCGGGCCTGTACCACCAGATGCCCACCAACGGCAGCGTCACGCTTAACGAACGGTGGAAGAACTGGAGCGGCCGGGTCGAGATGACCTTTGTCAAGGCCAAGGACACGGTAGACTGGGTGCGCAACGAACCCCGCACCCCCGGCTATGCCCTGCTGGGGCTGGGCGGGCAGTATCACTGGCGCTACATGACGCTCGATGCCAGCATCGACAACGTGCTGAACCAGAAATATGACCTGCCGCTGGGCGGCTGGGCGCTGGCTGATTACGCCGCCACCGGCAGCCTGCGCGCCCTGCCCGGCATGGGCCGGTCGTTCAATGTGAGCCTGACGGCAAGCTTCTGATGATCGGGGCGGGGCAGCGCATCAGGTGCGCGTCCCGCCTTCCCCGCCCTGCGTTTCCGCCGTGGCGGGTTGGGCTGGCGCGCGGCCCGGGGCCATCTGGCCAAACCATGCCAGCACCGGGCGCAGGCAGATGCCAAACATGATCAGCCCCGCCACGACGCCCGCCGCCGCGGCCCCCTCAAGCCGCCACAGCCGGGTCATGCCATAGACCAGCGGCAGGTAGGTCAGGGTGACGATGATGCGGGCACGGAGCACGCGCGAGACCTGTCCGATCACGGTCAGCAGCGGCTCAAGCGGCACGATGCCCAGGCCGAGCACGGCGCTGCCCAGCATGAGCATGATCAGGTGGCGGCCACCATGCCAGTGCACGTGCAGCATCCATGTCAGCAGGATGTTGCCCATCAGCATTGCAACGCCCATGAGGGCTACGGAAAAACCGCCAATCGTCAGGAACAGCTGCACGGTCACGCGCTTGATGCCATACCAGTCCTGTTTATCGCGCAGGCGGATGAATTCGGGGTAAAGGGCAGGCACCATGAGCTGCGCGGGCTTGGCGATCCCTTCACCTATCTGGCGCGAGACGCGATAGACGGCGGCATCGGCCGGGCCAAGCAGGCCACCTACAAGCAGCGTGCCGAACTGGTTGAAAACCGAACTCAGCACATGGTTGCCACTGGTGGAAAGGGTAAAGCGCCAGATGCCCGGCGCATCACCTTCCGCCAGGCGGGCAAACGGGTTGAAGCGGATGCCGCCCGCCAGCCGCAACTGCAGCAGGCCCAGCCCGGTGCTGGTGAGGAACATGATCAGTTGCGTCATGCTCCACACCAGCAGGTAATAATCCAGCCCCATATGGTACATGAAGCCCAGCCCAGACCCCACCGTGCGCACGATCGTGCCCGACAGGTCAACCAGCATGTTCAGCCAGAAGGAATTGCACAGCCGGAACACGCCCGCCGACCAGGAAAAATTCATGAACGCGATGGTGGTCATATACACCATCGCCGCCCCCTGGTCTGCTGCCGGCCAGCCCATGGCGGTACCAAACAGCGCCACCCCCAGCGTGCCCACCACCCAGCCGACCCCGCCACTGAGGTAATCGGCCCTCACACAGAACGCCAGCACGCGCGAGAACTGTGCGCGCCGCCCGTTGGTGAAGGGATCGGTGCCATAATGCAGCAGCGGCTGCCACGATTGCAGATGGGTTGCAGTCGAGATCGCGGTGCCGAACGTGGTGACGAGCATGAGCACGCCAAAGCGCGACAGCCCCAGCGCCCGCACCGCCCAGGCAATGTAGAGAAAACTGCATATGGCGTTGGTCGCACGCCCGGCAATCAGGAAGCCCGTATTGCCAAAAATACGTTTGAGCGCATCGCCCGATTCAGTTGCCATGGGTCACCACACGCACAGATACCCGCGCCCGGCGCGAAACCGGACGCGTTCCTACAGAACAACAGGGGGAAACGATGGTGCAGGCTCCCTTGGTTCAAGAACGGTCGCAGGCCGGAAAGGGCATCCGGGCCGACCGCGCGGGGCACTCTAGTGCGCTCGGGGCCCCGGGGCTAGTCCCTGTCCCGCACGGATTGCAAATGAGAGGCAGGCGGAACACAGGCCAGTGCCCAGCCCAGGATCATGAACAGCCATCCCCCCGTGGGCTGGGTCAGGAATGAACTCGTTGACTGCAACGGCCACAACACCACCACGCACGCCACCGCCAGCATAAGCCTTTGCGGGTCGCGCGTGGCCGTTGCAGCCGCAAGCCCCCGCCATGCCCGCGCCAGCACGCAGGCGGCAAAGGCTGCAAACAGCACCATAGCAGGCACGCCGCCCATTGTGCCCATGAGCAGATAGAAATTATGCGGATGCATGTTGCACCCCACGGCCGCCCCATGCACGCCTTCGCTTACGCCAAGCCAGGGCAGGCCATGAAAATATGCCGGATCGGGACAGGCGTGCCTGAACCCGTCAAACCCCAGCCCGAACCATGGATGCCGTTCAATCATCACGCCCGCGCGGATGAACAGCATGCCATACGGACTATCGGCAAAACCCTGCATGTGCGTGACAAAATTGAGCACCAGCTTGTGGTAGGCCTGCGGGGCCAGCAGCGGCGACAGGGCCACAGCCCCCGCTCCCGCCACGACCGCCGCCCCCGCCACGGCGCGCAGGCGGGGCACCAGCAGGCTGCACAGCCCCATGGCCAGCAGCAGGCGCAAAAGCGGCATGCGCTGGGCGATCAGTACCATGGTCACCACCAGCCCCAGCAGAAGCGCCCCGGCCATGACCCGTCCCCGCGCGCCCTCGCGCCGCGCGAGGTCAATGACCTGCGGGAACAGGCCCGGCAGCGCCGTCATGACCAGTGCCTGCCCCGCGCGCGGGGCCCATAACGGGCCGAGCAGGGCGCCATCCTCCCACCGTCCGTAGCCCATGAAATTGCGCCCGCACAGATATTGCTGCCAGCAGCCTGCAACCAGCCACACGGCCACGGCCCCATAAGCCCAGGCCAGCATGCGGCGCGTGCGGGGATCGGACAGAACCCAGTTCTGCAGGGCAGCGACAAAGACAAAATACCGCATGAACATGACGGCCTGTGTCACGCCCTGCCCGGCAAGAAGGGAGGCCAGCACGATCTGCGCCCACAAAAGCCCGGCCGCCGCCACCCAGCCCTGCCGCAGCCAGCCCCCGTCGCGCCGCAGCACGCAGTGGGCCACAAACAGGACTGCCACGGTGGTCATGACAATTTCCGCAGGGGCCAGGGCATAAAGCAGCAGCAGCGGCATGGGGATGACCAGCCCGGTGGCGATCCACCGCATCCATTGCTCAAGCTTGTGCATCCACCCTGCCCATCGTGCCTGCTGTCCGCGCCCGGTGTATCGCATCAGCATGCAGAAACAAAATGGATTACCCGGCCCCGTCGCCCGTCAGGCCCGGCGCTGCATGCCATGACGGCGGCACAAACTCCCGCCCCTCTGCCGCGTTCAGCCGACATGCCCTGGAGGTCACGATGCGCCTGATCCCCTGCTCCCTTGCCGTTCTGGTCCTGGCCCTGTTGCTTGGCGGCTGTTATGGCCCGGAGCCGACTCACCGTCATGATGAAGGCATGCGGGGGCCGCCCCCGAGCGCCAGCCCCTCGGCGCGCACTGAGGACAGACCCTGATGAAAATTTTTGAGTGTCGCCTTTTTTCAAAAAAATGGCGTTCTTTGAAGCTTTTGGAAAAGAGCTTCCCCAAAAACTTTTTTAATTTGCGCAATGCCCTGTTGGCAGGAAAGCCAACCGCCCTCTAAACCGTAGGCGCATGGAAATCGATGTTGTGGCAAAGGGACGAATCATGAGCAAAGACACACCGAATCTTCTCTCGCCCAGCCCGGTCTACAAGCCGTTCCGCTACCCCTGGGCGTATGAGGCATGGCAGACCCAGCAGCAGTTGCACTGGCTGCCTGAGGAAATTCCCCTTGGCGATGACGTGAAGGACTGGAACAACAACCTGTCCGAAACCGAGCGCTATCTGGTCACCCAGATCTTCCGGCTGTTTACCCAGCAGGATACCGAGGTCGAGAACGCCTATATCGACCTGTACATGCCGCGCTTCAAACCGACCGAAGTGCGGATGATGCTCTCGGCATTCACCAACATGGAAAGCATCCATCAGGCCGCCTATTCCCATCTGCTCGACACCATCGGCATGCCCGAGACGGAATATGCCGCCTTCCTCGAATACGAGGAAATGGCCGCGAAGCATGAGTTCCTCAAGCGCTTCAACATGGAAGACCACTACAACACCGCGCTCTCCATGGCCGTGTTCGCGGGCTTTACCGAGGGGCTGCAGCTTTTCGCCTCGTTCGCCATGCTGCTCAACTTCCCGCGCCATAACCTGATGAAGGGCATGGGCCAGGTCGTGACATGGTCGGTGCGCGACGAGAGCCTGCACGTTGAATCCATCACGCGCCTGTTCAAGACCTACATGCAGGAATTCGGCCGCCAGATTGACAAACCTGCCGTGGCCGCCGCCATCCACACGGCCTGCCGCGAAATCGTGACCAATGAGGACCGCTTCATCGATCTCGCCTTCCGCATGGGGCCGGTGCAGGGGCTGAGCGCTGATGAGGTCAAGCAGTACATCCGCTTCATCGCCAACCGCCGCCTGATCGGCCTCGAACTCGACCCGATCTATGACGTGCCGAGCAATCCGCTGCCGTGGATTGACGAGATGATGAACGCGGTGGAGCACACCAACTTCTTTGAAAACCGCGCCACCGAATACAGCCGGGGGGCGACGCAGGGTACTTGGGATGAAGCCTTCGCCTGAAGCCTTGCCATGCCTGCGGCAGTCATTTGATTGACACGGCTTATCGGCCCATACCCACCCGTGAAGCCACCAAGGAGACTGAAACAATGAAAATCAGCGCACGCAACCAGATTGCAGGCACGATTACCGGCATTACCAAGGGCGCGACCACATCGCATGTCACGATTGATGTGGGCGGCAACACCATTACCGCCTCCATCACGAATGAAGCCGTGGCCGACCTGAACCTGAAGATTGGTGAAAAAGCGACCGCGATCATCAAGGCATCCGATGTGATGGTGGGCGTCTGACCCCCTTCCCTGTTTCCGGGCCGCCCGCAGGGTGGCTCGGTTATCGTTCCTGATCATGCGCAGGAAACCGGCTCATGTCCTATACGCCTGAAGATATTGAACGACTGGCCAGAAAGATATTTCAGTTACACTATCCGGACCGGCAATGGACCATCGGCGCCGATGCCCACGCCGCCACGCTGGAAGAACAGGAACGCTTCCGTGTTCTGGCCCATGAACAGTTATCGGGCCTGCATTCATATTAAATCGGATTAAACTGGCCCGATAACAGGAACTGTACAGGGCAAGTGAGATACACAAAGCTCCTGAACCTGTAGAATTGCATGAAACGGAATGGCGGGTCGATCCCATATTGCACCCTGCGGCACGGATCGGCTCCAGCCCTTTCCCACTACTTCTAATATTTCCTGGCAATCCTGTAAGGCGTTTTCTTTTTAAGTATTTTTTCTGAATTTTTTAGCAAAAGATAACATATTTAATTCTGTTCATTATCAGGTCCGTCAGGATATCCCGAAGTGCATTGAAGTTTTTTCCCGCAGGGTGGTACATGGGACTTTTTGTAAATTTCATCATAGAATGCATTATGTCTCTGCATTAATGGTCCAGATAACATGACTGGATCATAGATATTATAAATATTTTCTTTATAGTATGTTTTTAAAAAACCATGATCCATAAATATTGTTCAATACGTCTTTTTTTAATTACTAAAATCATAAGAAAATTTTCGGCAAGGCGTTTCCAGATAACCTTATGAAAAGCTGCCTTTAAATAAAGCGCCTGCTCAATGCCATGAAATATATGATACAAAATGACATACGCCAGACATGCAGGCGATACATGCCCCTGTTAACATTTCCTCTCATTCAAGGGGGAATATAGATGGTCAAAAAGGCCGTTTTTCTGGCGCTGGCCATTCTTGGCGCAGCAGTGGTCAGTTATCCCACAATCAGCAATGCGCATCGGCTCACCGGCCCGGTTTCCCTTTTCGATCAGCATTAGGGCGTGTCATCAGTTAATTCCGATGATGTCGGAGACGAATTGCACGGCTGCGATGAAGGTTGACTTCAGCTTGTCGTAGCGCGTTGCAATGCCTCAGAACTGCTTCAGTCTGGCGAAGAAGCGTTCGATGATATTTCGTTTTTTATAAATTGAAAAACGGGTTTTTCGTGGACAGATACGGTTTTTCCTTGAGGGGATAACCGGTGAGATCCCCCGCTCTTCAAGCTTTTCGATGAGGGGATCGGCGTCATACGCCTTGTCGGCGATGAAGGTCTTGGGATCAACTTCATCGAGCAATGGCTCTGCTTCAGTGATGTCCGCCCTTTGCCCGGGTTTCAGGGAAAGAGCCACAGCCTTTCCAGCGGCATCGACAATGGCATGGATTTTGGTAGTCAGTCCGCCACGGGATCGGCCGATGGCCTGATCCACCCCTCTTTTTTACAGGCGCCTGCGCTATGCTGGTGAGCGCGGACAATCGTGCTGTCGATCATCATGTATTTGTTGTCATGGTCAGCAGCCAGATGCCGAAAAATCCGTTCGATCACACCGCTTTCACACCAGCGACGCAGCCGCCAGTGCACGTTCTTCCAGTCCCCAAAGCAGACAGGCAGGTCACGCCAGGGAATGCCTGCGCGATAACGATACAGCACGGCTTCGATAAACAGACGGTTATCCGCAGCCGTCCCACCGACATGACCTTTGCGACCCGGAAGAAGGTCCTTTATCCGCTCCCACTGACCGTCGCTCAGACCATACCGTCGCATTCACACTCTCCCCGAAAACAGGGAGAAAACATCACAGATCAGGCAGGAGTACAAGCGGCATAATCCTCCCGCTTAACTGACGACACGCCCTAAGCAACCCGAACTCACTTCAGGATTCTTCTGGAGTGGGCAATGCCGTTTCCACAGTTGTGATATTTCCGCCAATCTCAACAACGTAGTCAGCAGGACACAGGCTGCCCCCATGGAGCAGCCTGAATTATACCGGATGCCAGTCAGATAATTGTTGGCGTGCAATATCTTTGAATTTATCTTTTTCTTCTTGCGTAGGACCCCCTGATATAGAATCAGGGTGGTCATCCCACTTTCGGAAAGGATAGTGCTGAGAAAATATTTGCTTGGCGAGGTATTCTATATTTCCTTCATTGTAGAACAAATTACCAGACCTCCCTTATTTTATTTTTTTTATTTCCATATCGATGATTATCTCTGCAATGGAAAGCGAGTTATCCGTTTGTAGAAGGTCGCATTTTCTTGCTTCTGACCGTAAGAAGGATAATGCATTTTTGATGTGTTCTACTTTTCTTTCCATCTCTTCGTTTTTCTGCCTATGCTGCATGTTGCTGCTCAAAGCTGTTGTTATCGAGAACAGCGTAATGGATATTCAGCTTGGCCCGGGCCTTATCCAGAACGACCTGGGAGACTGGCACAACGGCAGAAGCAACATCATGGCCGGAAGGCAGTGTCTTCCTGCTGTGAATCTGCGCCTCTACTCCAGCGCCAGGTACAATCCGCTTGAGGACACCCCATGCTGTCAGGAACAGATAGGTGTGAATATCATTCAGCACTGAAAATTCTATGCATGCCAGGATCAGTTCGGCTGATATCTGCTTACGCAGGGAGAGGGACAGATTTCGTTCAACGCCAAACCGGGTGATTTCCCAGACGGTCGGACCAGATGGAACAATCGGATCGGGCATCATATCGGGCCAAAGCGTTTCCAGCATGTAAGGCCGGTTCGTTGGCAGCAGACGGATCATGCCCCGGACAACACCTGCAACATCGCGCCATACAAGGTAGACAGCAGCAGGCGTATCGAATTGGTCGTATTCCATCCCCTTGTAGAAGGGGACTTCCCACTGCTCATTGGCCACAAAATGGCGGTAGCGAAACTTGAACTGCTCAGCGAGAGCTGTTCCGCACCAGTGGGCATTTTCAACGGTTACGACTTCGATCATGGATCCACTCTCTTCCTGTTGGATGAGAGGATCATTCACGAAAACTGACGGCCGGGTTACCTGTCAGACCTGACAGGTTTCACAGTTCAATCAGGCCGGCACAGATAGCCTGCACCACACCCATGATGCGATTCGTACATTTCAGTTTCAGCAAGGCATTGTTGATGTGAAAGTTAACGGTTCGCTCACTGACACCAACAATCATCCCGGTTTCCCACGAGCTTTTACCCTTGGCTGTCCATCTCAGACATTCTTTTTCACGGGGGGTAAGAATGGGGGGCGACATATCTGCCGGTTCATCCAATTTTTTATAACTGGCAATGAAAAAATTGGATAACGCACGCAGATAAAGTTCAATTTCCTGATCTATGTTTTTATCTGTAAATGCGAAGCAAATGGCATAAACCAATCTGTCATGAGTATGGACCGGTATTGTCAGGCCCTTTTTTATGCCAAATTCAGATACATCTCTTATTATCTTTTTTTCTTCTTTGTTTGTGTTTCTGATTTCATGCCAGAAATATGGGTGACTTATAAATCTGGATTTTTTTATTATTGGGTCAGAGATAATGTAATTGTTCTCAATATAGAAATTGACCCATTCCGTTGGATAACCAACGTGTATAAAATTTTCTTTAGGGTCTTCAATCCTGTTCAATTCCACAATGGTTACGTGGACATTCCCGACTGACAGAACGGCACCAAGATAGATGGATAATAGATCGTGCTTAGTGGCTGCGTTCTCAAGGTCATGTAGTTTCGCCAGGAGGTCAATCGTCAAGCCCACCATCTATGCCGCGCCTACCTCCAGTACCATCCAATAGTAAGCCTAAATTATATGATATATTTATTCTACAGATTTATGATGACGATCTCCGTCTGAAGCCAAGCCGTCCCCGGGCGGCTTTTTGCTGTCAGTCCTTAAGGGCAGTCTCTCCCATGTGGCATTTTATACCCCAACACCTGTTCAGTCCCGCCGCTCAGAATATCTCCGAACGGAATGGTCAGATCGCCACTCGTGCCAGCATATAAAAAGATGCGATTGAACGGGGTTAGCCCATTCTTCTCTTCTTCTCCGTAAAACTTCACCCATCCTCTGCCGTGTCGGGCATGGGCGATATATGTTTGGTCAGATGAAGAATTGGATCGCGTGTCCTGAACCAAAAACAGGCATGCTCTGTTCGGAGCATCTTTGGGTTCTATCGCAACAAAGCGATATTCTTTGCCGCTTGGGCCAGTCAGGATTTTTTCTTGCATGATGGCCCCTTTTCACGTCCGGAACAGTATCTTGCCCCGGAAGCTCTTTATATCCGCCTCACTTCTTTTCATCTGCCGAATCAGAATTTTGATTGGCATGATGAGTCGCATAGGATGCAGTCCGAGACATTGCGCCAAATCGGGCTGTATGAACAGACTGGGGCTCAATGCCCTGTCGCGCAGTGATGCTATCAGGCGTAACAGGATGATGCGGCTTGTGGGCACAAGCCGTGAGGATTACGACTGCGGCAAGTATGGTGATCTTCTTCATTTCATATCCTTGGGAATGTTCGGTCGGGCGGATTTTTGCTGTCAGGCTTTAGCCGCTTTCAGTTCCTTTTTGTCCCGATGCAGGAATCAATCTGGAGGCAATTCATAAACCGTATTCAAAGGTTTGATTACTGATGCATTCAGGGTTCCAGCCTGCGCATTCCATTTGAATGCCATCACCTCATTATCAAATGAAGTATCTATCTTGTTATCTGAGACCACACCATAGGCTTGATAATACAGGGACGCGGAAACATCAATGGGACGCGCATCCCAATCCCATTGGGAGGATACCATTACATGCGCACTCACTTTTTCACATAGATGATGCTTGCTAAGCTTGATTGGATCATCGGTGATAAACGCTTGATGAGAATGCCCCGGATCACGGTCTATCCGCAAGTCATCTTCTCTCTTTTTTTCTTCTGCATCGCTGATAGACGGCCAGATTTTTCCACCATGGGCCGCGACCTCATCCGTCATGTGTTCCTCGTCCCGAGGATCTTTCAACCCATTAAACATATGGGCCGTTCCATCAAATACGGCACCTGCGGGAATAGTAATATTCCCGAACGAAAATTCTTTTTGAAAATCTTCTTGGTCGGCCGGGTTATATGCTGCGCATATTTCGACAATTCCATCCCCTTTTGGCCGTTCCGCATAGGCGATTCCAGTCGCGAATAAGCCGACTAAGCTTAAAATGATAAATCGCATGGTTCCTCCTGCCATAGTTTGTCAGGAAGAGTGCGAGTCTGGCGAATCAATCGTTATCAAGGTCAGTGTGGTAGGTTGTCCGCCCCCAAGCAGTTCTTCCTACTATCTTAAATATATCTGACTGATTCCTGAAGGGCACTCTCAATAGTCTTCTATACGTCAAATATTATACTCAAATGCACTACGGCGTGTCGTCAGTTAAGCCCTGAGTGTGGCACGTGGAGGGATCGAAGAACCGTTGGTTGATGCGCCTGGCTCGTGATTTCAGGGTTTTGGCGATTTGATTTACGGTTTTTGGGGTAGCTTTTGATCTGCGTTTTGAGCAGATCGGGGACTGCCCTCCCGCTGGATGACTACGCGCTCGCGTTCAACCTTTCGAGGAAGAGGAAGCGGCGCATGTTGTAGACGATATTGGCCAGCCCGATCCTCATGGTGGCCCGGGTGATACCGACAGTTCGGATGAACAATCCCGTCTGTGATTTCTGGTCGGCAAAGACGTGCTCGACGCGTGATCGGATCACGGACTTTCCAGCATTCGATTTCTGGATATGTCGGGGCATAGGCTTGAGATGCGGCTTTTTTCTGTGAACCTTTGAGACAAAACCCTCTTTGTCCATGAAGTCCTCATTCGCTTTCGAGCGATAAGCTGTATCAGCCCAAACGCTTGAGGCCGTATTGGTTTTATCTAACAGCCCCTCTCTCAATCGCGCACCATCACTGGCGGCGGCATCCGTCGTCTTCCATTTTCGGATGAACCGAAACTTCCGGTCGATGGAGATGTGGGATTTGTAGCCAAAGAACGGGATGGCGAGATCGCTCGACGGTATGGTTCCATCGTCCTGCCGCTTCGCCTTCGTGAACTTAAGTGTCCATCGTGCATGACGATCCTTGTGCGACATCTTTGCGGGCTTGTCCTGCCAGTCTTCTGGAATACGTCCCGCCCGGAGATCCGCTTTCTCCCCTTTGGTATTGCGCTGCTTTGGCGCTGCCACCAGCGTGGCATCCAGGATCTGGCCGGACATCGGCAGATACCCAGCGTTACGCAGGGTGGCGTCAAAGCGCTCGAACAGCTTCTGGATGGCGCCTGCCTCGGTCAGACGCTCGCGAAACAGCCAGACCGTTTTGGCATCGGGCACCCGGTCCGACAGTCCCAGACCGAGGAAACGCATGAAGGACAGGCGGTCGTTGATCAGATATTCCGTTCGCTCGTCGGAGAGATTGTTCAGCGTCTGGATGACCAGGATCTTGAACATCAGCACCGGATCGAACGGGGGACGGCCGCCTTTGCTCCTGTCTGAATAGGCCAGAGCCTTCTCCAGATCAGGGCGGAACGCCTCAAAATCCACAGTCCGGGAAAATGCCTCCAACTGATCGCCAAGCCCGCTTAACCGGGCAAGCCGCTCGTCAACATCAAAGAAACCCGGCTGCTTCATGAGCCATCCCCCCAATCATCACACAAGGTATGGAATCACAGCCACCAATTCAGAGCCAAGGGGTTTTTCGAACCCTCCACGTGAGGGTTGTACTTTGTGTCTGCGTGTGCTGACTGTTTTCCCGTTTTTTGGGGGAGACAGACAGATGCGGCGCTATAGTTTACGCGATGACCAATGGGAGCGGATAAAGGATCTTCTTCCTGGTCGAGAAGGCTATGTCGGCGGCACTGCGGTGGACAACCGTCTGTTCGTGGAGGTGGTGCTGTATCGCTATCGCGCGGGTATTCCATGGCGCGACCTTCCTGCCCGTTTCGGGGACTGGAAAAACGTGCACCGGCGTCTGCGCCGCTGGTGTGAAAGCGGCGTCATCGGGAGTGTCCTGAAGTCTGTGTATCTGACCTGGCCCACGGTTGTTCAGCTACTCAAGCGGCGAAGCGCTCGCCGAACATTATGGCGAACTGGTTGCGGGCTGCAAACCATTCCCGAACATTCCGCCCGTCTTTCTCAAAGCCGCGGATTGCCAGGTAGATCAGCTTTGTTGCGGCATCGTCAGTCGGGAACGAACCGCGCGTCTTGATCGATTTGCGGATAACCCTGTTCAGGCTCTCAATGGCGTTCGTGGTGTATATGATCTTTCGGATTGCCGGATCGAAGGCAAAAAACGGGATCACTTCTGGCCATGCCCGGCGCCATGCCGGGGCGATTGACGCGTATTTCCCGGCCCATTTCCCCTCGAACGCATCAAGTTCGGCGGCCGCCATGTCAGCGGTGGCGGCCCCGTAGATCCGGCGCAGGTCGGCAGCCACGGCCTTACGGTCCTTCCATGAGCAGAAGTTCAGGCTGTGGCGCACCAGGTGAACAATACAGGTCTGAACCATCGCCTCGGGAAAGGCGGCGGTGATGGCCTCGGGAAAGCCTTTCAGCCCGTCCACGACCGCGATCAGGATGTCCTGGATGCCCCGGTTCTTCAACTCGTTCATGACCGAAAGCCAGAATTTGGCGCCTTCATTCTCGGCGATCCAGAGCCCCAGAACCTCGCGCACTCCCTCGCGGGTGACACCGAGAGCAACGTAAACCGCCTTGTTTTTAACGGTCCGGCTGTCAGCATCGCGGATCTTTACCCGAAGAGCATCGAAGATCACGATGGGATACATCCGATCCAGCGCCCGGCCCTGCCACTCCCGGACCTCGTCCAGCACGGCATCGGTGACGCGGCTGATCAGGTCGGGAGAGACCTTCAGGCCATAAAGATCAAGCAGATGGGTCTGGATGTCCCGGACAGTCAGGCCGGCGGCATAGAGACCGATGATCCTGTCGTCGATCCCGTCAATCCGGGTCTGGCCCTTCTTTACAAGCTCCGGCTCGAAACTGCTGTCGCGGTCGCGCGGCACCGTCACTGGAAAGGTGCCCTCCTGGCCTTTCAGCACCTTGGTCGTGGAGCCATTCCGCCGGTTCGACTGGCCCGGCGGGGCAGCCTTGCCTTCCTCATAGCCCAGATGCGCGGTCAACTCCGCACCCAGCATACGCTCCATGAGCCGAATTTTCAGCTCCTTCAGCAACCCGCTGTCTCCGAGCAGGTCTTCAGGACGCTTCACGCCCGTCAGCAATTCGTCCAGGAGTTCCTTCGAGATGGTCATTCATACTTCCTTTCGGTGAAGTATGGACCAGATCAATTATACACAGAAGATCGGACACTCTCGCGTCATCGAACGGATATTTCGTTATCTGGCCGCTGATCACGACAACAAATACATGATGATCGACAGCACAATTGTCCGGGCGCATCAGCATAGTGCCGGAGCTCTTAAAAAAGGGGCACGGATCAGGCCATCGGACGGTCACGCGGTGGGTTGACTACAAAGATCCATGCCATCTGCGACGCTCTGGGCAATCCGGTGGAACTCGGTATCACACCGGGACAGGATGCCGATATCACCCAGGCGGAACCACTTCTGGAAAACATCGATCCTGATGCTTTCCTTGCTGACAGGGCGTATGACGCGGACAGGTTGATCGATCGGCTGATACAGCGCGGGATTACCCCGGTCATCCCGCCAAAATGCAACAGAACGACACGACGGAAAACCGATTTCTCTCTACCGCGAACGGAACCTTGTTGAGAGGCTCTTCAATAAACTCAAGCAGTTTCGCGCTATCGCAACCCGCTACGATAAACTGAAATCGAGCTTCCTCACAGCCGTGCAATTCGCCTCAATCATCATCCTGCTTAACTGACGACACGCCGTAGTTCAGATAAAAAATGTCTCCACAAAACCCTGGGCAATTCAGCCGTCAGCCTGATAGCTGAAAACGTGGACCACGAACGCCACCAGATCCGCCTGATCCGGACCAAAACGAGCCGACCGCGAACAATCGCCTGATCCACGCCGGGTGGGAACGCGGCGACATTGCTGGAACGCGCGCCACGCAGCGGTCTCCTGTTCCCCAATCGTGATGGCGCCCCCTATCGCAACGCGGCCTCGAATTACGGGCAGGTCATGCGCCGGGTCGCTGCACGCTGCGAGGCCGAAAGCATACCCTTCACCCGCTTCCGCATCCATGACCTCCGCCACGCCTTCGCCATCCGATGGCTCAAGGCGGGTGGTGACATCTACCGGCTGAGCCGCCATCTGGGACATATATCGGTCAAGACGACCGAAATCTACCTGTCTGCCCTGACGGCGGATGAACTGGACCGCGTGCTGCATGTCGGCACAAAAGACGGCACAGAGACCCCATGACTGTAGCGGTTTTTGTGCACGGTAACCTCTAGACGGCGGCGGAATAGCTGGCTAAAGAGACCTTATGGAGAGGTGGCCGAGCGGTTGAAGGCAGCGGTCTTGAAAACCGCCGTGCGTGTGAGCGTACCGTGGGTTCGAATCCCACCCTCTCCGCCATATTAGCATCCCACCCAGCACCAATCTGTTCCAGAAGGCTTGGTTTTCTCCCCTTCTGTCGGCACTCCCTGTGCCTATTGTTTCATGCTGTTCCGCATTCTTGCAAGCATGAAGCGGCAAGACAGGCGGATGATGCCTTATCCTGTCCGCTTCCCTGCCACCTCAGCGGGGCACGTTAGTGCCCCTCCCCACGCATGCGGGCTTCTTCATCGGCTTTTTCCTGTTCGCGCACCCGGCGTCGGGCCCGCGCACGCAACCACATCCATGCCCCCGTGCCCAGCATGACCGCCCCCGTTACGCCGCATAGATACATCAGCAGCGGATGACGTGAGAGGAACCAGTCCACCCACATCCAGAATGGCAGGTGTCCTACGCTATAGGTGGGCGATGTGCGGTAGGTGGTCAGCTGGCTGCCGTTTTTCAGCACCAGATCACCCTGTATCTGCGGCAGCACCTTGCTGTCATGCAGGCCGGTCACCAGTTCCTCAATCCGGCCGCCATCATCGCCTATCAGCGCCAGGACCGACCGATGTGCCGCGTAGGGCGATTCCGCCCCGATCATGAACGCCGCTCCCTTGACGGGGGCATCAAGGTTGGCCGTAACACCATTGCGCAGGCCAGCGCTGTCCCGGTCCTGAAACAGGTACCAGATGCCCTGCAGCCCCATGTTCTGCCCAACGGCGAGATGGCGGTCATCAATATGATAGGCTGACCGCGACAGCAGCGCAGCCCCGCCCCCCATCTGCTGCACCGGCGCCAGCAGGATCACATCGCCCGAAGGTGGTTTCTGCGCGACCTCATCCGTGCTGGTCAGATGCACTCCCGCAACCGGATAACCCGTAATCGACCCGAAAAAGCCCATCAGGTCCAGATAAGCGCCAAGCGTATCGTGGTCAGGCGTGCGGGGCAGCACTACCGTGGTCTCGCTCAGATCGGCCATGCGCGAGAACGGAAAACCAATCTCGGCAAAATAGGACAGGTTGGGCAGCATGGTGAAATGCACCCCACGCCGGAAGTCGAGCATGGAGTCCGAATCAACCGCCATCTGCACATCGCCGGGCGTGCGGCGGCATGCACCAAAGTCTACCGGGCGGGTATTGAAGCTGAACTGCAGGTCATTCTGCCCGAACAGAAGCCAGGGCGGCATGGCGGTGACATGCCCCACGGCCCCTGCATGCTGGGTCACCATCCGCTCCGACCAGGCCCGCCACAAACTGTTGGGGCGGAGCGAATAGCTCTGGATATAATTATGGTTGAGATGAATATCGAGCCGCGATGCATTGAGGTCCATTACCGCCCCATCAGGCGCACGGAACCACAGATCCATCAGAAAAGGCAGCTGGTGCCAGGTATACAGGTCGGGCGGCAGATGAAAGGGCACATGCAGGGGGGTGCCCACAAAACCCGATGTCTGCAGATCACTTGCAGCAACGAGTTCGCCCAGCCGCACCGGCCGGTCAGTGGGAATGAACGCAGGCGCGTCATAAGGCTGGCGCGGGCGCAGGCTGACATCCTGCACCACGATGGACGGAACATCGCCCAGCGTATCAGGCGAGAACACCAGCTTGCGCGCCGCGATCTCGACCTCCTTCGCATTGCGCCCGGTCACGACAAGGATGGTCCCCCATTTGTCGGCAGGGTTGGCGATCTCCAGCAGGGTTGGTCCTGCTGGCAGATGGCCTTCGTCATCAACCGCAAGGTTCTCGCCAATCTCGATGGCATTCCCCGTATCTGGCAGGGCGGAAGATACGGGAAAGGAAATCTGGTGCGATCCCGCCATCCGGCCCAGCCACGAGGCCACGAGTCCCGCCCCGCGCAGGACCTCCGGTGCCGACGTGGGCGCGGGCAGGACAACGGGCACGCGCATCGCCACCCTCAGGGCGGGGTCAAAGAAAGGCGCGGGCAGGCGTGCAAGTGTGCGTTCAGGTGCTATGCGGGCAGTGGTGAGGGTAATGGTGGACTGGTCCGATATCTTGGCCCACAGCACATCATTGTAAAGATCGTTACAGTCACGCCGGTATTCACCCGCAAAGCGGAAGTTGAGCTTGCTGTCCTCGGTAAAGTAAAGCGGGTCTATGGGGAACTCGACCGGCCCGAAAGTCGGGTGCGTGGGATCGACCCGGATCGTGCCGACATACTGCTCGTTGAGGGTAACGTTGACGGCAGAGGCCTCAGGCAGAAGCGAAGGCGAAATCGCACCAGACAGGCTCAGCGTCGCGTGCGTAACCACGCGGTTGGCCGGCACCACCACATCAAGCCCCTGGAGCGGGGAGATACCGGTCAGGCTCAGCGGCCCGTTGACCAGGCCGAGATCGCGGAAGGCAATGGTGCGCGTGACCTCGGTATCGGCTATGCGCCCGGCAGCGGCGGCATCCACCGGTTGCGGCACGGGCGGCAGATCACCGGAATTGCTGTCGCCCCAGGGCGTTGCGGATGATACGCCCGTGCGGTCAAAAACCGTGGGGTGCACGGGTTCAGCCGCCATGGCAGGAAAGACCGCCAGCACGAGGGATGCAATCAGCGCAGCCGCACCGCCGCGTATGCTGCTGGCATGTGTGGGGGGCACGATCAGGCTCTTCTTTTCCAGCTTTTCTTCCTCTTTCTTTCCTCCGGCTTCCCCCTCATCCCCGCTATCGCCTGCAGGGCTGACATTCCACAGATACGGCGGCGCAAGCAGCCCGCCGATGCTTTTGATTACCTGATAGATACTGTTAAGCGGCCGGTCGTCCTTGAAATCGGCCCAGTTATTCCACGCATCACTGCGCCCGAATACCATGCTCACAACCTGCCGTTCCTCTTCCAGCGTCTCGATCTTCCATTGCAGGTGCAGCCACGAGCCACGCTGGCCCAGAATACGGGCGGGCACGGCCACTTCAATGCCATCCTCGGGGTGGGTATAGCGCAATTCAATATCGACGGGCGTTTCCAGCGTGGTGGACAGGTTAAGCGTAACGCCCGCCCCGCCAAGCGAGATATCGGTTGTATGGGCATGAAAGACATCGCCATTTTCAAAACAGATATCAACCGGCAGCTTGACCCGCACGCGCGGCGCATGCCGGATCTGCCGGGTCTCGCGCCCCACCGCAATGGAGGCCAGCACCACGATCAGGCTGATGGTGATCCATAACGTATTGAGCGCGAAAGACTGGAAGGCCAGTTTCTCGTGATAGTCGAACACCATGCCGAACAGGCCACGCACCATGCCGGCAAACAGGATCAGCGCCATGATGACGTTGGGGTAAACCGCACTGAAATCAAAATAGCCCCGCGCCAGCAGGCCGCCCTTGTCGGTCACGTTAAACTGGCCCTTGTGCGGCTGGAGCAGGGTTACGATGGTAATGCGCACCAGGAACAGCGCGAGCGAGGTTTCATAAATCTCGCTCCAGAAGGAATAGCGCCACCGCCCCTCGATGCGCGAGAGCGTCATGATGGAATGAAAGATATGCGGCAGGGCATAAACCGTAATGCCAAACGGCGAGGCCGCGATGATGTTCTGGCCTAAAAACAGGAACGCCAGCGGCGAGACCAGAAAGGTCACCCTTGGTATGGCAAACAGAAAGTGCGACATGGCCGACAGGTAGCACAGTCGCTGCTCCCACCGCAGGCCACAGCCGAGCATGGGGTTATCAAGCCGCATGATCTGGAGCATGCCGCGCGCCCAGCGCACGCGCTGGCCGATATGCAGGATCAGGCGCTCGGTGGCGAGGCCACCGGCAAGCGGCTGGCGCAGATAGGCGGTGCCCCACCCCTTGCGCTGCATCTTCAGCGCGGTGTGCGCATCCTCGGTTACCGTCTCGGTGGCAAACCCGCCCACGCTGAGCAGGGCTGAGCGGCGGATGGCGGCGCAGGAACCGCAGAAGAAGGTGGCATCCCAGAAATCATTGCCGTCCTGCACCAGGCCATAGAACATGTTGCCCTCGGGCGGCACGTCATAGCCTGCGGCCAGATTGCGCTGGAACGGATCGGGGGAATAGAAGTGATGCGGGGTCTGAAGCAGGGCCAGCTTGGGGTCGGCCACCATCCAGCCAATGGTCTTGAGCAGGAACGAGCGCGTGGGCACATGATCACAATCGAAAATGACCACGAATTCGCCTTTCGTGATCTTCATCGCATGGTTGAGATTGCCCGCCTTGGCATGATTGTTCTCGGAGCGGATAATGTAGCCTGCGCCGGATTCCTTGGCAAAATCATGGAACGCCTTGCGCCGCCCGTCATCGAGAATATAGACGTTGAGCTTGCCCTCGGGCCAGTGCAGGTCCATGGCGCCAAGCACGGTTGAACGCACCAGTTCCAGATCCTCGTTGTAGGAGGGAACGTACACATCGACCATCGGCCAGTCATCAAGGTTGTCAGGCAGGCGGTGGGGCTTGCGGTGGAGCGGCCACGACATCTGGAAATAGCTCAGGCACAGGGTCGAGAGCGCATAACCCTCCGCCAGCAAAAGTGCTACTGACAGCACGCTCTGGAGCAGGCTGGCAAACTGTACCGTGCTGCCCAGCCGCCAGATCAGGTAGCGGAAGGATACGAACAGCGACAGCATCATGAGAATGCAGGTGATATGTCGCCCCGGCCTGCGGTTGAGCAAAAAGAACAGCCCCACCGTGCCAATGGAAATACAGCCCTGCTGCACGGGAGAAACGCTAACGCCCCCCACCGAGACGCAGATGAGCGCCCCCCCAGCCACAAGCACGAAGATCAGCGCCCTCTGCGCGGCGGGCGTGGCTATCAAAGATGCCCCGCCCCACTTCAGCCATAATTCCCTGAACATGATTAACAACCAGATTACCCGAACATAAAGCCCTACAATACGTATATGCATGCCTAAGGGGGCACCAGTGCCCCTGCGGACAGCAGGCTGCTCCCTGCGCTACGGCTGCGCCCTGTTCCCTATAATCGATGGCTCCACAAAAAAAGATTGTGTCTGTTAGGTTTTTCTTAACGAGCCGGAACAGTAAATGAGCAGCCCCCATCACTGCAAGATATTATCTGGTTTTTTCACTTATTTCACAAGCGGATGGCACAGACACGCCGTGCTGTTTATTTTGCCAGTATAAATATTGCAACATGTGGAAGACATGTTTGTATCAGGCACCATTTATCATTTTATTTAATGATGCAACGTAAATTAATTCATAATTTACTTTATCCCGGCCTGCGGCAATCCATGCAAAAAGGCGCCCGACCAGAGGCCAGGCGCCTTTTTCCAATCATACCGGGTGCCGTGACCCGCCTGCGCGTGCAGGGCGGGCCATGGCCGGGTCAGACCGCGCGGCGGCCACCGCCACCACCGCCGGAACGGTTGCCACCGGGGCGACCACCCCGGCCACCACCGGGCGGTCGCCCTCCACCGGCAGGGCGACCGTTGCCACCGGGGCGACCGCCACCGGGCCGACCACCGCCGCCACCACGGCCACGACCGCCGCCGCCGAGCACGGGCGGGCGCATGGTCGAGTTCTCGGCGGCTTCCGAATGGTACGGATGCTCGGACACGACGGGGATCTTCTTGCCGATATTCTTTTCAATATCACGCAGCCAGGCACGCTGCTCGGCATCGCACAGCGACACCGCCCAGCCCTCACGCCCAGCACGCGCCGTGCGCCCGATGCGATGCACATAGCTCTCGGGCACGTTGGGCAGGTCGTAGTTGAACACGTGGGTCACGTCATCCACGTCAATGCCGCGGGCCGCGATATCGGTCGCCACCAGCACCTTCACATTGCCCGAACGGAAGCCGGACATGGCGCGTTCACGCGCACCCTGCGACTTGTTGCCGTGAATGGCCTCGGCAGTGATGCCGTGCTCGTTGAGGAAGGTCGCGACCTTGTTGGCTTCATGCTTCATCAGCGTAAACACCACGGCGCGCTCGACCTTGGGCGAGTCAACGAGCAGCTTCAGCGCCTCGCGCTTGTTGCCGGTATCGACAAACATCACGGCCTGGCGGATGCGGTCCACCGTGCTCGACGGCGGGGTCACCTGCACCGTGGCCGGGTCGCGCAGCAGGCCATGCGCCAGATCCGATATGGTCTTGGGCATGGTGGCCGAGAACAGCAGGGTCTGGCGGTCGGTGGGCAGGGCTGCGACAATCTTGCGGATATCGCGCACGAAGCCCATGTCGAGCATGCGGTCGGCTTCATCGAGCACCAGCACTTCAAGGCCCGACAGGTCGACATGGCCCTGGCCCATCAGGTCAAGCAGGCGGCCGGGGGCGGCGACGAGCACGTCCACGCCACGGCGCAGCGCCTCGATCTGGCGCCCCTGCCCCACGCCACCGAACACGACAGCGTGGCTGAAGCGCATGTGCCGGGCATAGGATGCGAAGCTTTCCCCGATCTGGGAGGCCAGCTCACGCGTGGGGGCCAGCACCAGGGCGCGCGCGCCCTTGGGGTGGGCGCGGCCCTTCTCACGGAAAAGACGGTCAAGGATGGGCAGCGCGAAAGCTGCGGTCTTGCCCGTGCCGGTCTGGGCCAGACCCAGCAGGTCACGGCCTTCGAGCAGGTAGGGAATGGCGCCGGCCTGAATGGGCGTGGGCGTGGCGTAGCCTTCCTCGTCCAGTGCCCGCAGCAGGGGCTCTGCAAGATGAAGATCGGCAAACGTCGTTGTCATGAATGGCGCCTCCTGGCGCAAAAAAACGGGGCAGCGAACCCTTGAGTGCGCTGCATGCCCGGGTGGCGAACCGACAGATGAATCCGAAACCGGCCCCCATATGTATGGGGACACTCGTTCTGTCGTCGCAAGGATATCATGTAAGGAATAAAGGCCGGTCCAGTCTGCTTATGGTCGTGTCCCCCGCGTCAAGGACACGTGCAATCTAGCCAGCACGGGGAACAGGCGCGGTCCGTTCCCGAGCGTGATGCTCTATCGCGTTGCGGGCCCGACCGCAAGCTTTTAATGCGCCTGCCCTGCGCCCGACTTCAGCGCGGGGGGAAGCGGTCGGTCAGGATGACTTCGCTGTCAGGCAGTTTGCCCACGCGGGGGGCCGCCTCCTGCGTGCCCCTGCCGATCACCACGAACATCGCCACCACATGGTTGGGCGGCAGGTTGATCAATTTGCCCACGGCCTCATAATCAAAGCCATCCATCGGGCAGGACTGATAGCCCATGGCGGTGGCAGCAAGCATGAGCGTCTGGGCGGCAAGACCGCAGCTACGCATGGCATCATCCTGCTGCACCCACTCGCGGCCTTCATAATAGCGGGTTATCGTTTGTGCCATCTGCTGCCTGACCGCATCGGGCGCACCGCTGAAATAGCGGGCGGGGTCTTCCTTCCAGGCATTGCGGTCAGCGCACAGCACGATCAGCACCGAGGCCTCGGTCACCTGTGCCTGATCCCACGCCACCTTGCGCAGTTCGCGCCGCAGGGCGGGGTCTTTCACCACCACGAAACGGCAGTGCTGGACATTGAATGCCGAGGGCGCCATGCGGGCCGCCGAGAGCAGGGTGCGCAGTTCGGCATCGCTAAGCCGGTGGTCGGGATCATAGGCGCGGATGGCACGGCGGGTGCGAATGGCTTCAAGTGTGTCCATGGTCGGGTCTCCCCATCGTGGCGCGTTCAGGGGCGCGGGCCGTCCTTGCGCCGCAGCAGGAACAGCGCCTGTTCACCAAACAGGTTGGCCAGCCGGATCGAGCGCCGCCACGGTGCGCGCTCGCCGTCTTCATCAACGGCCATCCATTGCTGCACACCATAACCCTCATCGCGGCACAGCGTCAAAAAGTCGAGAATGGTGCAGGGGTGGATGTTGGGCGTATCGTACCACGGCCTGCTCCACACGCTGGTCATGGGCATGCGCCCGCGCGTGAGCAGTTGCAGGCGCAGCCGCCAGTGCCCGAAGTTGGGGAAGGAGACGATGGCATACCGCCCGATGCGCAGCATCTGGCGCAGCACCTCACGCGGGCGCTCGACGGCCTGGAGCGTGCGCTGCAGCACCACGTAGTCAAAGGCGTTATCGGGGTAATGGGCCAGGTCATGATCCGCATCGCCATGCATGACCGGCAGGCCATGGGCGACCGAGCGGGTCACTTCCTTCATGTCGATCTCGATGCCACGGGCGTCGCAGCCGCTGTTGCGGAACAGGTAGTCGAGCAACGCGCCATCGCCGCTGCCCACGTCAAGCACGCGGGTACGGGGGCGGATCATGCCGGCGATGAGTCGCTGGTCAAGGCGCATGGTCAGGCAATCCCGGCATGTTCGGCGGCTCCGCACAGGAAGCCACGGATGGTACGGTCAAAATCCGGCTCATCAAGCAAAAAGGCATCATGACCCTTGTCGCTCTCGATCTCGACAAACGACACGTTGGCCGCAACCCGGTTGAGCGCGCGCGCCAGCAGGCGTGACTGCGAGGTGGGGAACAGCCAGTCGGATGAAAACGACACGATGCAAAAGCGCGTGCGCGTGCCCGCAAACGGGTGCGACATATCACCATCATGCTCGGCGCCAAGGTCGAAATAATCCATGGCGCGGGTGATGGTGAGGTAGGAATTGGCGTCAAACCGCCGCACGAAGGTCGAGCCCTGGTGGCGCAGATAGCTTTCCACCTCGAACATCTCGCCAAACAGCGAGCCCGGCCCCCCTGCCCCGCCCTTGCCCGGCTCATGGCGCACGCGGCGGCCGAATTTGCGCGTCAGCGCGGCCTCCGAAAGGTAGGTGATGTGCGCCATCATCCGCGCCACCGCCAGCCCGCGTGCCGGGATCTCGCCGCATTCCCAATACCGCCCGCCATGCCATTGCGGATCAGCGAAGATGGCCTGGCGGCTGACCTCGTTGAACGCGATATTCTGGGCGGAATGGAAGGGCGATGTGGCAATGGGCATGGCCGCGAACACGCATTCGGGGTAGGTCGCGGCCCATTCAAGCACCTGCATGCCCCCCATCGAGCCGCCAACGACGGCCAGCAGGCGCGTAATGCCCAGATGCTCGACCAGCAGCTTCTGCGCGCGCACCATGTCGCGGATGGTGATGGGAGGAAAATCCGTGCCCCACGGCTCCTCCGTGCCATCGGGCAGCATGCGCGGGCTGCGCGGCCCGGTGGTGCCCATGCAGCCGCCAAGCACGTTGGCGCAGATGACAAAGAAGCGGTCGGTATCGATCGGCAGGCCGGGGCCGACCATGCGGCTCCACCAGCCCGGCTTGCCGGTGAGCGGATGCGGGTCAGCCAAGTACTGGTCACCCGTTAACGCATGACACACCACGATGGCATTATCCCGCGCGGGCGAGAGCGTGCCATAGGTGCGGTATGCGACCTCGACCGGGGCGAGATGAAAGCCGCAGTCAAGCGGCAGGCCCTCGGCAAAGGTCACGCTCTGGTGCGACAGGCTGGTGGCGGGAATGGCGTTGTCCATTCTGTATCCGGCGTTGCATGAACAGGGATGATGCGCAAAAGGCAGCCCCTGCGTATGGCACCCCTGCCGCGGCCTTGCAAGGTTCATGCCCCCTGACCTGATAATTGCCTGAAAACACCTCTGCATTGACAGGGCAGGAGCGCTTCCTGAAGCTTTTTTATGAAAAAGTTTCAGGAAGAACTTCTACTTTTATTTATACAGAAATGATTAAAACTGTTCCACCTTGCCCACGCCTTCAATGGCCTTGATCATCTGCGCCACCCGCGGGGTCACGCGGTAGCGCTCGGCCAGGGTCAGTTCCACATCCTGCGTGGCGGCGACCGAGGGCAGCAGAATCACCCGCCCGCGCCCGCTGCCATGGCCAAGCAGCACATCACGGATTGGCTCGATGGCCTCGGCCTGATCAAACCAGATGCGCAGTTCCGCTGCCGCCTCTGCCGCCGCCTGCTCGAGTTCCATCACGTCGGATGCAGTAATGCGCAGCGCCTCGCCTTCGAGCTTGAGGTCGGCGGTGACCACCACCGCATTGCCCGCCACCAGAATTTCGCGCGCGCGCGACAGCACCTCCGAGAAGAACGTGACCTCACACCCGCCAGAAGCATCAGACAGGCGCACCCACGCCATCTTGTTGCCCGTGCGCGTGGGGCGCTCCTTGCGGTCGACCACGCAGCCCGCGATCTTGACCCGCCCGATCCCGGCCTGTGCCGCAGCCTCCAGGCCCGTGGCGCGGATTGCGCCGAGCCTGCGCATGAGCGGGCCGTAGGAATCCAGCGGATGGCCGGTCAGGTGAAAGCCGATGGCATCCGCCTCCATGTTCAGCCGCTCGAATTCCGGCCAGTCGGCGCAGCGCGGCATGCGTAGCGGCTCGCGCTGGGCGGGTGCGCCACTGCCGCCGCCAAACAGGCCGATCTGCCCGCTTGCCGCCTCCTGCGCGTTGGCCTGCGCACGGCGCATCACGGTCTCGGCCGCCCCACAGGCCTGCGCGCGGTTGGGCAGGATGGTGTCGAACGCGCCCGCGCGGGCCAGATTTTCAAGCTGCATCTTGTTGACCTGCCTGGGGTCAAGACGGGCGGCAAGGTCCTCAAGGTCGGTAAAGGGTTTGTTGCCACGCACCGCCACCAGCGACTGCATGGCACCCAGCCCCACCTTTTTTATCGCCGCCAGCGCGTAGCGGATGCCATAGGTCTGGCCATCGGGCAGTTTTTCCACCGTAAAATCAGCGCCGGACGCATTGATGTCAGGCGGCAGGAGCGGAATGCCCAGCCGGTCGGCCTCCTGCCGCAGGCCGGCCAGTTTGTCGGTTTTTTCCCGGGCGAGCGACATGCATGCGGCGATGAAGGCCACGGGATGGTTCGCCTTCATCCATGCGGTCTGGTACGACACCAGCGCATAGGCGGCAGCATGTGATTTGTTGAAGCCATAATCAGCAAACTTGGCCATGAGGTCGAACACCTCGGCGGCCTTGTCGCGCTCGATGCCGCGCTTCATCGCCCCTTCGGTAAAGATCACGCGCTGGCGGTCCATCTCGGCGCGGATCTTCTTGCCCATGGCGCGCCGCAGCAGGTCGGCCCCGCCAAGGCTGTAGCCCGCCATCTTCTGGGCAATCTGCATGACCTGTTCCTGATAGACCATGATGCCGTAGGTCTCTTCAAGAATGTCACGGATTTCCTCGTGCGGCGGCTCCCATGCCTCGCCATGCTTGCGGCGGCAGTAATCGGGGATGTTGGCCATGGGGCCGGGGCGGTACAGGGCCACGGCGGCAATCAGGTCTTCGAGCCGGGTCGGGCGCATCTGCTTGAGCACGTCGCGCATGCCAGCGCCTTCAAACTGGAACACGCCCGCCGTATCGCCGCGTGCCAGCATGTCGTAGGTCAGTTCGTCATCCAGCGGCAGGGCAGACAGATCAACCTCAATGCCCATGCCATGCAGGAACTGCACAGCGCGTTGCAAGATGGTGAGCGTGGTCAGGCCGAGAAAGTCGAATTTGACCAGCCCCGCCTGCTCCACGAACTTCATGTTATACTGCGTGACCAGCATCTCGCTCTTGGGGTCGCGGTAGAGCGGCACCAGTTCCACGAGTTCGCGGTCACCAATCACAACGCCTGCGGCATGGGTGCTGGCATGGCGGAACAGGCCTTCAAGCTGCTGGCCAATTTCCAGCAGCCGGCGGATGGCCTCGTCCTCGTCGCGCATTTCCTGCAGGCGCGGCTCGCCCTCGATCGCCTGCTTGAGGGTTACCGGCTGGGCTGGGTTATTGGGGATGAGTTCAGCCACGCGGTTGACCATGCCGAATGGCAGGCCGAGCACGCGCCCCACGTCACGCACGGCGGCGCGGGCCTGCAGCTTACCGAACGTGATGATCTGGGCCACGCGGTCCGGGCCGTATTCACTGCGGACGTAGCTGATGACCTCATCACGCCGGTCCTGACAGAAATCGATATCGAAATCCGGCATCGACACGCGCTCGGGGTTGAGAAAGCGCTCGAACAGCAGGTTGAAGGGAATGGGGTCGATATCGGTAATGGTCAGCGCCCAGGCCGCGAGTGAGCCCGCACCCGAGCCACGCCCCGGCCCTACGGGAATATCATGCGCCTTGGCCCACTGGATGAAGTCGGCCACGATCATGAAGTAGCCGGGAAAACCCATCTGAGCGATAATATCGAGTTCGAACGCCAGACGTTCCTCGTATTTCGTGCGCGTCTCGTCATCCACGCTCATGCGCGACAGGCGGTTTTTCAGGCCGGTAATGGCCATGTTGCGCAGGGTTTCATCCTCGGTCTTGCCGGGCTGCACCTTGGGGCACATGGGCAGCAGGGGCTTGCGCGTTTCCACCTGCACTGCGCAGCAGCGCGCGATCTCGAGCGTGTTGTCACAGGCCTCGGGCAGATCGGCAAAGAGTTCGCGCATCACCTGAGGCGGCTTGAACCAGTGCTCGGGAGTGACGCGCCAGCGGTCGCGCTCGGCCATGGTGCGGCCCTGGGCAATGCACAGCAGCGCATCATGCGCCTCGTACATGTCAGGCCGGGGGAAGAAGCATTCATTGGTGGCAACCAGTGGCAGGCCCATGCGGTCGGCCATGGCGATCATGCCCGGCTCCACCGCGCGCTCGGCCGCCTGCCCGTGGCGGTGCAGTTCGACTGCCATGTGGCTGCCATAAGCCTCATGCAGGCGGTCCATGAAGCGGGCGGCTTCCTTCTCCTGACCTTCAGCCAGCATGTGAAACAGAGGCCCACGGCTGCCGCCGGTGAGCAGAAACAGCCCGCCCGCGCGTTCGCATAACTGGTCGAGTGTTACGGTTGGCTCATCCGTCTCGTGCTGCAAAAAACCGGCGGAGGACAGGAACTGCAGATTGGCCAGCCCCTCGGGGTTACGCGCCAGCAGCACCAGCGGCTCGGCGGGCATGCCGGGCTTGTCACTGCGCGAAGGGAGCGCGAGCTGGCAGCCGATGATGGGCTGCACGCCCTTCTTGCCGCAATACTGCGAGAATTCAAGCGCGCCAAACATGTTGCCCGTATCGGTTATGGCAACGGCGGGCATGCGCATGTCATGCGCCAGCGCCACCAGCTCGGGCACGCGGATGGCCCCCTGGCTCAGGGAATAGGCGGAGTGGACGCGCAGATGGACAAAATCGGCATGGGACATGCGGCCATTCTAACGCACCCGGAGCGCGATGTGCACTCCCTTGACACGACCGCAAAGCGGTGAAGATGGCGTGCAGGCCGCCTGCGTGCTCAATGGGCCTGCAAGCCTGTCAGTCCCGTATTGTCGGGTGCGAGGGGGTTAGCCCTCCACCGGCACCACCTTTCCGTCACGCAGGGTCACGATGCGGTCCATGCGGCGGGCAAGATCCATGTTATGGGTGGCGATCAGGGCGGCCACGCCATGGGCGCGCACGGTAACCAGCAGGGCATCGAACACGGCATCGGATGTATTGACATCCAGGTTGCCCGTTGGCTCATCGGCCAGCAGCACATGCGGGCGGTTGGCCAGCGCGCGGGCAATGGCCACGCGCTGCTTCTCCCCGCCCGAAAGCTTGCCCGGCAGGTGGTCCAGCCGATGCGCCAGCCCAAAATCGGCCAGCAGTTCATCCGCCCGCGCCCGTGCCTGCCCGCGTGGCACGCCCGCGATCATCTGCGGGATCATGACATTCTCGCGCGCGGTGAACTCAGCCAGCAGGTGATGGAACTGATAGACAAACCCGATCCGGTCGCGCCGCAGTTCCGTGCGCCCGCCATCAGGCAGCGTGCCTGCATCCTGCCCTGCCAGCAGCACGCAGCCTGCATCGGGTTTTTCCAGCAGGCCCGCCACATGCAGCAAGGTGGATTTGCCAGTGCCCGAGGGAGCCACAAGCGCCACGATCTCGCCGCCATGCAGCGTAAGATCGGCCCCGCTCAGCACCTCAAGCGTTTCCTCGCCGCTGATATAGCGGCGCACCACGCCATCAAGGTGCAGCGGCGGGGCGGTGGTCACAGTGTTATTCATGGCGCAGGGCCTCCACCGGGTCAGTCTTGGCCGCCCGCCATGAGGGGTAGAGTGTGGCCAGCAGCGAGAGCACCAGCGCCATGCCGATCACCTCGATCACCTGCGACCACACGAGCTTGGCGGGCAGGTGCTCGAGGTAATACACCTCGGCATTGAACAGGTCGGTGCCGGTCATGCGCTGGAGCAACTGGCGGATCCGCTCGATGTTGAGGCAGAACACAATGCCCAGAGCGGTGCCGACAAACGTGCCCGTTATCCCCACCGAGGCCCCGCACATGAGGAAGATGCGCATGATGGCGCCCCGCGTGGCGCCGAGCGTGCGCAGCACGGCAATATCGGCGCTCTTGTCCTTGACCATCATGATCAGCGAGGAAATGACGTTGAAGGCAGCGACAAGGATGATGAGCGTCAGGATCAGGAACATCACGTTCTGTTCCACCTGCACCGCGCCGAAGAAGGCGTTGTTGCTCTGGGTCCAGTCCATGACGCGGACCTCCCCATTCATCGCCTTTTCAATCGCCTCGCGGATGGGGATGACGTTTTCCGCATCCTTTGTCATCACCTGCACCTGCGTCACCTGCCCCGGTAGCTGGAAGTAAACCTGAGCCGCATGCAGCGGCAGGAACACGTAGCTGGAATTATAGTCGCTCACGCCTGCATCAAAGATCCCCACCACGCGGTAGGCGCGCACGCGCGGCATGGTGCCAAAGGCGGTGGCCGCCCCCTGTGGCGAGACAAGGGTGAGCCTGCCACCCACGGTCAGCCCTGCCCGCTCGGCCAGCGTGGTGCCGACAACGATCGTGTCATCGCCACCAAAGTCATCGAGGCTGCCCGCAACAAGGTTGTCGCTGACCTCGTGCAGCCCCACCAGGTCGGCCCGCGTCATGCCGCGCACCAGCCCGCCCGCGTTGTAGCTGCCCGAATTGAGCAGCACCTGCGATTCAACCAAAGGCGCCGCCGAAACCACGCCCGGCACGCCGCGCACGCGCCCGGCCACGGCATCATAATCGCTGATGGTGCGGCTCAGGCCATACACGCTCAGGTCGCCATTAAGGCCCAGGATGCGGCCCAGCAGGTCGGCCTTGAACCCGTTCATGACCGACATCACGATAATCAGCGTGGCAACGCCAAGCGCGATCCCGACCAGCGAAAAGATCGCGATGATGGAAACGAACCGCTCCCCCCGCCGGGCCCGCAGGTAGCGCCCGGCGATCATCCGCTCGAAGGGACCGAACATGCTCAGCCCTGCAGCTTTGCAATAAGGGCCAGCGCGCCTTCTGCCGTCTCCTCGGTGCGCTCGCCGGTGCGGCGGTTCTTGACTTCCACCTTGCCTTCCTTCGCCCCGCGCGGGCCCACGATCAGCTGCCACGGGTGGCCCATCAGGTCGGCATCGGCAAACTTGGCACCAGCGCGCTCGGCGCGGTCATCATACAGCACGGCCCTGGGTGCTGCGGCGTAAAGCTGCTCGCACAGCGCGTCGCACTGGGCATCACCATTCTTGAGGTTGATGATGACCGCCTTGAAGGGCGCAACCGATTCCGGCCAGATGATGCCGTTTTCATCATGGCTGGCCTCGATGATGGCCGCGACAAGGCGCGAGACGCCAATGCCGTAGGAACCCATCTCGGGGTAGAGCGGCGCGCCATCGGGGCCGCTGACCGCAATATCCATGGACTGGGTGTATTTACGCCCGAAGTTGAAGATATGCCCTACCTCGATGCCACGGCCCTCGCGCTGGCGCGCGGCAGACACTTCGGCCCAGGCTGCGGCGTCATGCATCTCGTCAGTGGCGGCATAAAACGAGGTCATGCGCGTGAAGAATTTTTCCAGCGAGGCCCGGTCGTTGATGTCCACGTCCTCGGCCAGCCAGTCCTGATCCTCGAGCGCACTGTCAAAGAACACGCCGCTCTCGCCCGTGGGGGCAAGGATGAGGAACTCATGGCTCAGTTCGCCGCCAATCGGCCCGGTATCGGCCCGCATGGGGATGGCACGCACACCAAGGCGCTGGAAAGTTCGCAGATAGGCCAGCATCATGCGGCGATAGGTATCGACTGCCGATGCCGTGTCGAGGTCGAAGCTGTAGCCGTCCTTCATGTAGAACTCGCGGCCACGCATCACGCCAAAGCGGGGGCGCACCTCATCACGGAACTTCCACTGGATCTGGTAGAGAACCTGCGGCAGTTCCTTGTAGGACTTGACCACCTGACCGAAGATATCGGTAATCATTTCCTCATTGGTGGGGCCGAACAGCATGTCGCGCTCGTGGCGGTCGCGGATGCGCAGCATCTCGGGGCCGTAATCATCATACCGGCCCGAGCGCTTCCACAACTCGGCGGACTGCATGGTGGGCATCAGCACTTCCTGCGCGCCTGCTGCATCCTGCTCTTCGCGCACGATATTGGCGATGTTCTCCAGCACGCGCAGGCCAGCGGGCAGCCAGGCATAGATGCCGGCCGATGTCTGGCGAATCATGCCCGCGCGCAGCATGAGCCGGTGCGAGGTGATCTGGGCCTCGGCCGGATTTTCCTTGAGAGTCGGCAGAAAACTGCGGGACAGACGCATATCCGTATGAACCTTGACGTATGAGAACCGATAACGCTGCGGACCCTAGACCAATCGCAACGCCCGTGGAATGGGGCATATGCGCCGCGCACCTCCACATTACACTCAAGCGTGATGCAACATGCCCCTCCAGCCGTAAACATCCGCGTGAGCAGCCATGGCCGTGCGGGCCTTGAGGGCCTATGGTGCCAACACAAATCGGGTTGCACGAAAGCCGCCGGGTTTAGGGAAAACGTACCAAAAAAAATGGCAGGAAACGGTCCATCCGTTCCCTGCCATAATCATTTACGGGCCTGTGTGCCTGGTTCAGACGCGCAGCAGATGCACATCCACCAGCGGGCGCTTCTGCAGCTTGCGGCCAAGTGCCCGGCGCAGCGCGGTCTTGGCGGCCTCGCGGAAAGTGGCATCATTCTCGCGCAGTTCATCGGGAATTTCGTCCAGCGCATTGCCGAACTCTTCCGTCACGCGCACGGTTTCGGGGTCTTCGGCATCCAGCAGGCCGGGCGCGCTTACCTTGGGGTCGCCAATCAGGTAGCCTTCATCATCCACCGCAAAGCTGCCCAGCACCATGCCGTTGAACAGCATGCGCCGCCGTGCTGACAGCACGCCGCCGTTCATGGGCAGGATGCGGCCGCCATCAAGCACCAGCCGCCCGGTGGGCGCGGTATCGCCAACTTCCACCCCGTCGCTGCGGATGTCGAGAATATCGCCATCCTCAAGCAGCACCGGCTCGATGTTGAGTTCCTGTGCAATGGCGGCATTGGCGGTCAGGTGACGCCACTCGCCATGCACGGGAATGAGGAAGCGCGGGCGCACGAGGTCATAAAGCTTGCGCACGTCACCGCCCGTGGCATGGCCGGACACATGCACGAGGTGGTCCTTGTCGGTAATGACATGCACGCCACGCCGGGTCAGGTTGTCCTGCACCTGGATGACGGCCTGCTCGTTACCCGGAATCATGCGGCTGCTGTAGATGACCGTATCCCCCTCGCCAAGCGAGATGTTGGGGTGCGTGTCCGATGCAATGCGCGAGAGCGCCGAACGCGGCTCGCCCTGGCTGCCGGTCACGATCAGCATGATCTGGTTGTCAGGCACCGAATTGGCGTCCTGCTCGGACAGGAAGTTCGGCACATCCGACAGGTAGCCGCATTCACGTGCCGCAACCTCGAGGTTGCGCAGGCTGCGGCCCACCACGGCCACGCGGCGACCAGCGGCCTGCGCCGCCTTGGCCAGCGTTTCCACCCGCGCCACGTTGCTGGCGAAGCAGGTGACGGCAATGCGCCCTTCAAGTGATGCGATGAGGCGGATCATCTCGCGCCGTACATCGGCTTCCGAAGCGGAAGGCCCTTCGGTGCGCACGTTGGTGCTGTCGCACACCATGGCCAGCACGCCCTCACGGCCCAGTTCGGCAAAGCTTTCAAGGTCGGTCGGCGGGCCGACCTGCGGGTCGGGGTCGATCTTCCAGTCACCGGTGTGGATGATGATGCCCTGCGGCGTGCGCAGCACCAGCGACTGTGATTCCGGCACTGAATGCGTAACCGAAATAAAACGCAGGTCGAACGGCCCGACGTTGAATGCGCCACCGGGCGCGATCACGTGAATGGGCACCTGCTGCACCAGCCCCGCCTCACCAAGCTTGCGGCGCAGCACGGCTGCGGCAAACGGCGTGACATAGACCGGGCAGCCAAGCTGCGGCCACAGATGGGCGATGGCGCCGAGATGGTCCTCATGCGCGTGGGTCACGACCAGGCCTGCCAGCGCCTTGCGCCGCTCGGCAATGAACACGGGGTCGGGCAGGATGATCTCGGCCTCGGGCGTGTCGTTGCCGCTGAAGCCGATGCCACAGTCCACCGCCAGCCACGTATCGCCCTGGCGGTAGAGGTTGAGGTTCATGCCGATTTCGCCGGTTCCGCCCAGCGGAAGGAAAGAAACGCCTGTCATGTCATTCATTAAAAAATCCTGTTACAAGATATCATGGGTTGGAAGATGCGTTTGAAGAAAGGGCCCGGAACGCCTGTTCCGTGCCGGTTTGCCTGTCCTGTTGTCAGCCCGATCAGGGCCAAGATCCTGTTCTCGCCAGTAGCTGGCAGTGTGCGCGATCTGAAGCAGGCGGTGGAACCAGCGCATTTCCCGCCCGGAAAATGGCGTTCGACACCGCACCGAAACAAAACGACGCACGATGAATTCATGCAAGGGATTATCATGTAATCCCTCTGACTTAAATCTCTTTCCGCAATCGGGGCGGATTATTCTTGCCCGCCACCCGCCATAAGCACCTCGCCCGTCACCACCTGCCGGGGGCCTGCGGGCGTGTCGAGCAGCAGGATTCCATCATCCGCCAGCCCGGCAAACGTGCCGCTGAAAGCCTGGTTGCCTGCCACCACACGCAGTTGCGTGCCCGGCGGGTGCGCACGCGCCAGCCACGCTGTGCGTATGGCGCCAAATCCCTGCGCCGCATGGCATTCAAGCCACGCATCGAGTGCACGCAGCACGGCGCGCGCCATGTCGGGCGGGCTGACCGTAACGCCACATTCGGCCAGGCAGGCCAGTTCGCGGCCTTCTATGCGCGGGGCAGCTTTCAGGTTGGCCCCCATGCCGATCACCTGCCACGGCCCGGTCTCACCCGCCCCGGTCTCGATCAGGATACCCGCCATCTTGCGCCCGTGCAGCAGCAGGTCATTGGGCCATTTGAGTTGCAACCCGGCTGGTGAGGGCACAAAACCCGCAACGGCATCATGCAGCGCAAGCCCCGCAATGAACGGCCATGCCCCCACCGGCACCACGGCCCCCTGCCCCACCAACATGACAGACAGCGCCAGATTGCCCCCCGGATCACGCCACTCGCGCCCCCGGCTGCCGCGCCCGGCTGTCTGTTCAAGTGCGAGCACCGCAAGCCCGTCCTGCCCCTGCCCTTTCGCCAGCATGTCCTTGCACAGGTCGGATGTGGAGCCGAGCCTGTCGTGCACCTGCAACTGCCATGTACGCCCCCCATTGCGGGGAATGCTCATGGTGCGGAAAGCAGAGGGGCTATGGGTCATGAACTACCTGAACAATGCGCCTGCCGCCGCCTGCGCTGCCGTGGCAACCGGGCCGAGTGCCACGATGAAGAACACCGTCACCAGCCCCATGCCGGCGGAGACGAACGAGACCGAAACCGGCGCGCGGTCCAGCGCCGGGGCTGCAGCATCAAAAAACATGATCTTGACGATGCGTATATAATAATACGCCCCGACCACGCTACTGATGATACCGATTGCCGCCAGCCCGTAAAGCTGGGCGTTGATCGCGGCATAGAACACCATCAACTTGCCAAAAAAGCCTGCCAGCGGCGGTGCGCCTGCCATGGAGAACATGAACACCGCCATGGCCAGCGCCATGCCCGGGTCGGTGCGGCCCAGTCCTGCAAGGTCGCTGATGCGGCTGACCGCACGCCCCTTGCGCCGCATGGCCACGATGCCCGCGAACGCGCCCACGTTCATGAACAGATACGTCACCAGATAGACCAGCGTGCCGCGCGTGCCCTCCGCCGTGCCTGCCGCAAGCCCGATCATGGCGTAGCCCATATGCCCGATGGAGGAATACGCCATGAGCCGCTTGATATTGCCCTGCGGAATGGCCGCGAGCGCGCCAAACACCATCGACGCCGCCGAGACCACCTCGATCAGCAACTGCCACTGATGCGCCATCGAGCCGAACGGTCCCGCCATGACCCGCAGCAGCACGGCAAACGCTGCAATCTTGGGCGCACCAGCCATATAGGCGGTGACCGAGGTGGGGGCGCCCTGGTAAACATCGGGCGTCCACATATGGAACGGTACCATGGACAGCTTGAAGCACAGCCCCACCAGCACGAACACGATGCCCACCATAAGCCCCGCAGGCAGCACGGCGCTGCCGCGCACCGCCTGCTGCAACCCGGCATAGTCCAGCGTGCCTGCAAAGCCGTAAGCCAGCGAGATGCCATAAAGCAGGATGCCCGAGGCCAGCGAGCCCAGCACGAAATACTTCAGGCCCGCCTCTGCCGCCGTAACCTGATCACGCGCAAACGCGCACAGGATGTAGATGGACAGCGATGACAGCTCCAGCCCCACGAACAGCGTCATGAGGTTGCCCGATGAGGCCATGATCATGGCGCCAAGGGTCGAGAACAGCACCAGCACGGGGAACTCGAATTTGTCGATTTCCATCTCGCGCGCATAGCCAATGCCCAGCACCAGCGAGAGTGCCGCTCCCGCCAGCGCCAGCACCTTCATGAAGCGCGCGAAGCCATCATTGATGAAAACATGGCTGTAACCCGTGCCATCGGGCGAGAGCACCACGAGGGCCGCCGTCACCACCAGGGCGAACAGCGTCATCATGGTGCACGAAAAGAAAGCCTGACCGCGCTTTTGCATCACCCCGGCCAGCAGGATGACCAGCCCGGACAGGGCCAGCACGATTTCGGGCAGAGCAAGTGTCCAGTTCATTGGTTTGACCCTGACATCGCTGGGGTTAGCGGGCGAACAGGATGGTGGTCAGCAGCACCACCAGCCCGATCAGCATGGAAAAGGCATAGACCGCCATCGACCCGGTCTGCACCCGCACGGCCTGCCCGGCACTACCTGCAGTCAGGCGGGCCAGCCCTTCGGGTATGGCCTCGACCACGCCTTCGTCAGCGCCCTTCCACAACAGCCGCGCCAGCGCACGGTAGGGGCGCACGAACACGGCATCGTACACCTCATCGAAATACCATTTGTTGAGCAGGAACAGGTAAAGCGGGCGCAGGCTGCGGGCCAGCGTAGCCGGAATGCCGGGGCTTGCCATGTAGCACAGATAGGCCACGGCAATGCCCGCAACGCCTGCGAAGGTCGGCACCAGCGCAATCAGGTCCGGCGTCTGTTCAAGGCGCTCCATGATGTCATGCCCCGGCAGGCTGGCAATCGCCCCGCCCCAGAACCCGGCCTGGTTGGCACCTACATAGAACGGCGCCAGCACCACGCCCGCCAGCACGGCGCCGACCGACAGGACCGCGAGCGGCACCATCATCGAAGGCGGGCTTTCATGCGCGCCCTCATGCAGGTGGGCATCACGCGGCTTGCCATGGAACACCAGGAAGATCAGCCGCCAGCTATACAGAGCGGTGAGGAACGCGGTGATGCAGCCCATCATCCAGCCATAATGGCCCATGGAGGAACCCGACATCCATGCGGCCTCTAAAATAGCGTCCTTCGACCAGTAGCCCGCGAACGGAAAGATACCGGCCAGCGCGAGGCTGCCAATCCACATGGCGGCGTAGGTATAGGGGATCTTCCGCCACAGCCCGCCCATGCGGAACATGTCCTGTTCGTCATGCACGGCATGGATCACGCAGCCCGCGCCAAGGAACAAAAGCGCCTTGAAGAAAGCATGCGTGGTGAGGTGGAACATCGAGGCCTGATATGCCCCCACGCCAACGGCCACGAACATGTAGCCAAGCTGCGAGCAGGTGGAATAGGCAATGGTACGCTTGATATCGGGCTGAACCAGCCCCACGGTGGCGGCAAAGAAGCTGGTGGTGCCGCCAATGAGAATAATGAAGTCGCGGGTTATGGGGGCGAGTTCCACCAGCGGCGACATGCGCACCATCAGGAACACGCCCGCCGTGACCATGGTGGCCGCGTGAATCAGCGCCGAGACCGGGGTTGGCCCCTCCATCGCATCGGGCAGCCAGGTGTGCAGGAAAAGCTGCGCCGACTTGCCCATGGCGCCGATGAACAGCAGGGTGGCGATCACCTCCAGCAGCGGATGCGTGCCGAAAAGCTGGAACGTGTCATGCACGTGATAGGGAATGGCGGCGAAGATCGCATCATACGACACGCTGCCCAGCCGGATGTAGATGAGCGAGATGCCGACAAGGAAGAACAGGTCGGCAATGCGGTTGACCACGAACGCCTTGATGGCCGCAGCACACGCGGCGGGGCGGTCATACCAGTAGCCAATCAGCAGGTAGCTCGCCAGCCCCACCCCTTCCCAGCCGAAGAAGAGCTGAAGCAGGTTGTCGGACGTGACCAGCATGAGCATGGCGAAAGTGAACAGCGAGAGATAGGCAAAGAAGCGGTAGACCGGCTGCGCGTCGTGCGCCATGTAGCCCACGCTGTACACATGCACCAGCAGCGACACGGTCGTGACCATGGCCACCACGCTAACCGAGAGCATGTCCATGCGCAATTGCCAGTCGGCCGTAAAGCCTGCCGCGTGGATCCAGTCCGCCACGGGCACGACGATGGGGTTCACGCCCCCCATCTCGAACCCCAGCACGCCAATGGCGGACAGCGCCGCACACAGCATGAGGGCAATTGTGGTGAACCGCGCCGCGCCATCACCCATCAGGCGGCCAAAGCCACCAGCGAGCAGAAACCCGATCAGGGGCGCGAAGACCGCGACTTCAAAAAGGAAGGATGCCGCCTGCATTTCCCTTACCCCTTCATCATCGTAATATCGTCGACTTCAATCGAGCCGCGATTACGGAAATACACCGTGACAATGGCCAGCCCGATGGCGGATTCCGCAGCCGCGATGGTCAGCACGAACAGGGTCATCACCTGACCCGACAGGTCGCCGGTAGCCGCTGAAAACGCCACGAAATTGATATTGGCCGAAAGCAGGATCAGCTCGATCGACATCAGGATGATGATGACGTTCTTGCGGTTGAGAAAAATGCCGAACACCCCCAGCACCAGCAGGATCGCGCCAATGCTCAGGTAGGGTGTCAGGCCGATGGCCTCAATCGGGCTATTCATCGCCCTCTCCTTTCGTGCCGTGCGCAGGCGTTGTGATCACCAGCGCGGTGCTGGCTGTTTCGTGTGCCTCCGCCACGCGCCAGGCCTCGGTGCCATAGGTGCCGGGCACGGCAGCGATGTCGTAGCTTTCATGCGGGCGCAGGAAGCCGCCCTGCGCATCAACGCCCGCGCCAAGCGGCACCTGCAGCATTTCAAGTGAATCAGCGGCGGTGCGGTCGTGCTGGCGGTCGATGTTCTGCCGCCGCCCGGTGGGCCGCTCGCGCAGGGTGAGCACGATGGCCCCGATCATGGCGACAAGCAGCACCAGCGCGCAGGTCTGGAACAGGAAGATGTAGTGGGTGTAGATCACATCGCCGAGCGCCGCCGTATTGGTGCGCGTGGGCGATGAGGGCGCGAGATGCGCGATCTGCCCGATATTGGAAGCCGACCGCCAGTGCATGAACGCCATGAGCAGTTCAACCAGCAGCACGCCACCCACAACACCACCAATGGGCGCATAACGCTGCACGCCTTCACGCATCTGCGTGAAGTTGACATCCAGCATCATGACCACGAACAGGAACAGGACCGCGACCGCGCCCACATAGACAATGACCAGCGTCATCGCCAGGAACTCGGCGCCTGCAATCAGGAACAGGCCTGCTGCGTTGAAGAACGCAAGGATCAGGAACAGCACCGAATGCACCGGGTTGCGCGCGCTCACCACCATGGTGGCGGACAGGACCAGAACCGCAGCAAAAACGTAAAAGACAATCTGGGTCATCATGGGTAGGTTTCCTGCCGCATGGATGTTTCCTCCTGCTGGCAAGGCTGCCCCGACATGGGCCGGGGCGGCCATGCACGTTCAGCGGTACGGGGCATCAAGCTCGAGCCTGCGGGCCAGCACGCTTTCCCAGCGGTCGCCATTGGCCAGCAGCTTGTCCTTGTCGTACATCAGTTCTTCGCGGGTTTCGGTCGCGAACTCATAATTCGGCCCCTCGACAATCGCATCGACCGGGCAGGCTTCCTCGCACAGGCCGCAATAGATGCATTTGGTCATGTCGATGTCGTAGCGCGTGGTGCGGCGCGAGCCGTCATCGCGCGGTTCGGCCTCGATGGTAATCGCCTCGGCGGGGCATGTCGCCTCGCACAGCTTGCACGCAATGCAGCGTTCCTCCCCATTGGGGTAGCGACGCAGCGCGTGCTCGCCACGAAAGCGAGGCGAGAGCACACCTTTCTCGTAGGGGTAGTTGATCGTGGCCTTGGGCTTGAAAAACGCCTTCAGCGTTGCCCCCATGCCTGCTGCAAGTTCGGCGAGCAGCATGGAACGGGCGGCTTTGGTCAACGCATTCATCAGCCTGCTCCTCCGGGCAGAAGGCCCGTTACCATCAGGAACCCCGCCGTCAGCACCATCCACGCCAGCGAGAACGGCAGGAACACCTTCCAGCCCAGTCGCATCAACTGGTCGTAACGGTAGCGGGGGAATGTTGCGCGCACCCAGATGAACACGAACAGGCAGAACAGGATCTTGGCGATCAGCCACAGGGGCCCCGGTATCCATGTAAAGGGTGCAATGGCCAGCGGCGGCAGCCAGCCACCGAGAAACAGGATGCTGACCATGCCGGACATGAGAAACATGTTCGCGTATTCACCCAGAAAAAACAGGCCGAAGGCGAGCGCCGAATATTCCACAAAGAAACCTGCCACCAGTTCACTCTCGCCCTCGGGCAGGTCGAACGGCGCGCGGTTGGTCTCGGCCAGCGCCGAGATGAAAAAGACAATGAACATCGGGAACATGGGCAGGCAGAACCACACATGCCGCTGCGCCAGCACGATGTCGTTCAGGTTGAGGCTGCCCACCGCCAGCAGCACCGACACGATCACCAGCCCGATGGACACTTCATACGACACCATCTGCGCAGCCGAGCGCAGCCCGCCGAGAAAGGCGTATTTGGAGTTCGACGCCCAGCCCGCGATCAGCATGCCGTAAACACCGAGCGAGGAGATGGCCAGCAGATAGAGAATGCCCACATTGATGTTGGCAATGGCCAGCCCGTTGCCGGTGGGAATGACCGCCCACGCGATCATGGCCAGCGAGAAGGTGAGGAACGGCGCGAACAGGAACAGCATCCGGTTGGCACCTGATGGAATGACTGTCTCCTTGGTCAGCATCTTGATGGCATCGGCAAAGGCCTGGAGCACGCCGAACGGACCGTTCACGTTCGGCCCCTTGCGCAGCTGCATCGCGGCCATCACCTTGCGCTCGGCCAGCGTAAGATAGGCCACGCCAAGCAGCAGCGGCACGAGTACCGCCAGCGATTCCAGCACGATCAGCAAAATCTGGCCAAGCGTGGTGTGATAGAAGAAATCCGCCATGTCCCTACTCCGCCGCCTCGGTTGCGGGGCGCACGTATATCCCCGAACAGGTTTCCATGGTCGGGCTTGCGCGACACACGGCATGGGTCAGGTAATAATCGGCAATGACCGGGTGAAAGGGCGTTGCCGCCACCGCCACGCTGCCCGGCTGGGGGGCCGTGGTGTCCGCTGCGCCAAGCCGCCTGTGTTCCGCCTGCCCGTAGGCCGGATGCGCCTGTGCCATGCGCGCGCGCAGGGCCTCGATCGTATCATAGGGCAACTTGCGGCCCGCCACCTCCGAGAAGGCACGCAGGATACGCCAGTCCTCACGCGCCTCGCCTGGCGGCATGACCGCACGGAAAGCCTGCTGCACGCGCCCTTCGGTATTGGTGTAGGTGCCCGGCTTTTCGGCATAGAGCGCGCCGGGCAGGATCACATCCGCCCGCGCGGCTCCTGCATCACCATGGTGGCCCTGATAGATGACAAACGTGTCCTGACCGATGTCATGCACCGCGAACTCATCGGCCCCCATCAGCCACAGCACGTCCACGCCACCGCCCAGCATGCCCGCCACGTCATGCCCCTGCGGGCCGGGCACGAGGCCGAGGTCCAGCCCGGCCACACGGCTCGCTGCCGTGTGCAGCACGTTGAAGCCGTGCCAGTCGGGGCGGATGGCGCCCGACTGCACTGCAAGATTCCAGCATGCGTTTGCAATGGCCTGCCCGTCGGGGCGGGTCAGCGCGCCGTGGCCCACGATGATCATGGGGTTTTTGGCGTTTGCCAGCACCTCGGCAAAGGGCAGGTCGCCTGCCGCGAGCTTTGCCAGCGTGTCCGGCCCCTCGCCCAGCACGGTGGCAGTGTAGGTCGGGTCGGCATTGGGCGCGCCGATCATGGCGATGGGGAATTTGCCCCGCCCCGCATCAACAAACCGCCGGCGGATGCGGGCGTTGAGCACCGGGGCTTCCTGCCGGGGGATGGAGCCCACGATCAGCAGCGCATCCGCCTCATCAATACCGGCAATGCCGGTATTGAAAGTGTAAAAGTCACGGCGGGATGTATCGTAGTGCGCGCCGTCCTGCCTGCAGTCGATATTGGGCGAGCCGAGCATGCCCATCAGGTCTTTCAGCGCCATCAGGCTCTCGGCATCGCACATGTCACCTGCGATCGCACCGATGCGCGCACCCGGCACGCCCTTGAGGCGCGTTGCAATGAGCGAGAACGCATCCGCCCAGCTTGCAGGCTGGAGCTTGCCTTCCACCCGCACCCAGGGCCGGTCAAGGCGGCGGCGGCGGAAGCCATCGACCACGAAGCGCCCCTTGTCGGCCAGCCACTCCTCGTTCACTTCATCATTGATGCGCGGCACGATGCGCAGCACCGATGCCCCGCGTGCCTGCATGACAATGTTGGTGCCCACCGCATCGCACACATCAATCGAGTCCGTGCGCTTGAGCTCCCACGGCCGCGCGCTGAAGGCGTAGGGCTGCGAGGTCAGCGCGCCCACGGGGCAGATGTCGATCAGGTTCCCTGATAGCTCGGATGTCAGCGCCTTCTCGACGTAATTGGTGATCTCGAGGTTCTCGCCGCGTGATACGCCACCAAGTTCCGGCACGCCCGCCACCTCGGTGGAGAAGCGGATGCAGCGCGTGCACTGGATGCAGCGCGTCATGACCGTCTTGACCAGCGGGCCGAGATACTTGTCGGTCACCGCGCGCTTGTTCTCGCGGTAGCGCGAATGGTCTGCCCCGTAGCCGAAGGCCTGGTCCTGCAGGTCGCACTCGCCGCCCTGATCACAGATGGGGCAGTCAAGCGGGTGATTGATGAGCAGGAACTCCATTACCGCCTTACGCGCGCGGCGCACAACCGCGGTGTCGGTAAAGATCTGCATGCCATTGCTGATGGGAAAGCCGCAAGAAGCCACCGGCTTGCGCCCGCCCGATACTTCAACAAGGCACATGCGGCAGTTACCCGCGACCGAAAGCCGCTCATGGTAGCAAAAGCGCGGTATTTCCTTGCCCGCCGCCTCGCACGCCTGCAGCGCGGAAGAACCGGGGGCTACATCAACCACAATACCGTCAACGGTTACTTTGACCACTGTTCCTACTCCGCCGCTTCAACAAGGCCGGTGGGCACCTGCACCGGCCGGCTGCCGCCATGGGCCGCCTTGTAGGCGTGGATGCGTTCTTCCATCACCGGTCGGAACCGGCGGATCAGCCCCTGTATGGGCCATGCCGCCGCATCGCCCAGCGCGCAGATGGTGTGGCCTTCCACCTGGCGGGTGACCTGCTCGAGCATGTCGATTTCCTCGATCTCGGCGCGGCCTTCCACCATGCGTTCCATGATGCGCATCATCCAGCCCGTACCCTCGCGGCACGGCGTGCACTGGCCACAGCTTTCATGCTTGAAGAATTTCGAGAACCGGGCGATGGCCGCGATGATGTCGGTGGACTTGTCCATCACGATCATGCAGCCGGTGCCAAGGCCGGAGCCTTCGGCGCGCAGGCTGTCGTAATCCATCAGCACGTTTTCACATACATCACGCGGCAGCATGGGCACCGAGCAGCCACCGGGAATGACGGCGAGCAGGTTGTCCCAGCCGCCGCGCACGCCACCGCCATGCTTTTCAATGATTTCGCGCATCGGCACGCCAAGCTCTTCTTCAAACACGCAGGGCGTGTTGACGTGGCCCGATATGGCCATGAGCTTGCTGCCCGCGTTATTGGGCCGCCCCAGCCCCGAGAACCATGCCGCCCCGCGCCGCAGGATGGTGGCCGAGACCGCAATACTTTCCACGTTATTGACCGTGGTGGGGCAGCCATACAGGCCCATTGCTGCGGGGAAAGGCGGCTTCATGCGCGGCTGGCCCTTCTTGCCCTCAAGGCTTTCAAGCAGGGCCGTTTCCTCACCGCATATGTAAGCACCCGCGCCGCGATGGATGTAGAAGTCAAAATCCCAACCCGAGCCGCAGGCGTTTTTGCCGATCAGCCCCGCCTCGTATGCCTCGTCAATGGCATGCTGGAGGTGCATGGCCTCGTTATAGAACTCGCCGCGAATATAGATGTAGGCCGCATGCGCCCCCATGGCGAAGGAGGCGATCAGCGCACTTTCCACCAGCTTATGCGGGTCGTGGCGCAGGATCTCGCGGTCCTTGCAGGTGCCGGGTTCGGACTCATCGCCATTGATGACGAGATAATGCGGTCGCCCGTCATTCTTGCGCGGCATGAACGACCATTTGACCCCGGTGGGAAAGCCCGCCCCGCCGCGACCGCGCAGGCCTGATGCCTTCATCTCGCCGATGATGGCATCGCGCCCGCGCGCGAGGATTTCCGCCGTGCCATCCCAGTCGCCCCGGGCGCGGGCCCCGGCCAGCGTCCAGTCATTCTGGCCATACAGGTTGGTGAAGATACGATCCTTGTCCTGCAACATGCGTTTTACCCCTGCCCCTGCGGCTTGGCCGCCGCATCATCCACCAGCACCTTGCGCCCGCCTGCGGGGGCGGAGTTCAGGCGGTCGATGGTGGGGCCGGGCGTGGGCCGCTCCCCGCGCTTGAGCGCCTCGATCAGCTCAACCGTGCGCGGGCCGTCCAGATCTTCGTAGTAATCATCATCAACCTGCAAAATCGGGGCATTGGCGCAGGCGCCGAGGCATTCCACCTCCGTCAGGGTGAACAGGCCGTCTGCACTCGTCTCGCCAAATGCCCTGATGCCCGCGGCCTTCTTGCACGCCGCCGTCACATCATCCGACCCGCGCAGCCAGCACGAGGTGGTGGTGCAGACCTGCAGGTGGTAGCGCCCGATCGGCTTCGTGTTGAACATGAGGTAGAAAGTCGCGACCTCATAAACCCGGATCGGCGCCATATCGAGGCGTTCGGCCACGACGTCCATGGCAATGCGCGGTATCCACGCGCTGCCGGTCTGGCGGCCCATCTGCTTCTGCACCACGTAAAGCAACGGCAGCACGCCGCTTGCCTTGCGCTCGGGCGGGTATTTGGCAAGGATCACCGCAATCTGCTGCTCGCTCTCGGCATCAAATGCGAAATGGGTAGGTTCCACGCCCGTGGGCGCAGTGGGCTGGGTGGACATGTCGGTCACCTGTCAATCTCGCCAAACACCAGGTCGAGCGACCCGATAATGGCCACGGCATCCGCCAGCATGTGGCGGCGCGACATCTCATCAATGGCCTGAAGATGGGAAAAACCCGTAGGCCGGATCTTGCAGCGATACGGCCGGTTGCTGCCATCAGCCACCAGATACACGCCAAACTCGCCCTTGGGCGTTTCGGTCACGGTGTAGGTCGCACCCGGCGGCACGTGATAGCCTTCGGTAAACAGCTTGAAGTGATGGATCAGCGCCTCCATCGAGCGCTTCATCTCGCGCCGGGGTGGTGGCGTGATCTTGTGATCGCGCACCTTCACCGGGCCGGGACGGATCTGCTCGAGGCACTGGTTGATGATGCTGACACTCTCGCGCATTTCGGCCACGCGCACGAGGTAGCGGTCATAACAGTCGCCCTGCCGGCCTACGGGCACGTTGAACTGCACCTTGTCGTAATTATCGTAGGGCTGGCTGCGCCGCAGGTCCCACGGCACGCCCGAGGCCCGCAGGCACGGCCCGCTGAAGCCCCAGGCCAGCGCCTGCTCGGTGGTGAATACGCCAATGCCCACCGTGCGCTGTTTCCAGATCCGGTTGCTGGTCAGCAGGGATTCAAGGTCATCAATCCATTGCGGAAAGGTACGCGCCCAGTTGGCTATGCGTTCCTCAAGCCCCGCGGGCAGATCGCGCGATACGCCGCCGGGGCGGACGTAATTGGCATGAAAGCGCGCGCCCGATGCGGCCTCATAGAACTCGATCAGTTTCTCGCGTTCCTCATACCCCCACAGCGCGGGGGTGAGCGCACCACAATCCAGCCCGAAGGAGGTCAGGTTGAGGATGTGGTTGAGGATGCGCGTGATCTCGGCAAACATCACCCGGATCCACTTCGCGCGGTCCGGGGCCTCGATGTTGAGCAGCTTTTCCACCGCCAGCGCGAAGGCCTGCTCCTCGCACATGGGCGAGACGTAATCGAGTCGGTCAAAATAGGGCAGCGCCTTGGGGTAGGTCTTGTACTCGATCAGCTTTTCCGTGCCACGATGCAAAAGCCCCACATGCGGGATGGCGCGGGCCACGACTTCGCCTTCCATCTCCAGCACCAGGCGCAGCACGCCGTGGGCGGAGGGATGCTGGGGGCCGAAGTTCAGCGCGTGGGAATCAATTTCCACCACATGGCGCTTTACCTCGCCATCGGGCTCTTCTGGCAGCAGGCTGTCGGGAATGTCCGTATCGCTACGAAGGGTGACATCGCTCATCGGCTTATCCCTTTCGCTTGATGTCATGGCGGTCGGCATGGGCCTTTTCATCGCCAGGCAGGGTCAGGATGCCTTCCCATGGCGATTCAAAGTCGAAATTGCGGAAGTCCTGCACCAGATCGACCGGCTCATAGACCACCTGCCGCCGCTCCTCGTCGTACCGCATCTCGACATAGCCGGTCAGCGGGAAGTCCTTGCGCAGCGGATGCCCCTCGAAGCCGTAATCGGTCAGGATGCGGCGCAGGTCCGGCTGGTCGGTAAACAGGATGCCAAACAGGTCATACGCCTCGCGCTCCCACCATGTAGCGGCAGGCCAGAGCTGGTGCACCGACGGCACGGGATGGGTCTCGTCCGTGGTCACGATCACGCGGATGCGGTGGTTATGGGTGACTGACAGCAGGTTGTAGACCACCTCGAACCGCTCGGCCCGGTCGGGAAAGTCCACGCCGCATATGTCCATCACCTGCTGGCAGGCATAAAGCGGATCATCGCGCAGCATGGACATGAGCGGGAGCAGACGGTCGCGCGTGGTGCGCACCACGAGTTCGCCCTTTTCGATGCCGGCGGACATGATGCCCGGCACGGCTGTGGAAAGCCGGAAGCTGATCGACCCCAGGCTACCCGTGACCCCGCGCGGCTGGCTTGCGGGAAGGTTCTGCACATCAGCCACGGCGGATTGTCCCTGTCCTGCGGATCTTTTTCTGCAGTTGCAGGATGCCGTAGATCAGTGCCTCCGCCGTGGGCGGGCAGCCGGGCACGTACACATCCACCGGCACGATCCGGTCACACCCTCGCACGACGGAATAGGAATAATGGTAATACCCGCCCCCGTTGGCGCATGACCCCATGGAGATGACCCAGCGCGGCTCGGCCATCTGGTCGTACACCCGGCGCAGCGCCGGTGCCATCTTGTTGGTGAGCGTGCCCGCCACGATCATTACATCGGACTGGCGTGGCGAGCCGCGCGGAATGATGCCCATGCGGTCAAGATCGTAGCGCGGCATGTAGGCGTGGATCATCTCGACAGCACAGCAGGCCAGCCCGAATGACATGGGCCACAGGCTGCCGGTGCGCCCCCAGTTGACCAGCTTGTCGAGACTGGCGACGACAAAGCCCTTTTCCGTCATCTCGCCGGTGATGCCTTTTATCACCGCATCCTGCTCCGGCCCCGGGGGCAGCATGTCGCGGTTCCAGGCAATGCTGTCAGCGGGCCGACCCGGCCCTGAGGTATCATCGTTGCCCATTGGGGCGCCTCCCCTTGTCATGCTCAATCCCAGTCCAGCGCGCCCTTGCTCCATTCGTAAATGAAGCCGACCACCAGAACGCCGAGGAAACCCATCATGGAGGCAAAGCCGAACCAGCCGATCCGCGACAGGCTGAGCGCCCAGGGAAAGAGGAAAGCGACCTCAAGGTCGAAAATGATGAACAGGATCGCCACCAGATAGAACCGCACGTCAAAACGGCGGCGGGCATTGTCAAATGCCTCGAAACCACATTCATAGGCCGACGTTTTCTCGGCATAGGGTTTCTGGTGGCCAAAAAGCAGCGAGCTGCCCAGCATGGCCCCCGCGATCACCACAGCAATGCACCCGAATATCAGTACGGGCAAATAATCAGCGATAACGGAATGCATCTTCCGTGTTCCCAACCTGTTAATACGCCGCCCGGTGTCTTTATCGACTTATATGTGGCTGAAGGGATGCTAGACCCAACCCGGTGGGGGGAACAGTTACTTAACCGTGTGCACTCATGAACATTACCGTGAGGCTGAATACAGTAACGCTTCCGTTAACACTGCCCTGTCATGACTATAATGGTACGATTTATTATTCTCATTTTTCCGTGTGGAAAAACCGGCACAAAAAAACGCCAGCGCAATGGCATCTGGCGTGGTGCGGAACATTATGATGATGGCTGCGCCATAATGGCGCGAGTGACGGGGCTCGAACCCGCGACCTCCGGCGTGACAGGCCGGCGCTCTAACCAACTGAGCTACACCCGCATGGGGCATGTTCCTGTACTGCAACAGGAAACATGGTGGGCGATGACGGGATCGAACCGCCGACCCTCTCGGTGTAAACGAGATGCTCTACCGCTAAGCTAATCGCCCGCGCCCCTAGTAAGGGATTACAAAAAAGGGGGCAACCCGAAAAATGGATTGCCCCCTCTTTTTTTCCTGAAAACAGGCGGTCTTACTTGCTGACCGCTTCCTTCAGGTTCTTGCCCGGCTTGAAACGCACGGACGTGGATTCCGGAATGTCCAGCGGTTCACCCGTGCGGGGGTTGCGGCCCTTGGCGGCCTTGCGGGTCGCCGTGACAAACGTGCCGAAACCGACCAGACGGACTTCCTGATTGTTTGCCAGCGCCTTTTCGATTGCACCGAAAACCGCATCAACCACTTCGCCAGCCTTGGCTTTGGCCAGATCGGCTTCCTCGGCTACCGCAGCAACCAGTTCCTGCTTGTTAAGTGGCTTCTCCATTTTACGCCTTTCTTTGTACTGTGCGCTTACGCAATCGTTCAAACATCGCGCCGCATTTCTGCTCGCACTATGCCGCTGTTTTTTCTCACGTCAACCAACAGAATTCGGGGAATGACAGAGAAAACCGTCATTCCCCTCCTTCATGACATTTTTGCGACCACGCACCCCTGCCCTACAGCGCTCAATGCGTCAATGCAGGTGTCGTGGCGCCTTCGGCGGAGGGTGCTGCCACCGGCTCCGTCCACTCGATCGGCTCGGGCTTTTCCACGAGTGCCTGACCAATCACTTCATCCACATGCGAGACCGGCAGGATGGTCAGCGCCTCGGTCACCACCGTGGGGATATCAACGAGATCTTTCTCGTTATCCTTGGGGATGAAGATGGTGCGCAGCCCGGCACGATGGGCAGCCAGCAGCTTCTCCTTCAGGCCGCCAATCGGCAGCACGCGGCCACGCAGCGTGATTTCGCCGGTCATGCCCACGTCGCGCCGCACGGGGATTCCCGTCATCACGCTCACGATCGAGGTGGCCATGGCGATACCAGCCGAAGGGCCATCCTTGGGCGTGGCCCCTTCAGGCACATGCACATGCAGGTCGCGCTTTTCAAACAGGTCGGGGCTGATGCCAAAGGTCACTGCGCGGCTACGCACATAGGACAATGCTGCCGCGACACTTTCCTTCATCACATCGCCAAGCTTGCCGGTCAGCTTGATGTTGCCCTTGCCGGGCACCATCACGCTTTCGATGGTCAGGATTTCCCCGCCCACTTCGGTCCAGGCCAGCCCGGTCACGACTCCGACCATGTCTTCCGACTCGGTCTCGCCGTGGCGGAAGCGCTTTACGCCTGCGTATTGCTCAAGATTTTCGGCCGTGATCGTCACGGTCCTGGCCTTGCCGGTCACGATCTCGGTCACAGCCTTACGGGCCAGTGTCGCGATTTCGCGCTCGAGGTTACGCACGCCCGCCTCACGCGTGTAGCTGCGAATCAGCTCGCGCAGGGCATCATCCGACACCGACCACTCGCCCGGCTTGAGGTTGTTGGCAGCCGTCTGCTTGCCCAGCAGATGGCGCTTGGCAATCTCGACCTTCTCATCCTCCGTGTAACCCGACAGGCGGATGATCTCCATGCGGTCCAGCAGCGGCTGGGGCATGTTCAGGCTGTTGGCGGTGGTGATGAACATCACATCCGACAGGTCATAATCGACCTCCAGATAGTGATCGCCAAAGGTCGAATTCTGCTCGGGGTCCAGCACTTCAAGCAGGGCCGAAGACGGATCGCCGCGCCAGTCGGCGCCAAGCTTGTCGATCTCATCAAGCAGGAACAGCGGATTCGAGGTCTTGGCCTTCTTCATGCCCTGGATGATCTTGCCGGGCATCGAGCCGATATAGGTGCGGCGGTGGCCACGGATCTCGGCCTCGTCGCGCATGCCACCAAGCGACATGCGCACATACTGCCGCCCCGTCGCCTTGGCGATGGACTTGGCAAGCGAGGTCTTGCCCACGCCCGGCGGCCCCACAAGGCACAGGATCGGCCCCTTGAGCTTCTGGGCGCGACTCTGCACGGCCAGATACTCGATGATACGTTCCTTGACCTTCTCCAGCCCGTAATGGTCGGTGTCGAGCACCTTCTGGGCCTCGGACAGGTCATGGCGGACCTTCGAGCGCTTCTTCCACGGAATACCCAGAATCCAGTCGAGATAGTTGCGCACTACCGTCGACTCGGCGGACATCGGGCTCATGCTCCGCAGCTTTTTCAGCTCGGCCAGGGCCTTTTCGCGCGCTTCCTTGCTCAACTTGGTCTTGGCGATCTTTTCCTCAAGCTCGGCGGTCTCGTCCTTGCCGTCCTCGCCTTCGCCCAGTTCCTTCTGGATCGCCTTGAGCTGCTCGTTGAGATAGTACTCGCGCTGGGTCTTCTCCATCTGCCGCTTCACGCGGTTACGGATGCGCTTTTCCACCTGCAGCACGCCGATCTCGGCTTCCATATGCGCGAAAACCCGCTCCAGGCGCGCGTTCACGTCCTGGATCTCGAGGATTTCCTGCTTTTCGGGAATCTTCAGGTTCAGGTGGCTGGCAATGGTGTCCGCGAGTTTCGACAGGTCATCAATCTGGTTGAGAGAGACCAGCACCTCGGGCGCGATCTTCTTGTTCAGCTTGATGTACTGCTCGAACTGGCCGATCAGCGTGCGGCCGATCGCCTCGGCTTCCTTGCCATCGGTTTCCTGCTCGGGCACGTCCTCGATCTCGGCCTCGAAATGGCCATCGACCTCGTGCAGCGCGGTGATATGGGCGCGCCTGCCCCCTTCAACGAGCACCTTGACCGTGCCGTCGGGCAGCTTGAGCAACTGCAGGATGGTGGAAACCGTGCCGTAGCGGTAGATGTCATCGGGCGTGGGGTCATCCTGCGCCGCGTTCTTCTGGGCCACGAGCAGGATCTGCTTGTCGCTGCGCGTTACCGCTTCAAGCGCGCGGACGGATTTCTCACGCCCGACGAACAGCGGCACGATCATGTGCGGAAAGACGACGATATCGCGCAGGGGCAGCACGGCAATCGTGTCGCGCGCATCATCTTCAGCTCCCTCCACGCCACGCGTGGTGGCGACGGGATTACTGGTGGTGTTGGTATCGGTGTTTTCCGTGCCTTCGGGCACGGGAGTCAGTCTGTCAGTTTCAGACATATTGTTTTTTTGACCTCCTGATGGACGATCCCGGATGGGCACCCAGGCATGTGGCCTACCCATCCGTTGCGCCGCATATGCGACAACCTCACTTCAATGTTGTCACGACGCGCCACCACCACAAGCCCGGTGGCGACAATTCGGCGTAAAGCGGCCAGACCGTCAGGCGGACTGTTCAGCCGGCTGGTTCTTGCCATACACATAGACAGGCTGCGCCTTGCCCTCAGCCACTTCCTTGTTGACCACTACTTCCTCGACATTCTTCAGGCCGGGAAGGTCGAACATGGTCGAAAGCAGGATGCTCTCGAGAATGGCACGCAGGCCACGCGCACCCGTACGCCGCGCGATGGCGCGCTGGGCTACCTGACGCAGCGCATCCTCGGTGAAGGTAAGCTGCACGTCCTCCATCTGGAACAGGCGGGCATACTGCTTGACGAGCGCGTTCTTGGGCTTGGTGAGAATCTCGATCAGGGCTGCCTCATCAAGATCTTCCAGCGTGGCAACCACGGGCAGACGACCGATGAACTCGGGGATCAGCCCGAATTTCAGCAGATCCTCAGGCTCGACCTCGCGCAGTACGGCCCCCATGCGCCGTTCGTCGGGCGACTGCACATCGGCGCCAAAGCCAATGCCCGAGCCCTTGCCGCGCGCGCTGATGATCTTGTCGAGCCCCGCAAACGCGCCACCGCAGATGAACAGCATGTTGGTGGTGTCAACCTGCAGGAACTCCTGCTGCGGGTGCTTGCGCCCGCCCTGCGGCGGCACGGAGGCCACGGTGCCTTCCATGATCTTGAGCAGGGCCTGCTGCACGCCCTCGCCGCTCACGTCACGCGTGATGGAGGGGTTGTCCGACTTGCGCGAAATCTTGTCGATCTCGTCGATGTAGACAATGCCGCGCTGGGCCTTCTCCACATTGTAGTCGGCCGCCTGCAGCAGCTTGAGGATGATGTTCTCCACATCCTCGCCCACGTAGCCCGCTTCGGTCAGGGTGGTGGCGTCGGCCATGGTGAAGGGCACATCCAGGATGCGGGCCAGCGTCTGGGCCAGCAGGGTCTTGCCCGAGCCGGTGGGACCGATGAGCATGATGTTGGATTTTGCAATCTCGACATCATTGTTCTTCTGGGCGTGGGCGAGGCGCTTGTAGTGGTTATGCACCGCCACCGACAGCACCTTCTTCGCATGACCCTGCCCGATGACGTAATCATCGAGAATCTTGCAGATTTCACGCGGCGTAGGCACCCCGTCGCGCGACTTGACCAGATGCGTCTTGTGCTCCTCGCGGATGATATCCATGCACAATTCGACGCATTCATCGCAAATGAACACGGTGGGACCGGCGATCAGTTTGCGGACCTCATGCTGCGACTTGCCGCAGAACGAGCAGTAAAGCGTATTTTTGGAATCGCCGGACTTGTTATTCATAACCGCTCCTATTCCCGCTCAGGGGAACTTCTCCATACCTTGCGACCGAGCGGAAAACGCTGCCCGGACCGCCGCAGGCAACCCTTCCCCGCCGGGGCCGGGAGCGCGCCTGCGAACGCGCTCCCTGATGCAGATTACTCTGCAGGTTTTGACGCAACGTTACGACGGACCACTTCATCCACAATGCCAAATGCCTGCGCCTCTTCAGCGGACATGTAGCTGTCGCGCTCCAGCTTCTGCTCGATCTCCTCGAGCGTGCGGCCGGTGTGCTCCTTGTAGATCTCGTTCAGGCGCTGGCGGATGGTCAGGATTTCCTGCGCCTGGATCTCGATATCGCTGGCCTGGCCCTGCGCCCCGCCCGAAGGCTGGTGCACCATGACACGCGAGTTGGGCAGCGCGAATCGCCGCCCTTTCTCGCCACCGGCCAGCAGCAGCGACCCCATCGAGGCCGCCTGCCCGATGCACACCGTGCTGACGGGGCAGCGGATGTACTGCATGGTGTCGTAGATGGCGAGCCCCGCCGACACCACGCCGCCGGGGCTGTTGATGTAGAACGAGATTTCCTTGCTGGGGTTCACGCTTTCCAGATAAAGCAGCTGCGCGGAAACCAGCGCCGAGACCTGGTCATAGACCGGCCCGGTGAGAAAGATGATCCGTTCCTGCAGAAGGCGGGAATAGATGTCGAATGCCCGTTCTCCGCGGGAGGTCTGCTCGACCACCATCGGTACCAGAGCGTTATTGAAGATCTCTACGGGATCCCGATCCCTCATAGCCATATTCCCGATCCTGAAAAGCAAGGGCCCGATCCACGTTACGTGCCCGGTGCAGGAGGCACGGACAGCGCAGGCGCAGCCGGACCCTTCCCGGTTACTTATGACAAAATAGAGACAAACACGCCAGATACCACCCCACCCCTGTCATTTTGCCAGAAACGGGCCGCACAATCCGCGCGTGTTCACCTGTCCACAAACACATACGGCGCGCGGAAGTCCCCTTCCGCGCGCCGCAGGCGTTACCTATGCCGCGAGAGCGGATCAGACGTCAGCTTCCGGCATTTCGGCCAGCTCTTCCGGCGTCACGACCTTATCCTCGACCTTGGCCAGCTCGACGATGTAGTCGATGACCTTGTTCTCGAAGATCGGGCCACGCAGGCCATCGATCGCCTGCGGGTTCTTGCCGAAATATTCGAACACGGCCTGTTCCTGGCCCGGATAGCGCGCGGCTTCGGCCCGAACGGCATGAACGATTTCTTCCTGCGTCACGGTGATGTTGTTCACACGACCGATTTCGGCAAGCAGAAGGCCCAGCTTCACGCGGCGCTCGGCAATCTTGCGATAGTCGGCGCGCAGGGTGTCCTCGTCCTTGTCCTTGTCTTCCTCATCGAGACGACCGGCCTTGCGGTCTTCCTCGATACGGGCCCAGATCTGGCTGAACTCGGCATCCACCATGCCCGGAGGGGCCTGGAAGTCGGTCTTCTCGGCCAGCTTGTCGAGCAGCTCGCGCTTGAGGCGCAGGCGCGAAAGCTGGTCGTATTCCTGCGTGACCTGCTGCGTGATCAGTTCGCGCACCTGCTCGAGCCCCTCGAAGCCGAGCTTCTTGGCCAGCTCGTCATCGATCTTGGCTTCGACCGGGCGCTTGAGTTCCTTCACCTTGATGTCGAAGGTGGCTTCCTTGCCCGCAAGGTGCTCCGCGCCGTAATCGGCGGGGAAGGTGACGGTGATCACTTTTTCTTCACCGGCCTTCATGCCCACGATCTGCTCGGCAAAACCGGGGATGAAGCCCGCGCCGCCGAGTTCGACGTTCACGTCGTCAGCGGAGCCGCCTTCGAAGGCCGTGCCGTCAACCTTGCCCACGAAGTCCACCGTCACCACGTCGCCATCGGCGGCGGGGCGGTCTTCCTCGACCTTCTCGAACTCGCGCTGGCGGCTTGCGATTTCCTTGAGCGCCTTGTCCACCGTCTCGGCATTCACCTCGGACTTGAGGCGCACGAGCGACAGGGTGGACAGGTCGGGAATGGTGATCTCGGGCAGGATCTCGAATTCGACCGTGAACTTCAGGTCTTCCTTGCTGCCCGGCTCGCTGCCGGAAACGAGGTCAACCTTCGGCTGCATGGCAGGGCGCAGGCCGCGCTCGTCAAGCAGGGTGCGGGTCGCGTCGCTTACGACCTGCTCCATCACCTCACCCTGCACGGATTCGCCAAAACGCTGCTGCAGGATGCTCATCGGCACCTTGCCCGGGCGGAAACCCGGCAGCTTCATGGACTGTCCAACTTCTTTCAGGCGCGCGGTGCGCTTGCTCTCGATTTCTGCTGCGGGCACCGTAACGGTGAAACCGCGCTTCAGGCCATCGGAAAGCGTTTCAGTAACCTGCATCTGCCAGGCCATCCTCTCGGTCAGAACGTGTCAAAGAACGCAAGAAGCCGGTTGGGGCCACCACGTCTGCTCGCATAACGCGACTTGCCGGGATCATTGGTACGGGCGGAGGGACTTGAACCCCCACGGCTTGCGCCACCAGAACCTAAATCTGGCGTGTCTACCAATTCCACCACGCCCGCACAGTGCCCAGCCTGTAAGCGCGCGGCTTTAGCGCACCACAGGCCATGGGGCAAGATGCGAAGGGAAAAGGATTGGGCTTTTCAGCCGAAAACTTTTTTTGCCAGCCCCTCCGCCCGGTGGCGGGCGGCGCCGATATGGCAGTCGAAATCCTCGGCCAGCGGCCATTCGCCCGCATGCAATGCTGCATCACCATGCAGCCAGACCCCGGCACAGGCCGCCTCCCACGCGGGCATGCCGGCTGCGAGCATGGCGGCGATGATTCCGGTCAGCGTATCGCCCGAGCCCGCCGTACCCAGCATGGGGGTAGCGTGCTCATTGATCGCCACGCGGCCATCAGGTGCTGCGATGATGGTATCCGGCCCCTTGAGCACCGTCACGGCCCCCGTGCACACGGCTGCCGCACGCGCGGCTTCCACCCGGTCAGCACCCGGCTTGCCGAACACACGCGAGAACTCGCCGATATGTGGCGTAATGATGGAAGCCCCCTTCAGCCGCCCGGGATGGCCTGCCGCCATACTGAAGGCCCCGGCATCGGCAATCACCGCGCGCCCTGCCGCCACCAGGGCAGGCAGAACTGCCGCCACCTCCGCCACCGAAAGGCCGGGGCCACACACCCATACATGACGGCGCTGATCCTCCAGCAGGGTTTCCAGCGGATCGGAATCCACGATCAGGCCCGCAGGCGCGGTCATGCGGTAGACCTCGGCGCTATCACCCACGGCCAGCCGCACCAGCCCTGCCCCCGCCGCCCGCGCGCCCGCGGCGGAAAGCCGGGCTGCCCCCGGCATCTCGCGCCCGCCACAGATGCTGACCACGCCGCGACTGTATTTATAGGAACTGACCGTGCAGGCCGGCGTGCGCCACAGGCCGGGTTCATTGCGCCAGGCACGAATCGCAACATCTTCGAGCGCGGATTCGGGAATGCCGATATCAGCCAGCACCGTGCGCCCGCACAGGGTGCGACCGGGCAGCAGCAGGTGGCCGGGCTTGAGGCGGCAGAAGGTCACGGTCATCTCGGCCTGCATGGCACCACCGCGCACGGCACCCGTCGCCCCATCCACGCCGCTGGGCATGTCGATGGCCACGATGCGCCGCGCGGCCTTGAGCACGGCCACCACATCGGGCGCCACATCGCGGCTCAGCCCCGCGCCGAACACCGCATCGACCACCAGATCGAAGGCTGCGGCACTTTTTGGCGTAAACGGCACCATTGGCCCGTGCCACAGGGCAGCGGCAGCTGCCTCATCCCCGCCGGGGCGCGGGGCTGCAAGGGCTGCTACCGAAACCGGCCAGCCCTGCTCGGCCAGCCTGCGAGCGGCCACATAGCCATCGCCGCCATTGTTGCCCGGCCCGCACAGCACCAGCACCCGGCACGGGCGCATGTGCTGGCGTATGGCGCGGGCTACGGCGCGGCCCGCGTTTTCCATCAGCACCGACACCGGCACGCTGCGGGCGGCAGCGGCATCGATCTGCCCCATCTGCGCAGGCGTGGGCAGCTCCAGGCGGGTAGCCTGAGGGGCTTGCATCTGTTCGTTCGCGGGCATGTTCTTTTCCCTTTCCCGGCAATTGGCTGCCGCACTGGCCTTGCACATGATACAGGAATGAGGAAACAAGCGTCCCGTATCCTGCTTTATGGCAGGTGAGCGTTTTCCTTATTCCTTACCCCCCGCAAGGAGGCTTCATGTCCCTTTCCATTGTCTGGAGCCTTGTGCTCGCACTCCATATTACAGGCATGGCGGCCTGGGTTGGCGGCATGATGTATGCGGCCTTCGTGCTCAAGCCCAGCCTGAACCTGCTTGATGCCACGCAGCGTGCCTCGGTGCATCTGCAGACGCTGAACCGCTTCTTCCGCATCGTGTGGCACACCATGCCCATGGTGCTCGTAAGCGGCTGGCTCATGATCTATCATGAGGGCGGGTTTGCGGTCGTGCCGTGGCAGATCAACCTCATGCAGCTGTTCGGCCTGATCATGGCAGGCATATTCGCCCGCATCTATTTCGGCCCCTACCAGAAGGCCCGCCGCGCCATGCGCCCGCAGCCGGGACAGTTCGACTCGATCCGCTCGCTGGTTCTGCTCAACACCGGCATCGGCATCCTGACCATCATTACCGCCTGTCTGGCCCATCCTTTCTGAAAATATGAGGCGTAACCTCACGCCCCCTTGATTTCCATTGCAAATCTAGATAGGCACGGGGAATGTGGCGCTCTGAGGGGTTTAACCCCGTCGCGTGTCACACTCCCCTTCCCTGCATTGCTGCAGGTACATCAGGGACGGCAGCCTGATACAGCGCGACACGGTGGCAATCGGACGGGGCCATATTCATCTGCTGATACGTTCGAGAGTAATTTGAGCGCCAAAAAAACGTCCCCCGCCCCGACCCGTTCCGCTAAGAAGGCGGTTGCCCCGGCCCCCGCCGCCAGCACGGAAGCGGCCCTGCCGCCTGACGCGCCAGAACAGGCCGCCCCGGCGCAGGAAGAGGCGCTGCCCCTGTTTTCGGAACTCGGCCTGTCCGAGCCCATCCAGCGCGCCATTGATGAAATGGGATACCGTCATCCCACCCCCATTCAGGCGCAGGCCATTCCCTATGTGCTGATGGGCCGCGACGTGCTGGGCGTGGCCCAGACCGGCACGGGCAAGACGGCCTCATTTACCCTGCCCATGCTCGAGATCCTTCAGGGTTCACGCGCCCGGGCGCGCATGCCGCGTTCGCTGATCCTTGAGCCCACGCGCGAACTGGCCCTGCAGGTTGCCGAGAATTTCGTCAATTACGGCAAGCACCTCAAGCTGACCCATGCGCTGCTGATTGGCGGCGAAAGCATGGCCGAGCAGAAGGAAGTGCTCAACCGCGGCGTGGATGTGCTGATTGCAACGCCGGGCCGCCTGATCGACCTGTTCGAGCGCGGTGGCCTGCTGCTGACCCAGACCAAACTGCTGGTGATCGATGAAGCCGACCGCATGCTCGACATGGGGTTCATCCCCGATATCGAGAAGATCGTGGGCATGCTCTCGCCGCTGCGCCAGACGCTGTTCTTCTCGGCCACCATGGCGCCTGAAATCCGCCGTCTGGCCGATGCCTTCCTGAGCAACCCCAAGGAGATCACGGTCAGCCGTCCCTCCTCGGTGGCCTCCACCATCGAGACCGGCCTTGCCATTGTCGATGGCGCTGACAAGCGCCGCGCGCTGCGCAAGCTGCTGCGTGAGGCGGACATGCAGAACGCCATCGTGTTCTGCAACCGCAAGCGTGATGTGGATGTGCTGTGCAAATCCCTCATCAAGCACGGCTTTTCGGCTGGCGCGCTGCATGGCGACCTGCCGCAGTCGGTGCGGTTCTCGACCCTTGAGGCGTTCAAGTCAGGCGAACTGAAAATCCTCGTCTGCTCCGACATTGCTGCACGTGGAATCGACATTGGCGGCCTGTCGCATGTGTTCAACTTCGACCTGCCGTTCCATGCCGAGGATTATGTGCACCGAATCGGCCGTACCGGCCGTGCGGGCCGCACAGGGCACGCATACAGCCTCGCCACGCCTGACGAGGAAGGCCTTGCCCAGGCCATCGAGAAACTGACGGGCAAACCCATACCCCGAATTGAGGTCAAAGGCGTGGATAACCTGGAATGGTCGGATGAGCCGCGCCCCGCGGGCGGTCGTCGCAAATCCCGTGCCGAGAGCGGTTCGCGCCGCAAGAGCAACGCAGCCACTCCTGCCCCCGCCCCGGCGGCACCGGTTGACGAAGCAGCCGCCCCCGCGCCCAAGCCCTCGCGCAGCCGTTCTACGCCCGCCACGGGCGGGGGACGCCGCGATCAGGGCCTGCTTCCGGCCGCTCCCGATCATGCCATTACCGGGTTTGGCGATGATATCCCGGCCTTCATGCAGTTGCCGCGCCGGGAAAAGCCCGTCGTCCCGGCTGACGAATAAACAGAACCGGCATGGAACAGGACATGGCCAGCGCCACCGATGTGGTGGCGCTTGGCAATGACGGGGATGGCATAGCCGAGACCCCGGCAGGACGGATATTCGTGCCCGGCGCCGTGCCGGGTGATGTGGTGCAGCTTGGAACGATACAGGGCACCCACGCCGCACTCGAGCGCGTCATCACCCCCGGCCCGGACCGGATTACGCCGCCCTGCGCCCTTTTTGGCCAGTGCGGCGGCTGCCGCCTGCAGCAGGTGGCGCTGCCTGCCCTGATGACATGGAAGACGGGCCGCGTAACCGAGGCGCTGCACCGCGCAGGTTTTGACACCATCCCCACGCCTGCCACCGTGCAGGTCGCCCCCCAGGGGCGGCGGCGCGTTGACCTGGCCTTCCGCCGCGAAGGTCGGCATATCGTGCTCGGCCTGCATCGTCGCCGGGGTGATGTGGTGGACATGACCGCGTGTACCCTGCTCGACCCTGCCCTGTTTGCCCTGCTGGCCCCGCTGCGCGAGATGCTGCATTCGCTGCCCGGCGTGCATGCGGGTGGTGACCTGCAGATCAACCTGCTCGATAGCGGGCCGGACCTGCTGATTACGATGGATGGCACGCCGGATGCCAATGACCGGCGCATCCTCGCCCAGTTCAGCAAGGCGCATGGCATACCGCGCATCTCGCTGGGCGGCACGCCACCTGAAACGCTGGCACTGAACGGGCCGGTCTTTCATCATTTTGATGGCGTGCGCGTCACCCCGCCGCCTGGTGCCTTCCTGCAACCTGCACGCAGCGGCGAGGATGCCATCAGGGCTGCCGTGCTGGCTGCACTCCCCACCAAGGGGCTGAAGGCAGGCATTATCGAGCTTTATGCAGGCTGTGGCACGCTGTCCTTTGCGCTTGCTGCCCATGCCAAGGTGCTGGCCTATGAAGGGGACCGGGCAGCGCTGGCCTGCCTCAAGCAGGCCAGTGGCGGCACCCGCGTGCTGCCCGCGCTGCGTGACCTGAACCGCCAGCCGGTCATGGCGGTGGAAGTCGCAAAAGCTGCTGCCATTGTGCTTGATCCGCCGCATTCGGGTGCAGGTGCCCAGATGGCACAGATCGTGGCAGGCAAGCCGCGCCATGTCATTTATGTCAGTTGCAACCCGGCTGCCCTGCAACGCGACCTGACCCCGCTGCAACAGTTGGGCTACCGGCTCGAGCGCCTGACAGTGATCGACCAGTTCCTGTGGTCAACCGAGGTCGAGGCCGTGTGCGTGCTGAAGCTGCCGGGCACGGGCAAAAACCACCGGCGCTAAAACAGAGAAAAATTTTGGTAAAGCTTTTTGCAAAAGCTTAAAAGAACGCCGCCTTTTTGAAAAAAGGCGGCACCCAAAAACTTTTATCTTTATCGCAATCAGACGTGGAAGCTTTCCCCACAGCCGCAGCGGCCCTTCTCATTGGGGTTGGTGAAGGTAAAGCCGGATTCAAGCTGCCTGACCTCGTAATCCATCACCGAGCCGATCAGGAACAGCGTCGCCTTGCGGTCAACGAGCAGGGTCACGCCCTTGTCCACCACCACTTCATCACCAGGGCCGGCTTTTTCTACAAAGCTCATGTCATAGGCATGGCCCGAACACCCCTTGGTTGAAACCGCAATGCGCAGCAGGTGGCCCGCGTTCTTGGTCTGGTAGAGTTTTTCCAGCCGGGCGGCTGCGCGGTCCGTCAGCGTCATGAGCGGCGGCAGGGCGCGGCGGGCGGGGGCTTTTGCGGGTGTGGCTGTCTGGTGTTCGGTCATGGCACATTCCCCTTGAGGGTTCAGAACATGTTCAGGGCAAGGCGGGCATCTTCGCTCATGCGCGACATGTCCCATGGCGGCTCCCACACGATCTCGACCGTGGCGGAGGTCACCGTCTCAATCTTTTCAACGGCTTCCTTTACCTGCGCGGGCAGTTCCTGCGCGCTGGGGCAGTTGGGAGCCGTGAGCGTCATCTCGACCTTGACCGATCCATCCTCATGCAGGTCGATGGCGTAAATCAGGCCAAGTTCGTAAATATTGACCGGAATTTCGGGGTCATACACCGTGGCGATCGCCTCGATCACCGCTTCCTCATCGGGCATGGCCGCCTTGCCTGCGAGGGCAGCGGGCTGCTCGCCATCTGGTGTCCAGGCCGATACGGGGGCCGCTTTAGCGGCAGGCGCATCGCTGGCCTCAAGGGAAAAATGCCCGGTCTCTTCCGCCATGCCCATGGCAGGCTCTACCTGATTTTTCTCGTCCATGAGACTTTCACCTGTTTTTATCATCATTGAGCATATCAGTCAGTGCCGACCACGGCAGCAGGGCGCAGCGCCTGCGCGAGCGGTGCTGGTGCAGGGGCGCAAAGGCCGCAAGCTCGCCCAGACCCGCTGGCGCCGTGCCGGTTTCAACCGCCTCGACCAGTTCCGCGTGCAGCCTACCCACATGCACGCGATCCTGGCCTGTCACCCGCCCGGCCATGAGGTCGGCGGAGGCCGCACAGATGGCGCAGCCCCGCGTTTCATGCCGGATCGTCTCGATCCGCCCCTGCCCGTCCAGCACCGCATGCAACTGCACCCGGTCGCCGCACAGCGGGTTGGCCCCCTGCCCGTTTAGCGTGGCTGTGGGCAGTGGCCCGGCATGTCGTGGTGCCTTCGCACGCTCCAGCACCACCGTGCGGTACAGATCATCCTGCGCCATCATCTGCCATCAGACAAAAAAGCCCCGGATCTGTTCCAGCGTTGCAGCCAGCAGGTCGATTTCCTCCGGCGTGGTATAGATGCCGAAGCTCGCCCGCGCCGTGGCCGTCACCCCCAGCCTGCGCATGAGCGGCTCGGCACAGTGATGGCCCGCCCGCACGGCAATGCCGTTGCGGTCAAGCAGGGTGGCGATATCATGCGGGTGAACATCCTTCATGGTAAACGAGATCACCCCGCCACGCTGCGGCGCCGTGCCGATCACCTTCAGCCCGCTGACATTGCCCAGCGCCTCAAGCGCGTAAGCCGTCAGCGCATCCTCATGCGCGCCGATCGCCTCGAACCCGATGGACTCGATATAGGCAAGGGCCGCGCCCAATCCAATGGTCTCGATGATGGCAGGCGTGCCCGCCTCGAATTTATGCGGCACATTCGCCCAGGTCGCGCGCTCGAACGACACGGTGGAAATCATGTCGCCACCACCAAGGAAAGGCGGCATCGCCTCCAGCAGTTCACGCCGCGCCCACAGCACGCCAATGCCGGTGGGGCCATACAGCTTGTGCCCGGTCACGACATAGAAATCAGCGCCCAGTTCCTGCACATTCACGCGGCGGTGCACGGCAAGCTGGCTGCCATCAAGCAGCACCTTCGCCCCTGCCGCATGCGCCATGTCGATAATGGCGCGGGCATCGGTAATGGTGCCCAGCACGTTGGACATGTGGGTGATCGCCACCAGTGCCACCTTGCCATCGGCCAGGTTGGCGGCCAGCGCTTCCATGTCCAGCGCCCCGTCATCGGTAATGGGGGTGACGCGCAGTTCAATGCCCATGCGGTCGCGCAGCATCTGCCAGGGCACGAGGTTGGCGTGGTGTTCCATCTCGGATACCAGCACCGCCTGCCCCGGCTTCAGCAGGCCACCATAGGAATGGGCCACGAGGTTGATGGCCTCGGTACTGTTGCGGGTGAAGACGATTTCCTCACGCGCGGCGGCACCCAGGAAGCGTGCCACCTGATCGCGCACGGCCTCATACGCCTCGGTGGTGCGCTCACTCATCCAGTACAGGCCACGATGGATGTTGGCGTACTGGGTGCGCATGGTGTCGGCCATGCAGTCGATCACCTGCCGGGGCTTCTGGGCCGAGGCGGCGCTGTCAAGGAACACCAGATCCTTGCCATGCACCTTCTGGCTCAGGATGGGGAAGTCGGCGCGGACATGGCGCAGGCTATCGGCCATATCCGTGGGCGTGATGACGCTCTGGTCCATCAGGCGACCTCCCGCTTCCACCAGGCTTCCACCGCAAGGTTCAGGCTGTCCTTGAGCCGGGCATCATCGATCTGATCCACAACATCATGCAAAAAGGCACGGATCAGGATGGAGCGGGCTGCCTCGTTAGGGATGCCACGGCTGCGCAGATAGAAAAGCTGATCATCATCCAGCGCGCCCACGGTCGCACCATGGCTGCACTTGACGTCATCGGCGTAAATTTCGAGTTCGGGCTTGGCGTCGATCTCGGCCGTGTCCGACAGCAGCAGCGCCTGGTTCATCTGGTAGCCGTCGGTCTTCTGGGCAATCCGCTCGACATGGATCTTGCCCTGAAACACGCCTCGCGCATGATCGGCCAGCACGTTCTTGACCGTCTGGCGCGAGATGCAGTCGGGTGCTGCGTGCGTGATCACGCTGGTCAGGTCGCCATGCTGATGACCCGCCAGAAGCTGCGCGCCATTCACGTGCACGCTGGCACCCGCCGCATTCAGCCCCGCATGCACCTCATGGCGCGACAGGCTGGCGCCAAGCGTGAGCGTAAAGCTGTCATATACCCCACGGCTGGCAACGCGGGCATGGCTGACCGCAAGATGCAGCGCCTTTTTACCCTCCGCCTGAATGCGGGCATGCGACAGATAGCCGCCCTCTTCCACCGTAATGTCATAGAGCGGGTTATGCAGGTAATAGCCCCTGCCCACGGCGGCATCGAGCATGGCCAGCCTGCCGCCCTCTTCCACCTTGATGCGGTGTTGCGGGTGGAAGGAAACCGGCGCATCCTCGCCTGCAAGGCCAATGCTGACCAGCAGCAGGCAGCCTGCATCAACCCCTGCGGGCACGATGAGAGCCAGCCCGTCATGGGCCAGCACGGTATTGAGTGCTGTGGTCACGTCGCCTGCAGGGTCGATTCCGTCACGCACTTCGCTTGCCGGGTCAAAGGCGGAAACCTTTACCCCTTCCGGCAGGCGCGAGCGCCCGGCGTCGAAACGGCCATTGACGAACACGGCGCGATTGGCCCCGGCCCCAAGTCCCGAGATGGTCTCGACCTCGGCCAGCAGCGTATCGACTGCGCCTGCATCGACATCACGCGGCGCCTCGGCAAACGGCACATCGGCCAGAGCGCGCAGCGAGGTGTATTTCCACGCCTCCACGCCCGCGCGCGGTAGGCCCACCGTGCGCAGGTAATCGGCGGCTTTGAGCCGTGCGGCATTCCCCTTTACATCACCCCGGTCAAGAAAGGCTGAGGGACTGATCCCGACCGGTGCAATGGCGTTCACGCCGCCTCCGAGAGGAACTGGGCATAACCCTGCGCCTCAAGCTGCCTGGCCAGTTCCGGACCGCCGCTGTGGATGATGCGGCCTCTGGCCATGACATGGATGCGGTCCGGCACGATATAGTCCAGCAGGCGCTGGTGGTGGGTGATGACCAGCGCCGAGAAATCGGGCGAACGCAGCGAGTTCACGCCCTCGGCCACGATGCGCAGCGCATCGATGTCCAGCCCGCTATCGGTCTCGTCAAGAATGGCGAAGGAAGGCTGGAGCATGCGCATCTGCAGCACCTCGTTGCGCTTCTTCTCACCACCCGAGAAACCGACATTCACGTTGCGCTTGAGCATCTCGTCGGACATGGACAGATGCTTGGTCTCCTTGCGCACGGCCTTGAGGAAGGCCACGGCATCGAGTTCATCCATCCCGCGTGCCCGGCGCACGGCATTGACGGCGGTGCGCAGGAAGTTGGCGTTGTTCACGCCCGGCAGTTCCACCGGCGTCTGGAACGCGAGGAACAGGCCAAGGGCCGCGCGCTCTTCGGGTTCAAGAGCCAGCAGATCCTGCCCCTTGAAGGTGGCGGAGCCGCCGGTCACCTCATAATCCTCGCGCCCGGCGAGCACATAGGACAGGGTGGACTTGCCCGAGCCGTTCGGCCCCATGATGGCATGAACCTCGCCTGCCGGGATCTCGAGATCGACCCCGCGCAGGATTTCCTTGTGGGCTTCCCCATCATCGATGCGGGCGCACAGGCCATTGATGCTTACGAATTGCTTGCTCACGTCTTTGAATCCCTGTTAGCCCACGCTGCCTTCTAGGCTGATCTGCAGAAGCTTCTGGGCTTCCACGGCGAATTCCATCGGCAGTTCCTTCAGAACGTCCTTGCAGAACCCGTTTACAATCAGCCCCACCGCATCTTCTTCCGACAGGCCGCGCTGGCGGCAGTAGAACAGCTGGTCTTCCGATATCTTGGAGGTTGTCGCCTCATGCTCCACGCGCGCGGACATGTTGCGGTTCTCGATATAGGGCACGGTATGCGCCCCGCAGCGATCGCCGATCAGCAGGCTGTCGCACTGGGTGAAGTTGCGGCTGCCCGAGGCCTTGGGCATCATCCGCACCAGCCCGCGATAGGTACTGTCTGACTGGCCCGCGCTGATGGTCTTGGCGATGATGGTCGAGCGCGTGTTGCGCCCGATATGGATCATCTTGGTGCCGGTATCGGCCTGCTGGTGGTTGTTGGTCACGGCCACCGAGTAGAACTCGCCCACCGAGCCCTCGCCCTGCAGGATGCACGACGGATACTTCCACGTAATGGCCGAGCCGGTTTCAACCTGTGTCCATGAAATCTTGGAGCGCGCGCCACGGCACGCCCCGCGCTTGGTCACGAAGTTGTAGATGCCGCCCTTGCCGTTTTCATCGCCAGGGTACCAGTTCTGCACGGTGGAATACTTGATGGAGGCATCTTCCATCGCCACGAGCTCGACCACGGCGGCATGAAGCTGGTTCTCGTCACGCATCGGCGCGGTGCAGCCCTCAAGGTAGGAGACGGAAGCCCCGTCCTCCACAATGATCAGCGTGCGCTCGAACTGCCCGGTGTTACGGGCATTGATGCGGAAATAGGTCGAGAGTTCCATCGGGCAGCGCACGCCCTTGGGCACGAACACGAAGGAGCCATCGGTAAACACGGCGGCGTTCAGCGCGGCGTAGAAATTATCCGTCACCGGCACCACGGAGCCGAGATATTTGCGCACGAGTTCGGGGTGCTCCTGCACCGCCTCCGAAATCGGGCAGAAGATCACGCCGGCTTCCTGCAATGTCTTGCGGAAGGTGGTGGCGACGGACACGCTGTCAAACACCGCATCAACGGCTACCGGCGGGCGGGCTTCCTCGCCTTCGGGCAGTTCCACGCCTGCAAGCATCGCCTGCTCGTGCAGCGGAATGCCCAGCTTTTCGTAGGTGCGCAGCAGCTCGGGGTCGACTTCTTCAAGCGACTTGGGGCTGGGCTTCTTGCGCGGTGCCGCGTAGTAATGCACGTCCTGGTAGTCGATGGGCGGGTAATGGACCTTGGCCCAGGTCGGCTCGCGCATTTCCAGCCAGGAACGATACGCCTTCAGCCGCCATTCCAGCAGCCATTCCGGCTCGTTCTTGCGGCTGGAGATGAGGCGGATCGTATCCTCGTTCAGGCCCTTGGGGGCGATATCCATCTCGATATCGGTCTCGAACCCCCATTTATAGGTGTTCTGGCCCAGGGTTTCGACCGTCTTGCGGGTTTCGGCTACTGCCGGCATGTGTCTTTCCTCCCCTGTTTCAGGCCGTGGCCTCGGGCCCGTCGGGCATGGGCGGCGCGTGCAGGCCGCCTAATCTGTCAGTTACTGTATGGTTCTTCATGTCGGCCAGCGTAATGGCTGAAAGCGCATGGCGGATGGCGGATGGCGGCATTGACCATATCCCACTGCCCGCCCAGCCCGCAGGTGGAGCGTGCGTCGCAATCACCGCCATCAACGCAGGTGGTGAGCGATATGGGGCCGTCAATGGCCTGGATCACGGCTGCGATCGAGATATCCTCAAGCGGCTGGGCCAGCCTGTAGCCGCCGCGCGCGCCGCGCTGCGAGGTCACGATGCCCTGGGTTGCCAGAATCTTGAGCACCTTCGCCACCGTGGGTTCGGGAATGCCGGTCGAACGCGACAGGACAGGCGAGGTGGTGACCTCGCTCTTCTGCCCCAGCCGGACCAGAGCCACCACGGCGTAATCGGTCAGTTTCGACAGTTTCAGCATTCCGCTCTCCCGTACGTCCTGAGCCTGTATCCATAATTGGACCAGAACAGTACTGTTTCCTGAAGTTTCAGATGGGCTACCAGCCGGGCGCCGTCAAGTCCAATCGTAAAGCAGGCATGCCCTAGCCGATCCCGGTTCCGAATATCAGCTGCAATAACACGGACAGGCCACACCCCGCCAGAAAACCGACCAGCGTGCCGTTAAGGCGGATATACTGTAGATCCTTGCCCACACGCAGTTCCAGCCGATCGCTCAGGCTTTCTGCATCCCAGCCGTTCACGACCGAGTAAATAAAACGCGACATGCGATCCCGCAGGAAAGGCAGGCTGCTCACGATCATGTTGCGTGCAGCATCTTCCACGCGCTTGCGCATGGCGGCATCATTGTACATCTGGTCGGCCAGGCGCTGCAGGGCGTCACGCACCAGGGTGGCGACCCAACTGGTCTCGCCCTTGCGCATGTCATCTTCAATCACGCCGCGCAGGCGGTGCCACACATCACTGCTCCAGCCGCGCACGCTGTCATGTGTCAGCACGCCCATCACGGCATTCGTGATCTCGCCACGCCGCACGGGGTCGAGTTCGATCCGGTCGATCTCGGTGCGCACCCAGGTGGTGAAGCCTTCACGCAGCTCGGAGTTCTGCGGGTCGATGCGGTCGAGTTCCTGGCTGGCCGCAAGCAGCACCTTGGTGGCGATCGACCCCCCAATGGCCCAGCCCAGGACGCGGCCGCCCTGCTCGCGCACGCGGTCCTCGATCATCATGCGCAGGGCGGGTTCCTTGGCCTTGATCCCTTCCTTCAGCCTTGAAAGCAGGAAAGACAGCACCTCCTGGTGGCAGTCGCCCTCCACCATCGCGCGCAGGCTGCGGGTCACGATGGGTGCGATTTCCTCCCCGCCCAGCAGGGTGGGCAGCAGGCTGGCTATGGCGGAACTCGCGCGGCCATCCTCCAGCCGGTCAAGCACGTGGGGCACGGAGCCGAGTACGGCGCGATTGACCATCTCCGCCGTTTCAGGCTCCTGGAGAATATTGCCAATGAGCGAAGGCAGGTCGATGCGGCTGAACGCGGCCCCCACTTCCTTTTCCGTAAACACGTTGTTCGAGACGAAACGCCCGAGCGCCTGCGCCAGCCGCTCTTTCTGGGCGGGCAGGATGGCGGTGTGCGGAATCGGCAGCCCCATGGGCCTGCGGAACAGGGCGGTCACGGCAAACCAGTCCGCAAGGCCACCCACCACGCCCGCCTTGGTGCCCGAGCGCAGGATCTCGAGCCAGGGGCGATCGGCCAGCCAGCCCATCTGCGGCAGGGCGTAACCTGCCACCGTCAGCCCCGCCATGGCGGCCAGCAGGCCCGTGGCCGACCGCTTGTAGCGCAGCAGGGTGCGCCGCGCATCCTGGTCCGTTTGTGGAATACCATTCATGAAGTCACTGATACCATTGTCTCCCCGCCAGCCCAAGCAACACTCGATATAACGCCTCAAATTGGCATGAATAAGCCACGCAGGACATTGCAGCCCGCCGCCGAACATGGGATTTGGAGGGCTGAACCATGACGACCATTCATGACAGGACAACCCGATGACCAAAGCCGCCGCGCGAAATGTGTCCGACCTGCTCCAGCAGGCCCGGCAACTGATCGCAAGCCACGATGAGACCGCATCGGGCAGTCCCGTCATGGCGCTTGCCCGCCAGATTGGCAGGCAGATGGCCAGCGGCGCCCTGCCAATGAACGCGGTGGAGGACATCGTGCGCCTGCTGCGCGACCGCGCCTTTGCCGGCCGCGCCCACCATATCGCCACCTATCTCGACGGGCCGGATGAACAGGCCGTGACGGAACGCATGCGCACCGTCGCCCGCCGCATCGTGCAGCCCGACCCCACTGACAGTCCGGTGCCCATCGCGCGTTTCCGCGCCGCCATCGAGCGCAGCCGCTTTGCCGCCGTGTTTACCGCGCACCCCACCTTCGCGCTGGCCAACCCGGTTTATGAGGCGCTGGCCGAGATGGCCTCCACCAACCCTGACAGGGCGCCCGAGCACGTTCCCGCCTTTCTTACACATCGCCGTGTGGGACCGCCCACGCTGGATGAGGAGTTTACCCTCGCCACCCAGGCCATCCTGCGCGGGCGTAACGCGCTCGACCGGCTCAACACCATCCTGCTGTCAGAGGCACGCACCCACTGGCCGCAGCTATGGTCCACGCTGGTGCCGCGCCCCATCATCATGACAAGCTGGGTGGGCTACGACACCGATGGCCGCACCGATATCGGCTGGTGGGACACGCTGCGCCTGCGCCTGCGCATGAAGCAGTTGCAACTGAGCCGCCTGCAGGCCCAGCTTGAGCCCGTTGCCTCCTGCGCCAATGACCTGCAGGCTCGCGTGGCGACAGCCCTTGAGGCCGTGACCGCCCAGATCGCCGCCTGCCCCACCGGCCCCGAGCCCGAAGGCGTGTCGCGCTTTGCCGATGTGCTGATCAACCGCAGCACGGAGGCCCTGACCAGCAGCAACGACCTGCGCGCGACCTTCAGCGAGGCAATCGACGCCGCCGCCCCCGATGATAAAATGGCCCTGGCGGTGGCGCAGGCGGGCTTCATGGCGCACGGGCTTTCCGCCGCGCACACGCATACGCGCCTCAATGCGACACAGCTGCACAACATCGCCCGCCAGCGGCTCAACATTACCGACAGCCCCGACATTCCCGCCCAGCGCCGCGCGCTGATCAGCCGCATGAACGAGGCGCTGGACACGGTGGAGCCGGTCGAGATCGATTTCGGCTCGCTGCTGATGGAGCAGGCCAGCGCGGGCCGACTGATGATGACGGTGCGCCAGATCCTGCGCCATATCGACCGCACCAGCCCCATCCGCTTCCTCATTGCCGAGACCGAGACCGGCTACACCCTGCTCACTGCGCTGTGGCTGGCGCGGCTGTATGGCGTGGAGGACATGATCGAGATCTCGCCCCTGTTCGAGACGCAGGACGCGCTGGAGAACGGCGAGCAGATCATCGAGGAGGCCCTGCGCTCACCGCATTGGCGGGCCTACCTGCAGCGCACGCGCAAACTGAGCCTGCAGTTCGGCTTCTCCGATTCCGGGCGGTATGTGGGACAGCTGGCCGCGACCTACCTGATCGAGCGGCTGCGCATCAAGGTATGCGACCTTCTGCGCAAGTGGGATCTCGCCTTTGTCGAGGTGATCCTGTTCGACACCCACGGCGAGAGCATCGGCCGCGGCGCGCACCCCTACCGGCTGGCGGACCGCTTTGACTATCTCTCCCCGCCACATGCCCGCGCCCGCTTTACCCGCGCCGGCATCCAGCTGCGCGAGGAAACCGCCTTTCAGGGCGGGGATGGCTACCTGCTGTTCGGCACCCAGACACTGGCCGATGCCACGGTCAGCATCATTGCCGAGCACGCCTTTGCCACAAGCGCGCTTGACCGCGACCCGGTTTATGACGAGCCGGATTTCTCGGCCGATTTCTTCTCCACCATCGCCAATGGCATGACCGGACTGGTGGAAGACCCCGGCTATGCCGCCCTGCTCGGCGCGTTCGGCCCCTCGCTGATCGACAAGACCGGCTCGCGCCCCTCGGCGCGACAGAGCGATGCCGCCTCCACGGTCACGCGCATCAAGCACCCGAGCCAGCTCCGCGCCATTCCCAACAACGCCATCCTGCAACAGCTTGCCTGGTGCGCGAACACGTTGCAGGGGCTGGGCACGGCAGCAGCCCGCCACCCCGAAACGTTCGAGAAATACCTGGCCGAGAGCCCGCGCTTCCGCCGCGCGATGGATTTCGCGGCCCATGGCCTGGCCCATTCCGACCACGGGGTGCTGCGCGGCGTGATCCGCCTGCTCGACCCCGACATGTGGCTTGAACGCGCCACCGCCCAGCGCGACCCGGGGGCGCAGGAAGCCTGCCTGAGCCTGATGCACGGACTGGAACAGCTTGATTTCTGGGCCTCCACGCAGGCCATGTTCCGCCGCATCCAGTCAGACCACCTCGCCCTGCGCCGCGCCTGGCCCGAAGCCCCGCGCATGCAGCCCGATGAACTGCTGCTGCACGGCATCCGCATCGCGCTGATCGAGCAGATCTGGATGCTCTCCACCCGCGTGCCCTACTTCTCGCCTCGGCATGCCTTCTCACGTGATGTCATGACGCTGAAGGTGCTCTGCCTTGAAGTGCCCACCGTGCTCAAGGAACTGGAGCAGATCTTCCCCTACCGCTCCGATGGCAGTTTCGACCTCGATTTCCACGAGCCTCATGGCCCCCGGCAGGAAGGCACCTACAGCCGCGAATACACCGAAGTGTTCGAGCCGATGCAGCGCCTGTTCCAGATGGTGCGTGAAATCAGCACTGGCGTGATGCACCATGTTGGCGCGTTTGGCTAAGCCTGCCCTGCGCAACGGGTGGCGGGTCAGTGAACCGCCCCCGCCCTATGAGGTGCCCCTGCCCCAGACACCCGCCATAAGGCGGGTGGTGGCCCATAATCCCGGCCCCATGACCGGCAATGGTACCAATAGCTGGCTGGTGGAGCATGAGAGCGGCTGCATCATCATCGACCCCGGCAGTGCGGAGCCTGCGCATCTCGACGCCCTTGTGGCGGCGGCAGGCGAGCGGCCACTGACCCACATCATCCTGACCCATACCCATCATGACCACCTTGATGGCGCCCGCCCGCTCGGGCGGCTTCTGGGAATTCCGGTCTGTGGGTTCCATGCCAGCGAAGACCCGGATTTTACCCCTGATATCGGCCTGCGCGATGGTGACCGGGTTGCTGGCCTGCAGGTACTGCACACGCCCGGCCATGCCAGCGACCATATCTGCCTTGAAACGGCGGATGGCATCATCTTTACCGGAGACCATGTCATGGGCTGGTCAACCACCATGATCCCGCCCGCACCCTATGGCTCGGTACGGCAGTTCCTGCGCAGCATGGATATCCTGCGTGCCCGCAAGGCCAGCCTGCTGCTGCCTGCGCACGGCCCCGCCATAACGCACGTGGAAGCCTGCATTGACGGTCTCGTCGCCCACCGCGTGGCGCGCGAGGACAGCATCATGGCGCTGCTGCCGACACGCCCGAGCACGCTCGATGAAATTGTGGACAGCCTGTACCACAACCTGCGCCCCGGCCTGCGCCGGGCGGCACGGCTGAACCTGCACGCCCATCTTGAAAAGCTGCTTGAGGACGGGAAGGTCCGGTTGCACGGCGACCAATGGGCAAAAACAGTCGCCTGACAGGAAGCAATAAGACTTTCTGGATGCCGCATTTTTTTGAAGCGTTTTGAAAAACGCTTCACCAGAAACTTCTGATTGTTGGCAGTGCCTTACGCCCGCCGCCTTACAATACAAAAAAACCGGCCCCCTTTCGGGAGCCGGTTTCTTTTTTGATGCTCTCTTTCGAGAAAGATCAGGCGGACTGCGCCATGATCTCTTCCGCAACGTTGCGGGGCACCGGATCGTAGTGGTGGAACTGCATGGTGAAGGACGCACGGCCCTTGGTCATGGAGCGCAGGTGCGAGATGTAGCCGAACATTTCCTTCAGCGGCACCGAAGCGCGGACCATAACGGTGGACCCTGCGGTTTCCTGGCTCTGGATCATGCCACGGCGGCGGTTGAGGTCACCCACAACGTCACCCACGTGATCATTCGGCGTGGTCACTTCCACATCCATGATCGGCTCGAGAATGACCGGACCGGCCTTCTTCATGCCTTCACGGAAGCAGGCCTTGGCCGCGATTTCGAACGCCAGCGCCGAGGAGTCGACATCATGGTACTTGCCGTCGAGCAGCGTGAACTTGAAGTCCACCGTGGGGAAGCCCGCGAGCACGCCGGTCGTGGCCTGGGCCTGGATGCCCTTGTCCACCGCCGGGATGTATTCCTTGGGCACCGTGCCGCCGACAACCTTGTTCTCGAACGAGATGCCTTCGTTACGCTCGACCGGCGCGAACTCGATCTTCACTTCCGCGAACTGGCCCGAACCACCCGACTGCTTCTTGTGGGTGTAGGTCTCGGTATGCGGCTTGGTGATCGTTTCACGATACGCCACCTGCGGCGCGCCGATGTTCGCATCCACGCCATATTCGCGGCGCAGGCGGTCGATGATGATGTCGAGATGCAGCTCGCCCATGCCGGACAGGATGGTCTGGCCGGTTTCCTGGTCGGTCTTCAGGCGCAGGGAAGGATCTTCGCCAGACAGCTTCTGCAGCGCCAGCGTCATCTTTTCCACGCCGTCCTTCGTCTTCGGCTCGACCGAGATGTCGATGACCGGGATCGGGAAGGTCATGCGCTCGAGCACCACGGGGTCGGTCGGATCGGCAAGCGTGTCACCGGTCTGGCTGTCCTTCAGGCCCACGAAGGCGGCAATGTCGCCCGCATGCACTTCAGACAGTTCCTCGCGCTTGTCGGCATGCATCTGGTAGATGCGGCCGATACGCTCCTTGTGGCCCTTGGTCGTGTTCAGCACCGTATCACCGGTCTTGAGCACGCCACGGTAAACACGCACGAAGGTCAGCGTGCCGTATTTGTCGTTGATGATCTTGAAGGCGAGGCCCGCAAACTTGCCATCGGGGTCAACCGGGATGATCGGCAGCTTGTTCTCGTCAACTTCCTCGTCTTCCGGCGGAGCGATGCGGATGCCTTCCACGTCGTTCGGCGCGGGCAGGAAGTCGATCACGGCATCGAGCAGGGGCTGCACGCCCTTGTTCTTGAAGGCGGTGCCGCACAGGACGGGGCGGAAGTCACCGGCGATGGTGCCCTTCTTGATGCAGCGCTTGAGCGTTGCAACGTCCACGTCGCCCTTGTCGAAGTATTCTTCCATCGCGGCGTCATCAACGGACAGCGCGGTATCGAGAAGGTTCTGGCGGGCCTCTTCGGCCTTTTCCTTCAGGTCGGCGGGAATTTCCTCGTAGTGGAACTTCGCACCGAGTTCGCCGCCTTCCCACACGATGGCGCGCATCTCGATCAGGTCGACCACGCCGACGAAGTTCTCTTCCGCGCCGATGGGCAGCTGCAGCGGAATCGCCACGATGTCCAGCTTCTCCTTCAGCGTGTCGAACGCGTTGTAGAAGTTGGCGCCCGTGCGGTCGAGCTTGTTGATGAAGATGATGCGCGGCACGTTGTACCGGTCAGCCAGACGCCAGTTGGTCTCGGACTGCGGCTGCACGCCAGCAACGCCTTCGATGATGAAGATCGCGCCATCGAGCACGCGCAGCGAGCGGTTGACTTCGATGTTGAAGTCAATGTGGCCCGGGGTGTCGATGATGTTGATGCGGTGGCCTTCCCACTCACACGTCACGGCAGCCGAGGTGATCGTGATGCCACGCTCACGCTCCTGCGCCATGTAGTCGGTGGTGGTGTTGCCTTCGTGCACCTCACCGATCTTGTGGGACACACCGGTGTAATACAGGATACGCTCGGTGGTGGTGGTCTTGCCGGCATCGATGTGCGCGGTAATACCGATATTGCGAATCAGGGACAGATCAGACTTGGCGGACACGGGAGAACCTCCACAAGACAACACGGGCGCGAAGGGGAACCTTTCCCTTTCGCGCCTGCCGGAACCGTAAGCTGCTTCCGCCCTCAGTCTCTTTCAACCTGGACGACGCAGACCGGCACAGCGGAACAATGCGCCAGACTTCAGTCAGGCTTTTTGACAGCATCAGGCCGCCTGCCCGCGATTGCAGGCAGGTGGCCCAAGGCGTGTCAGGCCACGGCGGCCTTCTTTTCCTGAACGCGCAGGATGCGGCGCTTCACCGTCATGGCTTCCGGCGTCAGCTTGCGGTTCGGGGTGGACAGCAGGAACGAGTCCAGCCCGCCATTGTGCTCGACCGTGCGCAGGCCATTGGTGGTCATGCGCAGGGGAACGGCCGTGCCGAGAATATCGGACAGCAGCGAGGTTTCCTGCAGGTTGGGCAGGAAGCGACGGCGGGACTTGTTGTTGGCGTGGCTGACGTTGTTACCCGTCAGCACGCCCTTGCCTGTGATCTGGCAGCGGCGAGACATTTTATCATCCTCGGATATAACTTTGGCCGAGGCATAAATGCCCGGCAAGGATCGTCTAGATTAGGCGCGGCTTATCGCCAAACCACCGCCATCCGTCAAGATGCATAAGCATGATTCGGCATATTTTGTATGCGAAAGGGCTGGAACGACCCCGTTCCAGCCCTTTCGCGGCCCCTGGACCTCAGGCCGCCCCGCCTTCATGGTCGGGGTGCAGTTCGCCCGCCTGCACGCTGTGCAGCGCGTTTTCAAGCAGGCCCTGCATGGCCTCGCGCCCCATGGTGCGCGACAGCAGGCCCAGCGAGCCGCCCAGCAGGGCGGAGGCAATGGCCATGGGGGGCAGGTTCTCGCCCAGCATGTATTCGATGGCCTTGTCCACCACCGCGCCGCAATGGCTCAGTTCGGGGGGAATGGCGTCGCCTTCGGGGGGCGGGTTGGTCTTGTCCGTCATGTCACGGCTCCTTTTCGCGTTATCCCTGATATGTACCGCCTTGCCGCCCCTGACCAGTGCGGGGCGGGCATGAAAGGGGTCACAAGCCCGCGCAAGGGCTTCATCCCCGCTCGGCGTCCTCCTCCGCCTGTGCAGCCCACATCCCGGCATACAGGCCGCCACGTTCAAGCAGGGCGCGATGCGTGCCACGCTCAAGGATCTGGCCGTGCCCCATCACGAGGATTTCATCCACATCCACGATGGTGGAGAGCCTGTGGGCGATGATGAGCGTGGTACGGTTGGCCGCAACGGCGCGCAGGGCGGTCTGGATTTCGTGCTCGGTGCCGGTGTCGAGCGCGCTTGTCGCTTCATCAAGCAGCAGCACGCGCGGATTCTTGAGGATGGTGCGGGCAATGGCCACGCGCTGCTTCTCGCCCCCCGAGAGCTTGAGCCCCCGCTCGCCCACCCTTGTGGCGTAGCCTTCGGGCAGGCTCAGGATGAAATCATGGATGCAGGCCAGTCTGGCCGCCTGCTCCACCTCCGCCTGCGTGGCGCCAAGGCGGCCATAGCCGATGTTGTAGCCGATGGTGTCGTTGAACAGGATGGTATCCTGCGGCACCACGCCAATGGCCCCGCGCAGGGCGGCCTGCGTGTAGTCGCGGATGTCATGCCCATCGACCATGATGCGCCCTGCCGTTACGTCATAGAAGCGGAACAGCAGGCGGCTGATGGTTGACTTGCCCGCCCCCGTCGGCCCCACGATGGCCACCCGGTGGCCCGCGGGCACATGAAAGCTGACGCCACGCAGGATCTCGCGGTCGGGGCGGTAGCTGAAATGCACGTCCTCGAAGCGGATATCGGCGGCCGGGGCCTCGTCGAGCCGTGCGGGCAGGCTCAGGGCATGGGCAGAATCGGTAATGTCGGCCTGTTCACCCATCAGGCCGAACATGTGCTCAAGGTCAACGAGTGAATTGCGCAGCGAGGTATACACGCTGCCCAGAAAGTTGAGCGGCAGGTAAAGCTGCATGAGGTAGGTATTGACCAGCACGAAGTGCCCCACCGTCATGCGGCCTGCCTCAACATCGCGCCCGGCCATGAGCATGACCGCGATCAGGGCTGTGGCAATGATCGCCGCCTGCCCGAAATTCAGCCCGTTGAGCGAGATCTGGGTGCGGATGGCGGCATGCTCGTAGCGGGCCTGGGCATCCTCGTAGCGCTGGCGCTCGTGATCCTCGTTGCCAAAATATTTGACGGTCTCGTAATTGAGCAGGCTGTCGAGCGCCTTCCAGCTGGCCTCGCTGTTGATCTCGTTCATCTGGCGGCGCAGGCCGATGCGCCATGAGGTGAACTTGATGGTGAACACCCCGTACGCCGTCACCGCCACCAGCATCACCACAGCATAACGCCAGTCAAACAGACGCCAGATCACGATGATGACCATCAGCGCCTCGATCAGCGTGGGCGCCACGTTGAACACGCCTACGCGCAGCAGCGTCTCGATGGCTTCCGTGCCGCGCGCGATGGCCCGCGTCACCCCACCCGACTGGCGGTTGAGGTGAAAGCGCAGCGAAAGCTGATGCATGTGCGTAAAGCTCTGCATGGCGGCAATCCGGCTTATGCGGTAGCGCAGCGGGGCGAAAAGGGCATCACGTAGTTCAGCCAGGCCCGCGGCTGCCATGCGCAGTAGGCCGTAGCCCACGATCAGCAGGAGCGGCATCATGGCAACGCCCCCCGCATGCGGCTGGAGCGCATCGATCACGCGGCTATAGGCATAGGGCACGCCAATGGTAGCCACCTTGGCCGCAACCAGCAGCAGGCACACGCCAACCACGCGCAGGCGGGTGCGCGGGTCATGCCGCGGCCACAGATAGGGCAACAGACCGCGCAGGGTGGCGGCGGCGGAGCGCTCCGGCATATCGGGCCGGGCCGTGGGGGAAACAGCCATACCTATCGCATGTGACACACGCCGCTTGTTTTGCAACCCATATTCCCACACCGGCGCGGGGCTGGCTGGCATTGTCAGGCCGGAGGGCAGCCGTTATGCCAGCCTCAACCCGAAGGACAGGGATGGAACATGTCACGCAGCCTCGAAGGTTTCTTTCGTCATATCGCCGCCTGCAACACGGCAGTGCTGCCCGGCGGGCGGCTGGAGTTCCAGCTCGGCACGGCCCCCGCAGGCTGGGTGCAGCCCGACCTGCTGCCGGTGCTGCTTGAACACGGCATGACCCATGAAGGCAACACCGTAACCCTGGCCGACCCCACCCGCCTCGAAGCCATTGGCGAGGCCATGGCGCAGGCAGGCATCTACCGCTCGCACCACGAACTGTTCGATGTCTGGACCGACATGGCCCAGCCCCCCGTAGCCCGCATTGACCGTGGCGCGCTGCCGCTGTTTGGGCTGATGGCGGCGGGCGTGCACCTCAATGGCCTCGTGCGCCTGCCCGAGGGGCTGCATCTGTGGATTGCGCGGCGCTCCATGACCAAGCGCCTCGATCCCAGCAAGCTCGACCACCTCGTGGCGGGCGGCATACCGGCAGGCCATACCGCACAACAGGCCCTGTTCAAGGAAGCGGCGGAAGAAGCCAGCCTGCCCGCAGAACTGGTGCAGCGCGCCCGCCCCACCGCCGATATCCGCTACGCGCTCGACCGGCCCGAGGGGCTGCGGCGCGACGTGCTGCACTGCTTCGAGCTGGAACTGCCGCCCGACTTCGTACCCACCCCTGCCGACGGGGAAGTGGAAGAATTCCGCCTGATCCCGATCGAGGAAGCCTATACGCTGGTGCGTGACACGGATGCGTTCAAGTTCAACGTCAACCTCGTGCTGATCGACCTGTTCCTGCGCACCGGCCTGATTGATGCCGCCAGCCCCGAAGGCCAGCGCCTGCGCCAGGGCCTGACCGGCTGGCACGCCCCCCGCTCCGCCTGAACCCCTGCGACCCGAGGACCATGCGATGACCACGCCCCCCATTGCCCGCCAGATCCCCCACACGATCACGCAGCTTGGCCGCACCCGGCACGATGAATATGCGTGGATGAAGGACGATAACTGGCAGGAGGTGCTGCGCGACCCCACGCTCCTGCGCCCCGACATTGCCGATCACCTGCGGGCGGAAAACGCCTATACGCAATCCGTCCTGTCCGGCACGGAAGACCTGCAGGCCGCGCTGGTGGCCGAGATGAAGGGCCGCATGCAGGCGGATGATACCTATCCGCCCACCCCGCATGGCCCCTACTGCTACCAGACCAGCTACACGGCAGGCGCGCAGTACCCGGTCTATAAACGCTACCCTACCGCCACTCCGGCGACGGAAGAAGTGCTGCTTGACGTAAATGAAGCGGCAAAGGGGCATGAATATTACGCCGTGGCCGCTGCCGCCCACAGCCCCGACCACAGCCTGTTCGCCCATGCGGAGGATACGCAGGGCTCGGAAATCTATCGCATCCACATCCGCAGGCTGACCGGTGACGCTGCTCCCCTGCCTCTGGTCGAGAACTGTAGCGGGGCGTTTGTGTTTTCGCCCGACAGCGCTTTCCTGTTCTGGGTCTGGCGCGACAGCCATGGCCGCCCCGCCCGCGTCTATCGCCGCCGCATTGGCGAGGACCACGACACGCTGGTGTATGAGGAAGCCGATCCCGGCTTTTTCGTGGGCGTGGAGGCCACGCGCTCGGGCAGGTGGATCATCATCTCCAGCGGCAATCATGATACCTCCGAGTCCTGGCTCATTCCCGGCCATGACCCGCAGGCCGCGCCACGCTGCGCAAGCCCGCGCGAGACGGGGCTGATGTACGGGCTGTACCATCAGGGCACGGATTTCATCATCCTGACCAATGCCGATGGCGCGTATGACTTCAAGCTCATGACCACGCCCGATACGGCCCCTGCCCGCGCCAACTGGCGCGACCTCGTGCCCCATGAGCCGGGCCGCTACATCACGGACTGCATGGTCTGGTCGGCCCACCTGGCCTGGCGCGAGCGACGCGACGCCAATACGCGCATCCTCATCCGCAGCGTGGATGGCACGACCGAGGCCCTCGAGCCCGATGAAGCCGCCTATGACCTGACGCTGGTGGGCGGATATGAATACGACACCACCGAGTTGCGCTACATCTACCAGTCCCCCACCACCCCGCGCGCGTGGCATGCGCGTGACATGGTGAGCGGGACCGAGACCGTGCTCAAGCAGCAGGAAGTGCCATCTGGCCACGACCCGGCGCAGTATCGCTGCTGGCGGCTCATGGCCTGCGCCCCCGATGGCGAGCAGGTGCCCGTAACCGTGCTGGGCCGCCACGACACGCCCATTGATGGCTCGGCCCCGCTGCTGCTCTATGGCTACGGCGCCTATGGGCACGCCATCGACCCGGTGTTTTCCACCCGCACGCTCAGCCTTGTCGACCGGGGCTGGTTCTACGCCATTGCCCATGTGCGCGGCGGCTCGGAAAAGGGCTGGAACTGGTTCCTTGGCGGGCGCGGGCGCAACAAGCCCAACACATTCAGCGATTTCATCGCCTGTGCCGAAACCCTCGTGGCCGAAGGCTTTGGCAGCGCAGGCCGCATCGTGGCTGATGGACGTTCCGCTGGCGGAATGGTAATGGGGGCCATCGCCAACATGCGCCCCGACCTGTTTGCAGGAATCGTGGCCGTGGTGCCGTTTGTGGATGAACTCAACACCATGTCCGACGCGTCGCTGCCGCTGACACCGCCGGAATGGCCCGAATGGGGCAACCCTTTGGAAGATGTGGCAGCCTATGACCTGATTGCCAGCTACGCCGCCTATGAGCAGATAGAACCCCGCGCCTACCCTGCCATACTGGCCATGGGCGGCCTGACCGACCCGCGCGTGACCTACTGGGAGCCCGCCAAATGGGTGGCCCGCCTGCGTGCGCATAACCGCGCGCCCCGGCCCATCATGCTCCGCACCAACATGGAGGCCGGGCACCGGGGGGCGACGGGGCGCTTCGACTCTCTCAAGGAAGCGGCCCTGATCCACGCCTTTGCCCTGTGGGCGATTGAAACCGCGCCTGCGAGGCAGGATTAAAGTCTTTCCGCACACGGGCGCGTTAGCATAAGTAGCCCTTACAGCAGAGCCAGCACATCCCAGAGGAACAAGAATGACGGATCCCCACAACGCGGATCAGGATGGCTTTCCCGCCCCCATGACGGGGCGCGAGGTCGATCCCTCCACGATGCGAACCTTCCGTTCATTCCGCGAGACCCAGCGCACGCAACGCATTGCGCGCGCGGTGCTGGCGCTGTTTTTCGTGCTGCTGGGGCTTTACACGGTGCGCGGGTTCCTGCCCTCGCTGATATGGGGCTGCGTGTTCGCCATCGCCTCCTGGCCGCTTTATGCGCGCGCGCGGCGGCGATGGAACGGGCGGGCGCACAAAACGCTGCTGCCGCTGCTGTTTACGCTGGCCATCGCCTTCATCTTCATCGGGCCGCTTGCACTGTTCGGGCTGGAGGCAGGGCGCGAGGCGGAAGGCATGCTGCGCTTCCTCAACGAAGCCCGCCACTCAGGCATTCCCGTGCCGGACTGGATCAGCCACCTGCCCTACGGGCAGCAGGCCATCACCGCGTGGTGGAACGAGCACCTGAAAAACCCGGCGGATGTGTCCGCCCTGCTTGGCTCGATGAATATCGGGCAGAGCGTCAAGGTTACGCAGCAGCTTGGCTCGCAGGTACTGCACCGGGTACTACTGTTCGCCTTTGCCATTCTCACGCTGTTTTTCCTGCTCAAGGATGGCGATTCCGTCATTCGCCAGTCGCTCAATGTCTCGCGCCGGGCCTTTGGCAAGCGGGGCGAGCGGATTGCCTTGCAGATGATCGCCTCGGTGCATGGCTCGGTATCAGGGCTGGTGCTCGTGGGCATTGGCGAGGGCATGCTGATGGCCGTGGCCTATCTGGTAGCCGGCGCGCCACATCCCTTCCTGTTCGGGGTGGTGACGGCCATCGCCGCCATGATTCCGTTCTGCGCCTTCATCGCCATCAGCGCCGTCGCCCTCATGCTGCTCATCAAGACCGGCGCGCTGTTCGGCGCCATGGCCATCATCCTGCTGGGCATGGCCGTGATCTTTCTGGCCGACCACCTCGTGCGCCCGGCCCTGATTGGCGGCTCGACGCAGCTCCCCTTCCTGTGGGTGCTGGCGGGCATACTGGGCGGGGCGGAAAGCTGGAGCCTGCTCGGGCTGTTCATGGGGCCTGCCATCATGGCGGTGCTGCACATGCTGTGGCTGAACTGGAGCCGGGCCCGCTACTGACCCGGCAGACGGCCACAGGCCAGGGCCCGGATACAAAAAAAGCACCCTTTTCAGGATGCCTTGCTTGCTTGGTATTCTTATCGCAGACAGGGATATCGGGCAGGCGGGATTCGAACCCACGACCCCCAGTCCCCCAGACTGATGCGCTACCAGGCTGCGCTACTGCCCGCCTGTCTGCGATGCGCAGGGTGTAGCAGCCGGTCGGGGGGACCGCAACCCATGTAATGAACCAAAACGAAAAAAAATGTCCGGCTCAGACCGGCACCATCTGCCGCAGGGCCTGCAACTCGACCAGCACGCCACGCAGGCTGTCGCGCAGCACCGTATTTTCCGCCTGCAGGCGCTCAAGCTCGATCATGACAATCTGTTCAAGCGGCAGTTGCTCCGGCTCGTCCACAGGCTCCTGTGCTGCCGTTTCCGCCACGCTTTCCGGCTCTGCCGCGGCATCCGCTTCGGTTACGACGGCTTCTACTGCCCGAGGTGCTTCAGGCTCGACCGGGGCGACCGTGGGCGCCTCTTCGCAGGCTACCACGGTTTCCACCACTTCCTCCTCGATAACCGTCACCTGCATGGCAGGCGGCGCGGTCTCGGCGGGCGGCGCTTTAGCAACCGGTTCATCCTGCGGAACGGGTGATTCGGTGGGCGGCGTTACGGTCTCGCCTTCGGAGTCGGGTGCGGCCAGCGCCTCACGTGCGAGTTCGGCCTGCGCCTGCGCCACCGACAGCTTGCGCACGTACAGCAGATCGGCAATCTCGCGCAGCACGGTTATGTCCTGCGGGCGGTAGTAGCGCCGCCCCACCGGCCCGCGCAGCGGCTGGAGCTGCGGAAAGCTGGCCTCCCACATACGCATGACATGCTGCGCAAGGCCAAGCTCGCGCGCGACCTCATAGATTGGCAGGCAGTCCGTGCCTGGCTCGACCGTGCTGCTCGGAAAGTGCTCCGTGGTCATTCATCGTCTCCTTCCGGCGGGGCCTGCCCGTCGGACTGTCCGTTGACATGGGCACGAAGCAACTGACTGGGGCGAAACACCAGAACGGAGCGTGGCAGAATCGGCACTTCCACGCCGGTTTTGGGGTTACGGCCCGTGCGCTGCCCCTTCTGCCGGACAGAAAACGTGCCAAACCCGCTTATTTTGAGGGTATCGCCAGCCTCAAGGGTCCGTGCCATCCGTTCAAGGATATCTTCCAGAATATCGGCGGATTCATGGCGGGACAGGCCGACCTGATCGTATATGTGTTCTGCCAGTGTGGCGCGCGTGACGGTGCTCATGCGTAAATGCTATGCATGCGCGTGCGTATCGTCAATTGAATGTCGCAGGCCTGCGGGCGGTTTATTTCGCACCCGTTTCAATGTGGTACCGAAACGACATTACAGTCGCGCCAGTGCTGAACCCCATGTCAGGCCACCGCCCAGCGCTTCCATCAGCACCAGATCGCCCTTTTTGATGCGCCCGTCACGCACGGCCTCGTTCAGGGCCAGCGGAATGGAGGCGGCAGAGGTATTGGCGTGCCGGTCCACCGTCACCACCACGCGCTCGGGCGGCAGGGCCAGCTTGCGGGCCACGCCATCAATAATGCGCAGGTTGGCCTGGTGCGGTACCAGCCAGTTCACATCCGCATGGGTCAGGCCATTGGCGGCCAGCGCTTCATCCACCGAGGAAGAGAGCTTGCCCACCGCATGACGGAACACCTCGCGCCCGTTCATGCGCAGGTGGGCCGGTTTGTCATGCTGGCCCGTCGCGCCATCGACAAAAAGCAGGTCGCCATACCGGCCATCGGAATGGAGGTGGGTGGACAGGATGCCCGCCTCCCCCGTCGCATCATCCGTGCTGGTCAGGAATGCTGCCCCGGCCCCATCGCCGAACAGCACGTAGGTGCCCCGGTCCGATTTGTCGAGAATGCGGGAATAGACTTCGCTGCCAATGACCAGCGCCGAGCGCGCCTGCCCGCTGCGAATGAGCGAATCGGCCATGGACAGCGCATAGATGAAGCCCGAGCACGCGGCGGCAAGGTCAAAGCCGAAGCCACCGGTCATGCCCAGTTCGGCCTGCACCCGCACGGCGGTAGAGGGAAATGCCTGGTCGGGCGTGCTGGTCGCGACAATGACGGCATCGACATCATCGGGCGTGGCGCCCGCATAGTCCAGCGCCTGCCGGGCGGCCTGTGCCGCCATGGAAACGGCGGTATCACCCTCGCCCGCCATGTGGCGCTGGGCAATTCCCGTGCGGGCGCGAATCCATTCATCCGATGTATCGAGCCAGGTGGCCAGTTCATCGTTGGTAACGATCCGCTCGGGCAGGTAACCGCCAAAACCGGACAGAAGCGAGCGTTTCGCCGTCATGCCTGTTTTTCCACCACTATCATTTCATATGCACGGGTGGGCGCAGGCAGGTTCCGCCTGCTGACCCCACGCCGGCTGTTATTGCCGCATCAGGATGCAGGAACCGTCTGCGACGGGTCGGACGCCTTGACGGCGGTGAGGCTTTCCATGTGGCCCAGGCGCTCGCGGATGCTGTCGGTAAAGCGGTGGGTGACCATGTCCATCGCCACGTCAACCGCTGCGGCAAAGCCTTCAGCGTCCGTGCCGCCATGCGACTTGACCACAACACCGTTCAGCCCCACGAACACCGCGCCATTATAGCGGCGCGGGTCGAGCCATTCCTTCATCCGCTCAAGGCCCGGACGCACCAGCAGGTAGCCGATCCGGCCGAGCAGGCTGGAGGTGAAGACCTGCCGCAGCAGCGTGAACGCCATTTTCAGGGCGCCCTCGCCCGTTTTCAGCGCGACATTACCGGTAAAGCCATCGGTCACCACCACGTCGGTCGTGCCAGCGGTGATGTCGTGGCCTTCCACAAAGCCGTGGAACTGCCGGGCGAGTGAACTGTTGCGCAGCACTTCCGCCGCCTGGCGCAGGCGCTCATCGCCCTTGAGTTCCTCGGAGCCGACATTGAGCAACCCGATGGTGGGCGCGGGCAGACCGAGCACCGCCTTGGCGAAAGCTTCGCCCATGATGGCGAACTCGACCAGATTGCGCCAGTCGCACGAGACGTTGGCGCCAAGGTCGAGCATGACCACATCACCCCGCGTGGTCGGGCTGATGGCGGCCATGGCCGGGCGGGTAATGCCGGGAAGGGTTTTGACCACGATCTTGGCCAGAGCCAGCATCGCACCACTGTTGCCAGCGGAAACGACACCCTGCGCCTCGCCCTGTGATACCGCATCCATGGCCAGCCGCATGGAAGAATCGCGCACGCGCAGGGCTGCGGTGGGCTTCATGTCCATGGGAATGGCCGAACTGGCCGGACGGATCGTGCAGATGGCGGCCGCGCTCGGATGGCGGGCCAGAAGGCCGGACAACGTCGCCTCATCACCAACCAGAAGAATCCTGGCTGAAGGATGTCGGTCTGCCGCAATCGCCAGTCCGGCCACTACAACTTCCGGACCACCATCCCCGCCCATGCCATCAATGGCAAGGGTGTAAGGCCCAGTCTCGGAAAAGGAGGAACCTGTCTCGCTCATGCTCGTCTTGTGCCGGGTAAGAAAGGAACGCGCAAGATCGGGGAATACACTTTGAAAAGATTACATTCCCCGCGCGACCCGGACAGGACGGCCCGAGGCCAGCCCGCCGGCGCGACCAAACAGGGCCGCGCCGTTACCGGGTAATGACGCCTGTGGCGTCGTATTATCAGGCGCGAACTGCCGTCTTCAGCGCCTTGCCGGCGGAAGCGACTTCGCGGCCATCATAGTGCCCGCAGTGGCTGCAGACATGATGCGGGCGCTTGAGTTCGCCACAGTTGGAGCATTCCGCATGCGCCGGAACACTCAGCGCAGCGTGGCTGCGACGCATGCCACGACGGGACGGCGAGGTTTTTCTCTTGGGTACAGCCATGGGCCCGGGCCCCTCCGATCTGGATCACAACCGGCAGGCACACCCTCGTGGCGATACACCGGTCAGTTATCAATAATTGAGGGGGGCGCTCTAGCAGACCATTTGCACTTGCACAAGGGATTATGTGCACGACTCATGGCGAGACACCCCGCTCGCGCCTCTCCTTTGCGTCAGTTCTGCTTTTTTTTCAACTCGGCCAGAGCGGAAAAAGGCTGCCTGCGCGTGGTTTCTTCGGGAGCGGCCTCTTCCGTGCCCGCAAATTCGGCCGGAATCGCGCAGCCGGGCTTGTGCGGATAGGGATCGAGGGCAAGCGAAACTTCTTCCGCCGCGAGTTCGCCAAGGTCGATGGTATCGCGCTCATAGGGCACTTCATCGATCGAGAACGGGTCGACCTCATCGTCCTCCCGAAAACGCGCGGCAGGGATGCAGCGCACGGTGAACGATTCTGCCATGACATCCTCGAACGGCTCGAGGCTGACCACGCATTCCTGCGTGACATGGGCGGTCAGCCAGCCCTCGGCAAGCACCTCCCCGTCCTGCCCCGGCTTGAGCCGGTAACGGCATGACAGATTGCGCAGGCCAGGAATGCCGAAGCGGCGGGCCAGCGCGCGGCATTCGGTGTCCCTGGCCTCGATCACCGTTTCCATGCCCTGGACCGGGATGCGGCCCACGGCAAGCGGGCGGGAAAATTCTGCATCCATCTCGTTAACTCCTGCACATGTGACCACGGGGGGCGCCCGTGTTGCGATGATGGTAAAAATATGGGGCTGGCGGGGTGTTTTTCCACCACCAGGGCGATCTGTGATTGACTTCATTTACCCGATGGGGCACCGGAAAGACGAACCGCATATGCGCCCTGCCCTATTTCAGGATATTTTCCCGACCATGAGGTCACCCAAGGATAACCAGCCCCGCTCCCGTTCATTACGCGTGTTTTCGTGCGCTGTCATCGGGGCGGGGATTGCGCTGTCCGGATGTAGCATTTTCAAGCCAAGCACGATGCAGCGCGGCTCGCTGGTCGAGGCGGATGACTACAACAAGCTCAAGATCGGCGAGACCTCACGCTCGGACGTAATGGACGCGCTCGGCTCGCCCACCGGCCATGCCACGTTTGATGACAATACCTGGCTCTACGTTTCCATGAAGCAGGTGCTCGCGCCCATCAGCTTCCCGCAGGTGCAGAAACAGGAAGTGGTGGTGCTGACCTTTGACCAGGACGGCGTGCTGCGCAACCTGCGCACGCTGCACAAGGACGACGCCCGCTACGTGACCATGATGCCGGGCAAGACCCCCACGCCGGGCACCAAGATCAACATCATGCAGCAGATCCTGGGCAATGTGGGCCGCTACAACCCGCTCAGCCAGATGAGCAGCACCTATGGCGGCAGCACGGGGCCCATGAACAGCATGAACGGCGGCCCCGGCCATGGTGGCGCGGGCAACACCCTGCCCTGATGCCCCGCCTGCCCGGGCCATGCTCAGGCAGGCAGTTCTATCGTGACCCGCGCACCACCGAGCGGCCCGGCCTCCAGCCCGATATGGCCGCCATGGGCGTGAACAATGTCACGCGCAATGGCCAGGCCAAGCCCCGTGCCCCCTTCCTTGCCGCTCTCGAAGGCGCGGAACACGCTCTCACGCCGGGCTTCCTCCACCCCGCAGCCGTTATCATCGATATACATGAACACCTGCTTGCGCCCGCGCTCGGCTGAAAGCTCGATACGAGTGGCGTGGTGTCGCGCGTTTTCCACCACGTTGTTCAGCACGCGCCGCAGGGCATTGCCACGACCAGTGATGCTGAGCTCTGGCGGGGTGATGAACCCGATGCTCGCCTGCGCCCCTACGCGGCGCAGGGCGGCCACACTCTCCTCAAACAGGTCCTCCACCCGGATGACCGTGGGCGTTTCAGCCCCTTCCCCGCGCGCAAACGACAGATAGCCCTCAATCATATGCTCCATCTCCACGATATCACCGATCATGTCGGTAATATCGGACTGGAGATCCTCGGCCCGGATCATGCCGGTGCGCGGAAACATGGCCAGTGAAAGCCGCAGGCGGGTGAGCGGCGTGCGCAGGTCATGCGAGACTCCGGCCAGCACGGTGGTCCGCTGCTCCACAAAGCGGTTGATGCGGTCGCGCATGCGGTTGAAGGCGACGGCAGCCTTGCGGATTTCCTGCGCGCCTTCAGGCACGATGGGAACCGTGTCACGCCCCAGCCCGAACAGTTCCGCCGCCCGCGCCAGCCTGCGGATGGCACGCACCTGATTGCGCATGAACAGGGCTGCGATCAGGAACAGAAGCAGCGCGCTGCCCGAGGCCCATGCCACGAACAGCCATACAGGTGCCACGTCCAGCCGTTTGCGCAGCGCCACGACCTGCAGCACGCCAATGGGTGTCTGCACCAGGATCACGACGCGACGGTGGGCCTTTTTCCAGTCAACAAAGGTGGGCCAGCGCACACTGGCCTGCAGGTCACGCGCCAGATCCTCGTCAATGGGGCCGAGCACGTGGTTCGAGCCACGCCTCTGCAGGCTCTCCCCCTCATGCAGGGTCATGACCAGCCCCGCCCTGCGGCCTGCATCCTCCAGGATCCACTTGCGATCGGTGGCGGAAGGATAGCGCTCGAGCATGTCCAGCGTCATGGAGATGGTGGTGGCCATATCGCCTGACAGGCGGCGCGAGACAATCTGCAGGTAATTGCCATAAAACAGTTCGAGCGAGATGGCCTGCGTGGCCAGCAGCGGGATGAACCCGATCAGCAGCATCCGCCCCAGCAGCGAGCGCGGCAGGATGCGACGCGCCAGCCGCGCCCGCCACCACCGCCAGCCGGTCGTGGCTTCAGATGCGGTTTCCGTGCCCATGGCTTTCCCTCTCCAGACACAAAAAAACCGGCTTCCTTGCAGAAGCCGGTTTTTTGTGGGTCATGACCCGTATTCCGATACGCGAAGGATCAGAAGCCTTCACGCTCGAGGCGCTTGCGCTCCATCTTGCGGGCGCGGCGCACGGCCTCGGCTGCCTCGCGCGCCTTGCGCTCGGACGGCTTTTCATAGTGGCGACGCAGCTTCATTTCGCGGAAGATGCCTTCACGCTGCATTTTTTTCTTGAGGGCCTTGAGGGCCTGATCAACATTGTTGTCACGAACGAGAACCTGCACTGGGTCGTCAACTCCTGATCTGCCATCCGGTATGGATGATCCATGAAACTGAAACTTGGGGAACGTCCGCCCGAGGCCATTCCCTTCGTGCGATTCCCAAACGGGCCGCACCTATATCACACTCGCGCCGCGCAACACAAATCATTCCCGCATATCGGGGCGCATGAATTTTGGTGCTGCGCTTTGCGCGCCAACGCTGTCATATACATGTTCCCCAAAACAGGAAGGCCTTTCGCTGCATGACGCTGCTCAAGATCGCCCGCATGGGCCATCCGGTGCTGCTGCAACCAGCCCGGCCGGTGGCCGATACGCAGGCTCCCGCCATCCGCACGCTGGTGGCCGACATGATCGAGACGATGCTCGACGCAGGCGGCGCTGGACTCGCAGCACCGCAGGTGCATCACGGGCTGGCGCTGTTCGTCTATCATGTACCGCTGGCCCGCAGCACGGGCGAGGATGACCCGCCGCGCCCGCCTTCCGCCCTGATCAACCCCGTGCTGGAGCCCGTGGGCGATGAGATGGTGGACCGGCTGGAGGGCTGCCTGTCCATTCCCGGCCTGCGGGGCTGGGTGCCGCGCCATGCCTGCGTGGCCTACAGGGGGCTGGACGCGCACGGGCACGCCGTACAGGGCGTTGCATCGGGCTTTCTTGCCAATGTATTGCAGCATGAATACGACCACCTGAACGGAATTCTCTACCCCATGCGCATGACCAATCTTGGCCGCATGGGCTTTGACAGCGAAATGGCCCGTTATGGAGAGCGCCCATGAATCCTTCCGCCCTGGTCGCGCGCGCGGCATCGTGCCTGCATCCGCCCGCAATGCAGCACTCACCACAAGGTGATGCGCTGCTCCGCCATTTCCTGGCCGATTCGCGCGCAGGCAGCCATGCCTGGACTCAACAACTGCTGCGGCAATGCGCCGGACCGGATTCGGACCTGCTCTTTCCCGGTGGCATGGCGGAACTGGCCGCGGCCTGCTTCGACCTGATGGACCGCGACATGCTGGGCCATGCCCATACCTTCCGCAGCCGCAAGATCAGCCGCCGGGTGCGCGCGGCCATCCTGTTCCGGCTGGAACGCGCAGCCCCCCACCGCGCAGCCATAAGGCAGGCGCTGGCGGTGCTGCTGGTGCCCACACACGCCCGCCGCCTGGCCCATGTACTGGGCCGCAGCGTCAATGCGATATGGGAGGCGGCGGGTGATAACTCCACCGGCTTCACCTACATGACCAAGCGGCTGAGCCTGAGCGGAGTCTACGTCGCGACCCTGCTGTTCTGGCTCACGCGGGGGGGCAACCCGGCCTCGGTGGAGGAATTCCTTGACCGCAGGCTTGCCGAGATCGGGCGCATCACCCGCCTGCGCAACCGGCTGACCGGCCGCATCGCCTGACGCGTATCCGCCTGCCATGACCACCCCGCCCCGGCCTCCTGCCGCGCGCCCTGCCTCTGTTGCGGGCGCGGGCGTGGAACTTCTGTTCCTGCGTGATGAGGACATGCGCCAGGCGCAGGAACTGCTCCTGCTGGCCTGCCGCGCCTTTGGCAACGTAATCGACCCGGCCCTGCAGGAATACGGGCTGGGCCACGCCCATTACCGCATCATGCAGACCGTGGCGCTGCAGCCGGGCATTGCCGTGGGCGCATTGCTTGATGTGCTGGGCATTACCAAACAGAGCATGAGCCGCACGCTGGGCGAACTGGTGGATCAAGGCCTGCTGCGCCACGAAACCACGCCCCAGGACCGCAGGCGGCGCTGTCTGCACCTGAGCACGCGCGGGGCGGAGATTGAAAACCGGCTCTTTTCGCTGCAACGTGAAGTGCTGTTACGGGTGTATCGCAACGCGGGGGGCCGGGCAGTTGACGGTTTTCGTCGTGTCATGCGCGGCCTGATAGACGAATCGGTCATGCCCGGCGTATCCACCGATGCCTTTCACCCTCCCGACCGGAGTTCTTCATGATCCAGACGGCCTGCGATTCCGCCCTCCCCCGCGACAGCATGATCATGGATGCCCATGTCGTTGTAGTGGACGATGACCCGCGCCTGCGCCGCCTGCTGCACCGTTACCTGAGCGAGCAGGGCTTTCGGGTCAGCGCTGCATGCTCGGCGCAGGAGGCGCGGCAGGTGCTGGGCTTCATGCAGCCCGATGCGCTGGTGCTCGACATTACCATGCCGGGAGAAAACGGGCTGGAACTGACCCGCGAACTGCGGCGCGACAACCTGAATTTTCCCATCCTGCTGCTGACTGCGCGCGGTGAGCCTGAAGACCGGATCATCGGCCTCGAAGCAGGGGCAGATGACTATCTGGCCAAACCGTTCGAGCCGCGCGAACTGCTGCTGCGGCTCAAGGCGCATCTGCGCCGCTTCGTGCCGCCTGCGCCGAGCAGCAACCTGCGCATCGTGCGGCTGGGAGAGCTGGAGTTCGACCCCGTACGGGGGTTGTTGTCGAATGCAGAGGGAATCGTGCATCTGACAGGCGGCGAATCGGCGCTGCTCTCGGTGCTGGCCCGCCACCCCAACGAGATCCTGTCACGCACCGCCATCGCCACTACGCTGGACATGGAGGAAATTGGCGAGCGCGCAGTGGATGTGCAGGTGACCCGCCTGCGCCGCCGCATCGAGCCTGACCCCAAGGAGCCACGCTTTTTGCAGACCGTGCGCGGCAAGGGCTATGTGCTCAAGCCGGGTCTCTGAAAAGACAAAAGTTTTTGGTGAAGCTTTTTTCAAAAAGCTTCAAAGAACACCGCTTTTCTAAAAAAAGCGGCACTCAAAAACTTCTTTTTTCATCTATGACATCGGCCACAAAAAAAAGCCCGGCATGAAAACCATGCCGGGCTTTTTTTTCAGTAAAGGACGTGGATCAGCCCGCCTTGTTCAGCCGTGCGAGTTCTTCCACCACGGCCGCCCCCATGCCTGCCGTGTTCACTTCCGTCTTGCCCGCGCTCATGATGTCGGGCGTGCGCAGGCCACGGTCCAGCACGTTCGAAACTGCCTGTTCGATCAGCGCAGCATCTTCCTGCATGTCGAACGAATAGCGCAGCAGCATGGCAAATGAGAGGATCTGCGCCAGCGGGTTGGCCTTGCCCTGCCCCGCAATGTCGGGCGCGCTGCCATGAATCGGCTCATACAGCGCAGGCATGCGGCCATCCTCGCCCTTCGCGCCCAGCGTGGCCGAAGGCAGCATGCCAAGGCTGCCGGTCAGCATCGAGGCCAGATCGGACAGCAGATCACCAAACAGGTTGCCGGTCACGATCACATCAAACTGGCGAGGGTTGCGCACGAGTTGCATGGCGCAGTTATCGGCCAGCATGTGGGTCAGCTGCACATCGGGGTATTCGCGCGCGTGCAGGTCGGTCACGACCTCTTTCCACAACAGCCCGCTTTCCATCACGTTGCATTTCTCGACCGAGCAGACGCGGTTATCGCGCTTGCGGGCCAGTTCAAATGCCACACGGGCCACGCGCTCGATTTCCGGCGTGGTGTAAACCTCGGTATTGATGCCCCGACGCGTGCCATCGGCCAGGGTCTCGATGCCGCGCGGGTTGCCGAAATAGATGCCGCCCACCGTCTCGCGCACGATCATGATGTCGAGGCCGCGCACCACATCGGGCTTGAGGGTGCTGGCATCGGCCAGCGAATCGAACACCTTGGCCGGGCGCAGGTTGGCGAACAGGCCAAGCTCCTGCCGCAGCTTGAGAATCGCGATCTCTGGCCGGCGGTCAAACCCGGCAGAAGCCCATTTCGGGTCACCCACCGAGCCGAACAGCACCGCATCCGCCGCCCGCGCCGCATCGATCACTTCCTGCGTAATGGGCTGGCCATGCACCGCAAGCGACGCGCCGCCAACAAGGTCATCACTCACATCAAAGCGGATGCCGCGCGCCTGCGCCATCCAGTCCATGATGCGGCGGACTTCGTTCATGATCTCGGGGCCAATGCCATCGCCAGGCAGGATCAGGAGCTTCTTGGGTGCGGACATGACGTTTCCCATCCGGTTCAATCGGTTTGTTAAATGCTCTTTGGTCAGGCAGCATGAGCCGCCCTGCCCGCTCAATCGAGCACGATACGCGGAATCCACGGCTGCGCCTTGGCGCGGCGTTCCTCGAAAGTGGTGATTTCCTTCTCGTGCTGCAGCGTCTGGCCAATATCGTCCAGCCCTTCGAGCAGCAGCTTCTTGCGCAGCGGGTCGACATTGAACGGCACCTCGGTGCCATCGGGCCGCACCACCACCTGCCGGGGCAGGTCGATGGTCAGGCGCGCATTGCCGCCCATGCGGGCATCTTCCATCAACTGCGTGCACACATCATGCGGCAGCACGATGGGCAGGATGCCGTTCTTGAAGCAGTTGTTGTGGAAGATATCGGCAAAAGACGGCGCAATCACGCAGCGGATGCCAAAATCCAGCAGTGCCCATGGCGCATGCTCGCGCGAGGAACCGCAGCCAAGATTGTCATACGTGATCAGGATTTCCGCCTTGCGGTAAGGTTCCTGATTCAGCACGAAATCCGGGTTCTCCGATCCGTCCTCGCGGTAGCGCATGCTGTCAAACGCATGCACCCCAAGGCCGGTGCGCTTGGTGGTCTTGAGAAAGCGCGCGGGGATAATCTTGTCGGTGTCGATGTTTTCTTCAGGCAGCGGGGCAGCCACGGCCGACAGAACAGTAAATTTATCCATTTTCAGATCAACTCCCGCACATCGGTCAGGCATCCGGTCACGGCAGCCGCCGCCGCCATGGCGGGCGAAAGCAGATGCGTGCGCCCGCCGGGGCCCTGCCTGCCCTCAAAATTACGATTGGACGTGGAGGCACAGCGCTGCCCCGGTGTCAGCCGGTCGGGGTTCATGCCAAGGCACATGGAGCACCCGGCCTCGCGCCATTCAAACCCGGCATCCAGGAAAACCTTGTCCAGCCCTTCCTCTTCCGCCTGCGCCTTCACGATGCCCGATCCGGGCACGATCATCGCCCGCACGCCTGCAGCCACCTTACGACCTGCTGCAATGGCGGCAGCAGCGCGCAGATCCTCGATACGGCTGTTGGTGCATGAGCCGATGAACACGACATCAACCGGCGTGCCCGCAATCTTCTGGCCCGCTTCCAGCCCCATATAGTCCAGCATGCGCTGCATCTGCGCGCGTTTGCCGGGGTCTGCCTCGCCAGCCGGGTCAGGCACGGTGCCGGTAACGGGGATGACCGTCTCGGGGCTCGTGCCCCAGGTCAGCACGGGGGTGATGTCCTCGGCGCGGAGTTCGACCACGCGGTCGTAGTGGGCACCCTCATCCGATGCCAACGTTTTCCAGTAGGCCACGGCCTCGTCAAACGCCTCGCCCTTTGGTGCAAACGGACGGCCGCGCACGTATTCGAACGTGGTTTCGTCAGGGGCGACCAGCCCCGCGCGGGCACCGGCCTCGATGGACATGTTGCACAGTGTCATGCGCCCCGCCATGTCGAGCTCACGGATGGCCGATCCCGCGAATTCGATCACATGCCCCGTGCCGCCCGCCGTGCCGATATGGCCGATGATGGCGAGCATGATGTCCTTGGCGGTCACGCCAGGGCCAACCTGCCCTTCGACCACGACCTTCATGTTCTTGGCGGGCTTTTGCAGGATGGTCTGGGTCGCCATCACATGCTCGACCTCGGACGTGCCGATGCCGAATGCCAGGGCGCCCATTGCGCCATGGGTGGAGGTGTGGCTGTCGCCGCACACAATGGTCATGCCCGGCAGCGAAATGCCCTGCTCGGGGCCCACCACATGCACGATGCCCTGCCGCGCCGAGAGCAGCGGGAAATACGGCACGCCGAATTCCTTCACGTTGCGCTCGAGCGTCTCGATCTGGTTGCGGCTTTCCGCCTCCTCGATGGGCTGGGTGCGGTCGGATGTGGGCACGTTGTGGTCCACGACCGCAATCGTCGCATCCGGGTGGCGCAGGCGGCGGCCGCTCAGGCGCAGGCCTTCAAACGCCTGCGGGCTCGTGACCTCATGCACGAGATGACGGTCGATGTAGAGGATGGCCGTCTTGTCCGGAAGGGTCTCGACCACATGGCTGTCCCATATCTTGTCGAACAATGTGCGCGGGGCCATCTTGTTTTTCCTCTCCCGGACGGAAACAGGCCGCCATCACGCGCAGGCGACGCACGCAACAGGCAGCCAGAAAATCTTGCATGAAACGGTTCGCCCGTTTCCGCCATGATGGCGGGAAACGGGCGAAAGGCAGGCGTATTACTCGGCGGCTGCGGTCGCGGCAGGTGCTGCCACTTCGCGCTTGCGCTCGGCAATACGGGCGGACTTGCCGCGACGACCACGCAGGTAATACAGCTTCGCACGGCGGACAACACCACGACGCACCACGGCGATCTCGGCAATGGTGGGGGAATACAGCGGGAACACACGCTCCACGCCTTCACCGTTGGAAATCTTGCGCACGGTGAAGTTGCTGTTCAGACCCTTGTTGGAGCGGGCAATGACCACGCCTTCGTAGTTCTGCACGCGCTTGCGGGTGCCTTCAACCACTTCCACACCAACGCGCACGGTGTCACCCGGTGCGAATTCAGGCACCGCGCGGATGGCGGTCAGGCGGGCGATCTCTTCCGCCTCGTACTTCTGGATAACGTTCATGATCCGGTCCTCGTTCGATAGGATTTCATGTTCAGTTCAGCCGGTCCACATCGGCACGGGGGCCTGTAGTCCGGGGAGTGTCTTGACCCGTGCGGGCCTGATAGGCCGCCCACAGGTCCGGCCGACGCGCCTGCGTCACCGTCTCGGATGCCGCGTGCCGCCACCGGGCGATCGCGGCATGATGACCGGACAGCAGGACCTCGGGCACGTCGCGCCCGTCCCATTGCGCCGGCTTGGTATAAAGCGGATATTCAAGCAGGCCGTCGGCAAAGCTTTCCTCAACCGCGCTCTCGCCCGATCCCATCACGCCCGGCAGCAGCCGCACGCAGGCATCAAGCAGCACCGTTGCCGCCACTTCCCCGCCCGAGAGGATGTAATCCCCGATCGAGACCTGTTCAGCGCCCGAGGCTTCGAGCACGCGCTCATCCACCCCTTCGTAGCGGCCACACAGCATAACAACGCCCGGCCCCGCCGCATAACGGCGGATATCGGCCTGCGCCAGCGGGCGACCACGCGGTGTGGGATACACCAGCGGGCGACCGGCGCGGTCGATATCGGCAATGGCCGCGGCTACCACGTCCGGGCGCATGACCATACCGGCCCCACCCCCGAACGGTGTGTCATCCACAACCCTGTGCCGCCCCAGCCCGTAGTCACGCATGTCGCGCGCCTCCATTGACCAGATGCCACGCTCGAGCGCGCGCCCGGCCAGTGACTGCCCCAGCGTGCCGGGGAACATGGCGGGGAACAGCGTCAATGCCGTTGCCTGCCACGTCATGGCGCATCATCCGCGCCGGCCGTGCCGGGAAAGCATTCGACCGGAACCTCGATCTCGTCGGGCAGGCAGACTTCAATCCGGCCTGCGCGCACATTCACCACCGGCACGCAGCCTTCGGTGAACGGCAGCAGGAGGTTGCCCCCTGCCCCATCGATTTCAAGGCTGGTGCCAGCGCCATAGTCATGCACGGCGGCCACGCGGCCGATCACCCGGTTGCTGCCCTGCTCGCGCGCCTCCAGCCCGACCAGATCGGCGAAGTAGAATTCATCCGCATCGGGTTCGGGCAGGCTGGTGCGTGGCACGTACAGCTTGCGGTTGACCATCTGCTGCGCGGCCTCACGGCTGTCGATGGCATGCCCCGCCGCATCATGCAGCCGGGCAATGCCATTACCATGCCATGTCAGCCGCCACGGGCGGCCCAGATCATCGACCAGTCCGTCATAGGTGGCCAGATCTTCCGCCACGGCGGTGTAGCTGTGCACGTGCACAAGCCCCCGCACGCCATGCGGACGACCCACCACACCCATCAGGACCTGATCGCGGTTCATGGGATGACTGCCTGCCTTTCCTGCCTGTCTATCGCGTCAGTTACGCTGCGGCTGCTTCGGCAGCGGCAGCGGCACGCTCCTGCGCGCGCTTCTTGGGCGCGGACTTCTTGGGCTGCTCGTTCCAGGTCGGCTTCGGCGCCAGGCCGGCATTGCCCAGGAAGCGGGCCACGCGGTCGGTCGGCAGCGCGCCGTTGGACAGCCAGTGCGTGATGCGCTCGGCAACCAGGCGCACGCGGTCAGCGTGGTCGGACGGCAGCATCGGGTTGTAGGAACCCACGCGCTCGATGAAGCGGCCATCACGCGGGGAGCGGCTGTCAGCCACGACAATGTGGTAGTAGGGGCGCTTCTTGGCGCCTGCGCGGGCGAGACGGATCTTGAGGCTCATTTAAGATTTCTCCAGACAGTAGAAAGACAAAAAGAAAAAACGGAAACGACGCTCAGGCTCAGCCGAAAGGTGGCCGCCCGCCGCCGCCCGGGGGGCGACCCCCGTTTGGCATGAGTGCGGACAGACCCTGACGCATCAGTCCCTTCACGCCCAACTTGCTGAACCGCTTCATCATGGAGGCCATCGCGTCATACTGCTTGAGCAGACGGTTGATCTCCTGCACGGTCGTACCGGACCCGCTGGCAATGCGCTTCTTGCGCGAGGCCTTGATGATGGAGGGCGTGCGCCGCTCCTTGCGGGTCATGGATGAAATGATGGCCTGATGGCGCTTGAGCACGGAGGTATCAAGCTCCTTGTCGCCCAGCGCATCCTTCAGCTTGCCCATACCCGGCAGCATGCCCAGAATGCCGGAAATGGACCCCATCTTGTTGATCTGTCGGATCTGGGCGGCGTAGTCATCCAGATCGAACTTGCCCTGCATCATCTTGAGGGCAAGCTTCTCGCTTTCCTCATGATCAAGGGTATCGGCGGCCTTTTCCACCAGGCCGGCGATGTCGCCAAGGCCAAGGATACGGCCAGCCACACGCTCGGGGTGGAATTCCTCGAGCGCGTCAAGCTTCTCGCCCGAACCGGTCAGCTTGATCGGCGCACCCGTGATCGCGCGCATGGACAGGGCGGCACCGCCACGGGCATCGCCATCCATGCGGGTCATGACCACGCCGGTCACGCCAACGGCCTCGTTGAACGCCTTGGCGGTGTTGACCGCGTCCTGCCCGGTCATGGCATCGACGACGAGCAGCGTTTCCGCAGGATCAGTCGCGGCCCGGATGGTGCGGACCTCATCCATCAGCGCTTCATCAATGGACAGACGGCCGGCGGTATCGAGGATGACGATGTCATACCCCTCACGCCGCCCCGTATCCATGGCGCGCTCGGCAATCTGCACCGGCGTCTGGCCCGCGATGATGGGCAGCGAGGTCACACCCGCACGCTCGGCAAGCTGGGCAAGCTGCAGCTGCGCTGCGGGGCGCTGGGTATCGAGGCTGGCGAGCAGCACCTTCTTGCGCTCGCGCTGGGCTAGGCGGCGGGCGATCTTGCCCGATGTGGTGGTCTTGCCCGAGCCCTGCAGGCCGACCATCAGGATCGGCACCGGCGGGGCGGCGTTCAGGTTGAGGGGAACCGCACCCGCGCCGCCAAGGGCATCGATCAGCGCATCATTGACGATCTTGGCAACGGCCTGACCCGGCGAGATGCTGTCAAGCACCTCATGGCCCACGGCGCGTTCACGCACCTTGTTGACGAAATCCTTGACGACAGGCAGCGCCACGTCGGCGTCGAGCATGGCCAGACGCACTTCGCGCATTGCTTCCGTAACGTCTGCTTCCGACAGGGCCCCGCGCTTGGCAAGACCATCGAACACACCGGAAAGCTTGCCTGACAGCGTCTCGAACAACGTATTTCCCCAAAAGAAGACGCGCCACTGCGCGAACCCTCGCGAAGTGACGTGCCTGATTAGTCGGGCGGATGTATCGCGCCCCGCCCCTGCATGTCAAGCATTGCGGAGACTCCGCAACAAAAAACGGCTGCCAGGCACTGGGCCGGGCAGCCGCTCTTTTTCCACCTTTACCTGCGCGGGGCAGGCAGGCGGGTCTTACTTCTTGCCGTCTTCGGGCGGCTGCGGGGGCGCTGTCAGCGCACGCAGCTGCTCGTGCAGGCTGTCGATCTTGTCCTGCGTCGCACGGATCTGGTTCAGCTGGTCGGCCGTCAGGATATCGTGGATGCGGATGGCCGTCTGCAGGCGGGCGGCTTCATGGCGCTGGTGGATGGCCGTGATCTGCTGCTGCAGGCCAACGATCTGGGATTCATCAACCTTGCCCGGTGCCACCAGCAGGTTCTGGATCTGCTTGTGCAGCCCATGCTCCTGCTCCATGTCGGCGTGGAAATCGGGGTGGCTGTCCTTCAGGATCGCCTGCAGCTGCTTGTGCTGGGCCGAGGTCAGCTGCACGTTGCCAAGGAACGGCATGCCGTAGCCACCGCCACCCGGGCCGCCCATCGGGCCTGCCATCATGCCGCAGCCACCACCCGGCGGCGGCGGGCCATGGTGATGCTTGGCGAAAGCCTGACCGGAAAGGCCGGTTGCCATACCGCCGACGATCGTGGCAGCGAGAATCAGTTTCTTCATCATGGGAACCAAGTCTACTCCTGTTATAACCTGCTTCATACCCTGCATGCAGCCAGCGGCTGATACAAGGCCTGTAAACGCAACGCTACATCACCCTGTCCGGTTCAATAGGGGCAAACTTGCTACAAAATGTAAGGTCAGGGCGCGCGGCTAGCCAAAACGCCCGGTAATGTAGTCCTGCGTGCGCTTTTCACGCGGGGTGGTGAACATGCGGTCGGCGCTGTCCACCTCCACCACCTCGCCCATATAGAAAAATGCCACCTGGTCGGCGCAGCGTGCGGCCTGCTGCAGGTTGTGGGTGACGATGGCGATGGTGAAATCGGCCTTCAGTTCATCAAGCAGTTCCTCGATGCGCGCGGTCGAGACCGGGTCGAGCGCGCTGGTCGGCTCATCGAGCAGCACCACCTCGGGGCGGGTGGCGATTGTGCGCGCAATGCACAGGCGCTGCTGCTGCCCGCCGGACAGGGCGGCTGCCGAATCGCGCAGCCGGTCACGCACCTCGGGCCACAGGGCCACGCGCCTGAGCACGTCTTCCACCCGCGCCTCCATCGCCGCGCGGTCGAGCCGCTCATGCAGGCGCACGCCAAAGGCGATGTTGTCATAGATCGACATGGGGAATGGCGTAGGCTTCTGGAACACCATGCCCACGCGCGAGCGCAGCACGTTGAGGTTCACCTTCGGGCCGATGATGTTGCAGCCATCAAAGATCACCTCGCCCGTGGCGCGCTGGCCGGGATAGAGGTCGTACATGCGGTTGAGCACGCGCAGCAGCGTGGACTTGCCGCAGCCCGAAGGCCCGATCATGCCCGTGACCTGGCCTTGCGGGAAGTCGATGGAGATATCCTTGAGCGCATGATGCGCGCCGTAATAGAAATCGAGGTTCCGCACCGAGATCGCTGCGGGCACGGCATCGTTTTGCGCGACTGTCATGTTCATTTCCTGTTACGTCCCAGCCCCAGCCGCACGGTTATGTTGATCATCAGGATGCCTGCCGTAATCAGCAGCGCGCCGGTCCAGGCCAGCGCGGTCCAGTCCGCATAGGCAGCACCCGCATACTGGTAGATGGTGACCGGCAGGCTGGCCATGGGTTTGCCGGGGGCGACCGACCAGTTCATGTTACCCAGCGAGGTGAACAAAAGCGGCGCCGTCTCGCCCGATACGCGGGCCAGCGCCAGCAGGATGCCCGTCGCCACCCCCTCGCGCGCAGCGCGCAGGCACACGAACAGGATCATCCGCCACCTTGGCGCGCCCAGCGCAATCGCCGCCTCGCGCATGGCGAGCGGCACGAGGCGCAGCATGTCCTCGGTGGTGCGCACCACCACGGGCACCACCAGCATGGACAGCGCCAGCGCCCCCGCGATGCCGGAAAAATGCCCGCTCGGCACCACCACGATCATGTAGATGAACAGCCCCACCAGAATGGACGGGGCCGAAAGCAGCAGGTCGGATACGAAGCGGACAAAATTGATCAGCTTCCCGTCGGTGGCCGTGAACTCGGCAAGGTAGATACCCACCAGCAGCCCCACGGGCGCCCCGATCAGCACGGCCAGTCCGGTCTGGATCAGGCTACCCATAATGGCATTGGCAAGCCCCCCCGCCTGCCCCGGCGGCAGGGTCACATGCACGAACGTGACCCAGCGCAGGCCGCCCACCCCGTTGCGTACCAGCACGAACAGGATGGAAAACAGCATGAGCAGCACCAGCACGGTCGCCGCCCAGCACAGGCCGGTGGCCACGCGGTCCACCATGCGGCGGCGGATGTCGGACACGCTGTTGCCCTGCCAGCGCGCGCTCATACAGGGGGCTGCCTGCACGGCGGGAGCAGTCGGATGCGTGGTCATGTTACCGGCCCGCCGCTTTGGTGCGCAGCAGAAGCCGCGAACAGACCAGCGTGCCAAGGGAGATGAGCATGAGCAGGAACCCTGCCGCCATGAGGGAGGAAAATTTGAGGCTGCCCACGGCACTTTCGGGAAATTCGAGGGCGATGAGCGAGGCGATGGTATTGCCCGGCGAGAACAGCGACCAGCCAATATGGTTGGCGTTGCCGATAACGAAGGTGATGGCCATCGTCTCGCCCAGCGCGCGGCCCAGCCCCAGCATCACGCCCCCCACCACCGAGGAGCGCGACCACGGCAGGATGATGCGGCGCACCACCTCCCACCGGGTCATGCCCAGCCCGTAGGCGCTTTCCTTCAGCACGGCAGGTATGGACAGGAACACATCGCGCATCACCGCACAGATGAAGGGCGTGATCATGACCGCAAGGATCATGCCGCCGGTCAGGAAGCCGGTGCCGTATGGCGCGCCACGGAACAGCGTGCCGATGCCCGGCACCCGGCCCAGCGTGTGGCTGGCCAGCGGCTCGACATAATGCGCCATGAACGGCACCAGCACCGCAAAGCCCCACATGCCGAAGATGATGGACGGCACGGCAGCCAGAAGCTGAATGAGGGTTCCGATCACGCCCGCGATCCGCGCCGAGGCGATCTCGGTCAGCCACACCGCAATGCCGAAGGCCAGCGGCACGGCAAGGAGGATGGCCAGCAGTGCGGTAATGACCGTGCCGAACATGGGGGCGGCTGCCCCGAAATGCTGGGTGACGGGATTCCACGCCTTGTCGAACACGAAGCCCGGCCCGAATCTGGCAAACGCGCCGCGCGCGCCCCAGGCCATGACGGCGACCATGCCGCCCAGCCCCAGCAGGATCAGGGCTGCGCTAAAGCGGACAATGGCGGCGAATACGGCATCCCCGTTTCCCTTTGCCGCCCCGGTCAGGGCCGAAGGGGATGTTGCAGACCGCTCCATACAGAAGACCTCCGTGCCGCCACACGCATCAAAGTTCTCAACATTCGCGCCCGCAGGCACACCGGAATGCCGGGACCAATACTGGACCGGAAGGCGGTTCTGCAACCGTCATGATCGCCCAAGGGTGAAGTTTGCGCCAGATCGTTGTATTTTTGTGCAATTCCGGCGGCGTTTGTCCCGCGTCATTTCACCGCGGCCAGCAGCAGGTCACGCAGCACGCCGCGCGCTGCATCAACCGACATGCGCTCGAGCACAAGCGCATTGGGCTGCCCGCCTGAAAGTTGGGGAAGCTGGATCACGGTCATGCCACGGGTGAACGTGCCGCAGCATTCCACCGCCACATGAGCCAGATGGCCGCTGAACAGGGCGGGCGCCACCAGCGCCAGCAGGGGGGCCGCCGCCGCCAGCGCAAGGTCGACCCCGTTACCGCCGCCCCGGCCCATGCGGGCGGCTACCAGATCGGCATGCACCCGGCCCGCGACCGAGGCCGGATCCTGGCCCATGGCCGCAAGCTGTTCCATCCACACCGCATCAGCCACGAAACGGGACGTGCAGTCGAGCGGCACAAGCGTGACCGGCACGTCCATCCCCAGCACGACGGATGCGGCCTCGGGGTCAGTTGCGATATTGCGCTCAGCCACCGTCGTCACATTGCCCGGCACATGAAAGGCGCCGCCTGCCATGACCACGCCATGCAAATGTCCAGCCATATCTGGGGCCTGCACCAGGGCGAGGGCCAGCGTGCTCAGCTGGCCGCTGCAGCACACCGTCACGCTATCGGGCGGGCAGGCGCGTATGGCCTGCACCAGATGGGCCACCCCCAGCCCGTCATTGCCCGCGGGCAGGCTGCGCCCCGCGCCATGGGGCAGCGGCACCATCGGGCCGGGGGCGCCGGCGTAAACGCCCACATCCACCAGGCCGTACTGGTCCAGCATGTCGCGCGCATGGGCCATGGCGACCCCGACCTCCGTGCCCGCACCGCTGAACAGCACGCCTGCCAGCCGCACATGCGCGGAAAGCTGGAGGGCGGCCAGCAGGGTTGCCGCTGCCTGCGCGCCGGGTGTCAGATCAAGAATGATGGGGCGTGTCATGGGCATCCTGTCCTGCATGGGTTGCGCGGTGTGGGGATGGTGGTGGCCTGTTACAACAGTTCCGTCAACCATGGCCTGCCGGACGGGGTAAAAAGCCGGTGCGGCAGACATGCGGCAGACATAAAGAAGTTTTTGGTGAAGCTTTTTTCAAAAAGCTTCAAAGAACGCCGCTTTTTTTTGCAAAAAGCCGGCACCCGCAGTTACTTAATCAATATCCGCATGGGGTGGTTGCCAGTACAGCGCCCGCGCCAGAAGCCTGTCCACGCCCCACCACAGCAGCACGGTCATGACCGCCAGCACCGCGAGGGCCGCAAACATGAGGTCGGTCTGGAAGCGGGTATTCGCCGTCTGCATGAGAAAGCCGAGACCGGAGGAGGCCCCCACCCACTCCCCCACCACCGCCCCGATGGGCGCGATGGCCGTGGCCATGCGTACGCCGGTGGCAAAGGCGGGCATGGCGGCAGGCAGGCGTATATGCACCAGCACGCGCCAGCGCGTGGCTCCCATGGTGCGGGCCAGATCCATCCATCCCGCCCCGGTCTGGCGCAGGCCATCGCCAAGTGCCGATGTGACGGGAAAGAAGATGACCAGCACCGCCATCACCACCTTGGACGCCATGCCGAATCCGAACCACAGCACCAGCAGCGGCGCGAGCGCGAAAACCGGCACGGCCTGGCTGAGCAGCACCATCGGCATGACCCACCGCCGCAGGGGCGCCCACAGCGCCATGGCGATAGCAAGCGCGCTGCCTGCCCCGATGCCGAGGCCAAGGCCAAGCAGCGTTTCCTCCAGCGTGGTCACGGCCGCCGCCCCAAGCTGGGCACGGCCCGACCACAATGCCCGTGCCACCGCATCGGGGGCGGGCAGCATATAGGGCGGCACATGCCCCCACCGCGCAATCGCCGCCCACAGGACCACCAGCCCGGCACAGGTCACCACCGGGCGCAGCGTCGCCATGCCGCTACGGGAGGTCGGTCGTGTCATTATACCCTCTCCCGCCACCAGCATGACGGCACGTGCGGCACCGACGCATCAGCAACCGGGTGCCATGCCCGCATGGCGCAAGGAGAGATGCCCCCTGTCATTGCCCTCACCGTCGATGTGACTGCACCTGCAGCCCCCACCGAACAGAAAATACGCCGTGTCATTGCATCATCCGCCGCAGCAGGCTGGCCTGCGCGCGCAGCACCGCCGGGGCATCGACCGGGCGCGGCGCAGCCCCCTCGGGCACGTCCAGATGCGCAAGGGTGACGGGATTGCCTGCCATGAGCAGCATGGTATCGGCCAGGCGGCAGGCCTCGAGCGGGTCATGGGTAATCAGCACCACGGTGCGCTCAGCCAGCATGCCCCCGGCCAGATCCTGCATGCGGGCACGCGTAATGCTGTCGAGCGCGGAAAAGGGTTCATCCATCAGCACCACCGGGCGGTCTTCATACAGGACCCGCGCAAGGGCCGCGCGCTGACGCATGCCACCCGACAGGGCCGCAGGCAGTACTCCCGCCTGATCGGCCAGCCCCACGCAGCCTAGCAGAAGGCGCGCGCGGTCAAGGTCAGGCCGCTCGCCACGCAGTCGTGCGCCCAGTGTCACGTTATCAAGCACACTGGCCCAGGGCAGCAGCAGATCCTGCTGGCCCATCCACGCCACCCTGCCTGCAAGGGGCAAGCCATCATCGGCCACGATGCGCCCGTAATCCGGCGCGGCGAGGCCACCGATCATGCGCAGCAGCGAGGTCTTGCCCACCCCGCTTGCGCCAAGCAGCACGGTCATGTGCCCGGCGGCCAGAAGCAGGTCCAGCCCGCGGAACAGCGGCGCATTGCCATAGTCCAGCCCGACGCCTTCAAGCCGGATGCCGGGGGGCGGCGTCATTTTTTACGTTTGGGGTAGGCGATGCCCAGCGCGTCACGCGCGGCGGTGGCCATCTGGTCCACGCGCTCGTTATTCACATCGCCCGAATGGCCGCGCACCCATTTCCACTCGATCTCATGCTTTGCGCTGATGTCGAGCAACCGCCGCCACAGATCCATGTTGGCGACCGGGTCGCCCGCCGCATTGCGCCACTTGCGCCGCACCCAGCCGGTGCTCCAGCGGGTTATGCCGTTACGCACGTATTCGCTATCGGTATGCAGCACGACGCGGCAGGGGCGCGTGAGGGCCTCGAGCGCCTCGGCGGCGGCGGTAAGTTCCATGCGGTTGTTGGTGGTCTCCGCCTCGCCGCCTGAAAGTTCACGCTCCTGCCCGCGAAAGCACAGGAGCGCCCCCCAGCCACCGGGGCCGGGATTGGGCTTGCAGCCGCCATCGGTCCATATTTCCACAAGGTCGGTTGCGGACCGGGCTGCTTCAGCCGGGGCTGTATCTTCACTCATGCGGGGAATTCCTGACCCAGATGGGCGGCAAAGAATTCCATGCGCGCCAGATAATCAAGCGGGTTCTTGCGCGTGACCAGCGCATCGGGCGGGGTGTTGATCCAGTCATACAGCCGGGTGAGCGTAAACCGGATGGCCGCCCCCGTGGCCAGCGTGATCAGGGCCGTGTCTTCCGCCTCTTCCAGCGGGCGCACATGCCGGTAGGCCGCGATCATGGCCGCCGCCCGCGCGGGCACGAAGCGGTGGTTGGCATCAAAGCACCAGGCATTGATGGTAATGGCCAGATCGTAGGCATACCAGTCGGTGCAGGCGAAATAGAAGTCGATGATGCCCGAGAGCGCGCCATCGCGAAAAAACACGTTATCGGGGAACAGGTCGGCATGGATCTGCCCACGCGGCAGGCTCGGGTTATTCCCCGTGCCCGGCCATGCGGGCAGCACGCGGGCCAGAACCGCCTCGATGTCACGCACAAGACCGGGGCGCAGTTCATTACCGCGCGCCCGGCAGGCCTCAAGCAGCCCGGTCCAGGCCTGCGGCCCCATGGAGTTGGGGCGCTCGGCCACGAACCCCTCGCCAAGGAGGTGCAGCCGCGCCATGGCGGTGCCCACCTGCGCGCACATATCCACATCCACCTCCGCAACACCCTTGCCGGGCAGGAAGGTGGTGATGGCAGCAAACCTGCCGCACAGCTCACGCAACGTGCGGCCCTGGCGGTCGGCCACGGGCAGCGGGCAGGACAGCCCGCGTGCGGCGAGGTACTGCATCAGCCCGAGGAACCAGGGCAGTTCCTCGGGGTTCACCCGGCGCTCGTAGAGCGTCAGGATAAAGGTGTCCTTGGTGGTTTTCAGCAGGAAATTGCTGTTCTCCACCCCTTCCGCAATGCCGTGGCAGGCGATGGACCTGCCGATGTCATAGCCTTCGAGAAACGCAGCCAGCGCATCGTCCGGCACTTCGGTATAGACTGCCATGTGACGGTACGGATCAGCCCAGCGGCGCAGGCAGACGGAAGGCCACGTTTTCTTCCTTCACGGTAATTTCCTCGATCTCGAGCGTGAAACGCTTGGCAAGGGCCGCGACCATTTCCTGCACCAGCGATTCCGGGGCGGAGGCACCAGCGGTGATGCCCAGCGTGGACACACCATCAAGTGCTGACCAGTCCAGCGCGTTCAGGCGCGGCACCAGCAGGGCGCGCGGCGCGCCGGAGCGCTCGGCTACCTCGCGCAGGCGCTGCGAGTTCGAGGAGTTGGGCGAGCCGATCACGATCACCAGGTCACAGCCCGGCGCAATGGCCTTGACCGCTTCCTGCCGGTTGGTGGTGGCGTAGCAGATATCCTCGCGCCGGGGGCCTTCGATCAGCGGAAAGCGGTCGCGCAGGATGTCCACGATCTCCGCCGTATCATCAACCGAGAGCGTGGTCTGGGTAATGAAGGCCAGCCGTGAGGGATCGGCAGGCTGGACGGTGCGGGCTTCCTCCGCATCGTTGATCAGCGTGACAGCACCCACGGGCAGCTGGCCCATGGTGCCCACCACTTCGGGGTGACCGGCGTGGCCGATCATCAGAATATGGCGGCTTTCCGGCCCGCCATCGGCAAAGTGGCGCTCGGCCTCGCGATGCACTTTCGAGACCAGCGGGCAGGTGGCATCAAGGTAGAGCAGGTTGCGGCGCATGGCCTCGGCCGGCACGGTCTTGGGCACGCCATGGGCCGAGAATACGACCTGGCCATCGGCGGGGACTTCATCGAGTTCCTCGACAAAGATCGCGCCCTGGGCCTCGAGGGCCTCGACCACGGTGCGGTTATGCACGATCTCGTGGCGGACATAGACCGGCGCGCCATAACGGCGGATCGCTTCCTCCACCACGCGGATGGCACGATCGACACCGGCGCAGAAGCCGCGCGGCCCTGCGAGCAGCACCTTGAGCACGCGGGGCGGGGCATCGGCGGCGGTATTATCGGGCGTATGAATCATCTGGTCGGGCATGGTGTTCCCCAAACATCCGGCGGGCGGTATAGGATACGGGCCGCGATCTGCTACAGTTGCGGCGCCGGCATCCCGAGCGATGGACCCGGCCCTACGCAAACCACGGCAATGGCGCAAGCCATTTTCCCGTTCATCCTAACGTATTCTGCCATGCCTGTCCTCCCCCCTCGCCCAGCCACCTGCACATCGCGCCCCGCGCCATGCCCGCGCCGTGGGGCTTCATCCACACCTGACCTAGCCGGAACACCCGCATGATCCCTGCCCCTGTGTCGCCCCGCCTGTGGCGCAATGCCCTGAAAATCTGCACGGTCGCGGGCCTGTCCCTGCTGGGCGCGTGCGAGGGCGAATCCGATTCGATCGATTTCGCCCCGGCCTGCCCGGTGGTGGAAATTCCGGGCGAGGCGGCGGATTACTATCAGTACACCGGCAATGACCACGACATTACCCACCTCGTGGCGCGCGCCAGCCTGACGCGCGTGGTCGGCTCGTGCGAGGAAGGCCAGCACCGCACGGTCATGACCAACATGAAGATCGGCCTGCATGTCGAGCGCGGCCCGGCCTCGAGCGTCAATTTCGTCAACATCCCGTATTTCGTGGCGGTGGTGTTCAATGGCGAGATCAAGAGCAAGAAGGAATTCGTGGCCCATGTCTCGTTTGATGACGGGCGCATGCAGGACCTGACCCACACCCGCAACATTCCCATCACGCTGCCGGTGTCGCGCCATATCCACAGCGACCAGTACCATATCGAGATCGGCTTCCAACTCACCAAGGCGCAGCTTGACTTCAACCGAGCGCACCTTGTCATGCCCACCTTCCACAAGATGTAAGGCGAGCCCGTGCCCGACCGCGCAGCAGACATGAAGGAACTGACCTGGCGCGGCGTGGTGATCGGCGCGCTGATCACGGTCGTCTTCACCGCGTCCAATGTCTATCTGGGCCTGCGGGTGGGGCTGACGGTAGCGACCTCCATCCCCGCCGCCGTCATTTCCATGGCGGTGCTGCGCGTGCTGGGCGGGGGTACCATCCTCGAGAACAATCTCGTCCAGACCCAGGCCTCGGCGGCGGGCACGCTGTCATGCGTGTTTGCAAGCCTGCCCGCGCTGGTCATGGCCGGGTTCTGGCAGCGTTTCCCCTTTCTGCAGACCGCCGTGCTCACGGCGGCAGGCGGCATGACGGGCGTGCTGTTCACCATCCCGCTGCGCCGGGTCATGCTGGCCGACCCTGCCCTGCCCTTCCCCGAAGGAGTGGCGGCAGCCGAGATCCTGCGCGCGGGCAACCATGGCGAAAGCCCCGGCGGCCTGCGTGCGCTGGTGCATGGCGGCATCCTTGCCAGCGGCTTCACCTTCGCCTCGGCGGGGCTGCGGCTGCTTGGCGATGGGGTTACGGCCTCGCTCACCTACGGGCTTTCGGCCTTCCGGTTCTCGCTCGGCTTTTCGCCAGCGCTTCTTGGCGCGGGTTATCTCGTGGGGCTGGAAGGCGGGCTTGCCATGCTGCTTGGCGCACTGCTGACGTGGGAAATCGCCATTCCCGTCATGGCGCACCTGCTGCCGCACCCTCCGGGGCTGAGTGCGGGTGATTTCGCCACGCAGATATGGAAGGACAAGGCCCGTTTCATCGGCGTGGGGCTAATTGGCGTCGCCGCCATCTGGACCGTGCTGCGCATGGGGCGCCCGCTGCTGGGCAGCATGCGCGGACTGCTGGTGCGCCCGCCTGCCACGGCGGGGCAGCCCGCGCGCACCGATACCGACCTCTCACCCCGCGCCATGCTGGGCATTGCCACCCTTGTGGTCATGACGATTGGCGGCATGTTCGTGGTCTTTTCCACCTCCGTCGGGCTGGCATCGGCGCTGGTGGCGGCGCTGGCCGGGCTTGTATGCTGCCTGGGGGTGGGGCTGTTCGTGGCGGCGGCGTGCGGCTACATGGCGGGACTGGTGGGGTCATCCTCCTCGCCGCTATCGGGCGTGATCATCCTTGCCGCGATGTGCCTGGCCTGCGTATTCGTGGCGCTGCGCGCGGTGGGGCTGTTTGCAGGCGCGGAGGGGCAGCATTTCGCAATCGGGTTCTGCCTGTATGCGCTGACCGCCATCACCGCCTCCGCCGCCATTGCCAATGACAACCTGCAGGACCTGAAAACCGGCTGCATGGTAAATGCCACGCCATGGCGGCAGGAAATTGCGCTGCTGATCGGCTGCGTGACCGGAGCGCTGGTCATTCCGCCGGTGCTCAACGTGCTGTACCAGACCTATGGCTTCGTGGGGTCCATGCCGCATGCAGGCATGGACCCCACGCAGGCGCTGGCCGCCCCGCAGCCTGCGCTGCTGCTCATGATTACATCAGGCATTTTCCTCCATCAGCTTGACTGGAGCATGCTGGGGCTGGGCGTTGCTGCGGGGTGCGGGCTGATTGCGCTTGATGGCGCCCTGCGCCGCAGCGGGCGCGGCGCGCTGCCGCCGCTGGCCGTGGGCATTGGCATTTACCTGCCCATGAGCATTTCCATGACACTGGCCGTGGGCGCCCTGCTTGGTCATGTCATGGCCCGGCTGACCAGGGGAACTGGCCGCCATCAGGGTACAATGGTTGCCTCGGGGCTGATCGTGGGCGAGAGCCTGACCGGGGTGGTGCTGGCCTGCCTGTCCGCCGCAAGCGGGCGTGACGCGCCGCTTTCGCTGCTGCCCGCGGGCATGGGCGGCACGCTGCCCGAACTTGCGGGACTTGTGGCCTTCTGCGCCTTATGCCTGTGGTTCTGTCGCGCACAACGGGGCGGCACGGGCGGATAACCGGATCAGGGGGCATGGACGCAGGCCCGCTTTCCATGGCACCCTGCCTGCATGTCCCGCCCTTTTGACAGCCTCGCCTTTCCCCGCCCCGCGCGTGATGCGCTGGCCCTGCGCTTTGGTCAGGTCTCGACCCTGCTTGAGCAGAACCGCGTGGCCGATGCTGCTGGCCTGTTCGATACGATCCGCCGCGATTATGAAAGCTGGTCCGCCCTGGTCGACCTGCGCTTCGCACAGGACACCACCAGCCCCGGCGCCAAGGCCGACCGTGACTACGCCGATGGGCTGGGCCCGTATGTCACCGCGCATGAAGTCACCCTCAAGCGCAGGCTGCTCGAATATCCCGACCCTACGGCGGTGGCCCAGGTCGTTACCCCCCACACGCTGGAACTGTGGCGCACGGACATCACCACCTTCGACCCCCGCATTGCCGATGCGCTGGAAGAAGAAGCCCGGCTGAGCGGTGAATACACCGCCCTGCTGGCCAGCGCGCGGGTGGAGATTGGTGGGCAGCGGGTCAACCTGTCCGGCCTGGCACCCTATGCCGAGAGCACCGACCGCGCCGTGCGCCAGCAGGCCGAACAACTGCGCTGGGCGTTCTTTGCCAAAAACGCGACCCGGCTCGACACCCTGTTTGATGACATGGTGCACCTGCGCGATGGCATGGCGCGCACGCTGGGTTATGACAGCTACATTCCGCTGGCCTACCGCCGCATGCGCCGCGTGGATTACGGGCCTGCCGATGTCGCGCGTTTTCGCAATGACGTGCAGGAGCATGTCGTGCCGCTGGTGCATGACATCCTGCGCAAACGCGCCGACACCATGGGGTGGGAGGTGCTGTATTCATGGGATGAACCGCTGATCGACCCGCTGGGCAACCCCCGCCCCGCCGGCGGCCATGACGTGCTGATGGCCCGCGCACAGACCATGTTCGACCGCATGGGGGGCGACCTTGGCCCCTTCTTTGCCCAGATGCGCGAGAACGGCTATCTCGACCTCATCAACCGGCCCGGCAAGGCGGGGGGCGGGTTCTGCACGTCCTTCCCCACGGTGGGCATGCCGTTCATCTTCGCCAACTTCAATGGCACGCAGCACGACATCAACGTGTTCACGCACGAGATGGGCCATGCCTACCAGAACTGGAAAAGCCGCAACCTGCCCGCCATCGACCTGCTATGGCCGACCATGGACGCCGCCGAGATCAATTCGATGGCGCTGGAATTCCTTACCTGGCCGCATATCGACCTGATGGTCGAGCCCGGGCAGGGCGCGCGTTACCGGCGCATGCACCTCATCTCGTCACTCGCCTTCCTGCCTTATGGCGTGTGCGTCGATCACTTCCAGCACGAGGTCTATGCCCGCCCCGACATGACCCCCGCCGAGCGCCATGGCGTGTGGCACGAGCTTGAGCAGCGCTACCTGCCCTGGCGCAATTATGGCGGCCTGCCCCACCCCACCATGGGCGGAAGATGGCAGGCGCAGGGGCATATCTACCGTTCGCCGTTCTATTACATCGATTATGCGCTCGCCCTGTGCTGCGCCATGCAGTTCTGGATTCGCAGCCGTGACGATGCCCCGGGCACCCTTAAAGCCTATGTCGACCTGTGCGCACAGGGTGGGGCGCAACCCTTTACCCGGCTCGTGCGTTCGGCCGGACTTCAGTCCCCCTTCCAGCCCGGCACGCTGGCCGATGTGGTGCGTACTGCGCGCGCGCTGCTGGATGACTGAAAACCGGAAATTGTTTTTGGGCGCTTTTTGAAAAAAGCTTCACCAAAAACTTTTATTTTTATCAATTCCTTGCACAAGCGCGCTCTTGGCTGAGGGGAATGCATGCCCACCAATACGCCCACGGTTGCCCACACGCTGTACAAGACGCTGGCCGTGCTTGGGCTGACGGCGCTGTTCATGCTCAGCCTGCGCCTGAGCACCACCGTTGCCGGTCTGGTCGACCGCATTGCGGGCACCGATCTGTGGCTGTCCGTCTACCGCCTTGCGGGGGCGACCGATGAGACCGAGCAGGAACGGCTGATCGTAATGGCAGTGGCCCTTGTATGCTGCCTGCTTGCCATCGGCGTGGTCGAGATCGCTGACCGGCTGCTCATGCGCCGTCGCGCTGCCAGAAAAAGGTGAGTTCATGCTTGTTGTGCCACAGATGCAGCACCCGCCCACCGGGAATGGCGGCGAAAGCCTCGGCCGTGTCATGATCGGTCTCGCCCTGGAATTTGATGGTCATGACAACCCGCGCAGCCCTGCCTGAGGCAATCCACCGCTGCGCCAGCGTGAGCAGGCGGGCGGGATAGGCGATGATGTCCGAAAACAGCCAGTCCACCGGTTCGCAGGAAGCAGGATCCAGCCCGAAAGCGCTTTCATAGCGGCATGTCACGTTCGGCAGGGCGGCAATACGTTCATCCAAAGGCGCGCGGTCAATGGCCGTGACATGCGCGCCCTGGCTGGCCGCAACCCATGTCCACCCACCCGGGCAGGCGCCGAGGTCGATGCAGGTCTCGCCCGCCACAGGCCACCGGCCAAGGCGGAACAGTGCCTCCCATAACTTGAGATAGGCGCGTGAAGGCGGATCGGTGCGGTTCTCGACAAAAGCCACCTCGCCATTGATGAACGGCGAGGACTTGGTGGGCGAGAGCAGCAGCCGGTCCGGGGCCAGCAGCGTCCAGCCGCCCAGATGGGCATCGGGCGGGGAGGAGGGAAAGCTCACCGGCTTCGGCCGCACCGGTGGCAGGGCATCGGTAATCAGGGCACTGCGGCGGTGGAGTATGGGCGTGTAACCGGCCCAGTTGCGTTGCAGGCCGCGCATGATCCGCGCCGCGCCCTTGATGGAGGGCACCGCGTGATGCTCGGGTGCATCCCATATGTCAATCGCCCACAGGCTGGCCACGGGCGGCGCGGCTGACAGCGCCAGTCGGCCATGCCAGCACAACTCCCCTGCCCCCTTGCGTGTCAGTTCCTGCTCCAGAACATCCTCAAATCCCGGTGCGGCCAGATAGGCGCTGCGCACGGGCCATGCGGGCTGCGTGTTGGCTTCGGGCTGGGCGTTCATGCGCGCATCACTCCCACCGCCAGCAAAAGCCACGCTCCCATAAGGATGCTGCCCCCCGTTGGCGCCACCGGGCCGGGATGGATACCCCAGAACGCCGTCAGCGCCACGCCCACGCTGAACAGGACGGTGCCCACCGCCATGAGGCAGCCGGACAGGGAAATAAGCGCACGGCACCCCTGCTGGATCATCAGCACCGCAATCCCGATCATGGCCAGCGCATGCCACATCTGCATCTGTATGGCCTGCCGGGCCATATCACGCCCGCCCTCGGCAAAGAAATGATCGGGCAGATGGGCGGTAAGCGCCCCGCCCATGACGGCACAGAACGCGGCCAGCGCCGCAAAACACAACAGGAACCGGACAACAGTAGGCATTCAGCATATCCGCAAACAGGGTGACGACCCGCACACGTAGCGGGCGGCCACACCCTACTCCCGGCATGGGCGCATCGTATAGGCCAGCCCGACGTGAAGGGAGGCCACGTGCCAGCAGATCAGCCCGGGGCGGTAGGAAAGTTTTCCTCTACCCTGCCCAGTCGCTTTCGCCTGCCGCAATGGACCACTCTTGTGGCCTGCTGGCTTTGTATGCCGGGCCAAAACTGATAAACCGTGAGGGCGTTCAGTAAAACCGCCTGAATTTTACACGTTGGGAAGATGAAAGCATGAAAAATTACGCCGTCTGGTTTCTTTGCGCATCTGTCAGCCTTCTTCCTGCAGCAGGTCTTGCGGCCCGTCCTGCCACGCCGCCCGCCGCGCCTGCGGCGCCTCCTGCGTCCGCGCCGAGCCTGCCGCCGCTGACAGAATCCGATTCCACCTTTGCTGAAAACGTGTCGGCCCTGAACGCATTCGAGATCACCATCTCCAAAATGGCCACGACAGAAGCCAAGCGGCGGAAAGTGCAGGAATTCGCCACGCGCTCGGTCAAGCTGCACACCACCAACGAGACCGCCCTCTCCGCCATTGCCCTCAAGCACGGACTGACCCTGCACAAGGAAATGAGCCCGGATGAGGATGAAGTTGCAGCCCAGCTAAAGACCGAAACCGGCGCCAAATTCGAGCGCGATTACCTCGACCTGCAGGCGCAGGCGGCAAGCGATGCGCTGGCCATGTTCCAAAACGAGGCGGAATCCGCCTCCGACCCCGAACTCAAGGCCTATGCCTCCACCACGGCGGATACATTGCAGACCCTGCTCAATGATTCCCTGAAGCTCGGTGCGGCCAAGCCTTCACGCTGAAGACTGCCGCCATGATGACTGATAGACGTTTCCGGGTGCTGCCTTTTTGCAAAAAGGCAGCGTTCCTTGAAGATTTTTAAAAAAAGCTTCACCAAAAGATTTTTATTTATGGAAGAATATCTTCCGGGTTTTACTTGAAATATGCGGGATTATATTTATTAAAAAATACATTACTATTACTTTTACTCATGACAGGCGGATAAATCCATGAGCATTCGTATCGACCGGGTCGTGACCCGTGGCGGCGACACCGGGCAGACTGCGCTGGGCAATGGCGCGCGTGTCGCCAAGGACTCGGTGCGCATCGAGGCCCTTGGCGCCCTTGACGAAGCCAATGCCGTGATCGGGCTGCTGCGCGCGACCCTGCCTGCAGGCCGGAACGCCCGTTTCATTGCCTGGCTGCAGGGGCTTCTGTTCGATATCGGCGGCGTGGTGTGCATGCCCGGCAACCCGCCCCGCCCACTGGCGCAGGGTGCCGCTGCGGTCAAGGCCATGGAAGACGAGGTGGAGCACCTGCGCGCGCATATCCCGCCGCTGACCAGCTTTGTCCTGCCCGGCGGCACGATGGCCGCAGCCCACGCCCATCTGGCGCGCACCGTGGTGCGGCGGGCGGAGCGACGGCTGGCCACGCTGGCGCGCAGCGAAGATATTGGCCCCGCCATTCCCGCCTGCATGAACCGCCTGTCCGATTACCTGTTCGTGCTGGGGCGTCACCTCAATGATAACGGGGCCAGTGACCTGACATGGGCCCCGGCCTCCCCGCCACCCACGGCTGAATGAGGGCTTTCAGCCCGGCAGGCGGTCCAGATGCAGGCAGGCCTGCTCGGCCAGATGGGCCTGCGGAGCGTTGACATCGAGCGTCATGACCACCTCATGGTGCATGTCGGGTTCTTCCAGGGTTGCGAACTGGCTGTCGAGCATGCCAACCGGCATGAAATGTCCCGTGCGCTGGCGCAGGCGCGGGGCAATGTCTTCCCTGCTGCCCTTGAGGTAGACAAAGCACACCTCCGCATGGCCCGCGCCGATCCGCTCGCGATAGGCGCGCCGCAGCGATGAACAGGTCACGATGCCGCACTGCCCCTGCTCACGCCAGGCCAGGATCGCGGCGGCAATGCGGTCGAGCCAGGGGGCACGATCCTCATCGGTCAGGGGAATGCCGTTGCTCATGCGCGCGATATTGGCGGGCGGATGCAGGTCGTCGCCTTCGATGACAGGCCAGCCCATGCGCTCGGCCATAAGCTGGGCCACGGTGCTCTTGCCACACCCTGACACCCCCATCACCACCAGCACGCGCGGGCGCGCCGCCTGCCCGAGCCTGCGCGAGAGAGAGACCGCAACGGCGTTTTGCCCATTGTCACACATACTGTATCCTGCCGGATATTACGGAAAAGACGTTATCGCGCCTTATCTGGCCCAACCACCCTTCAAAACGCAAGTGACTGCTGCCATGCAGGAATGCCAATACAGCAAATTTCATTATGAAATCTGTTGTTTTTTTGTTTTAAAATGAAGAAATATTGTTAATTTATATTGTTATTTCCGTTTAATTTATTTGAATTTTGTTAAAAATATTTTGACATAATAATTGTGTCATCCATTATTATATTTATCTTCATACCTCTTGCGCAAGCCGTCCCAAAGGCGTTATATACTCGATCAATCACTTAAAAATCGGCACCATCGGCATCCCGGTCAGAGGAATAATTTCCTAAATATGGCCTTTCCCAACATCTCGCATGGTGCATTGAGTTATCGAGAGTTCTGCTGTGTCACCTTATAACGATTTTCTTTCCTTTTCGAAGGAAGAAGACCAGAGCCCCCAACGCGACGAAGTCAATGAAACCGCCTTCCGCCAGGCGCTTGAGCGCCTTGGCAAGGGCAAGCCGCGCGGTCCCGCCGCACCCAAGGCTGCACAGGCCAAGGCACGCCCCGTGCGCCAAGCTGATCCGACCCAGCGCCGCCGCAAATTCGTGCAGGATGGCGATGTACGTGTAGAACATCATTCGCTGACCACCGGCCGCGCCTCACCACGCGTGCTGCATGCCCAGCCCGAAGACCGGGGCGAGACGGAGCAACTGCGCCACAAGATCCAGTTCGAGCAGAAGCTGCGCGAGGAGGCCGAACTCCGCCTTTCAGAAGCGCAGGCGCAGATCCGCTCCCTGACCACCCGCATCGGTCATGCCGATGTCATCGCTGCCGAGAACAAGACCAGACTCGCCGCACGCGATGCTGAAATACTGAGCCTGCGCGCCGAAATCTATGCAGCCCGCGAAGAAGCCGACCGCCTGCGCGAGGAAGCCAGCCGACACAGGGCACGCAGCCGCGTGGCAGAAAACCGGGTCATGCCAGCCCGCACCCCGCAGGCAGGTAACGACGAGGCTGACCCCAATGAACCCGAACCCGTAAAATGGTGGTAACGCCCGCCGCAAGTCGCTGTGCCAATGGAACCCGATGAGCCGCCACACAACCCGGCGGCACGGCAGAGGCAGGTCGGGCTGATCATTGTCGCCACCTGCACCAGCATGAGCCTCGCCATTCTGGTGCTATTGCCGCTGGTCAGCGGGTTGATCAACCTGCTGCGCGACATACTTGGCGTGCTGATCCTGCCCTTTTCTTTCATGTTCGGGCTCGGGGGTGACACGCAGGAACAGTCGCCCGCGCTGCTGCGCCTGCTGTCGGATATGGGACTGCAGACACAGTTGCACCCGCTCCGGCTTGGGGGTGCTGCGGTGCTGGAACTTGTGGCGGTCTTTCTGTTTGTCATTGCCGAGCGTCTGGGCGGACGCACCGGCTATGTGGGAGCCTGCGCGGCTTCGGCAGGGGCGATCGTGCTGTCGGGCCTGCCGCTGGCAACCCCACTTCTGCCCGCCATCCTGACCGAGGGGGTTTTCCTGCTCAACCCGCCCTCACCTGATCCGGACTGAAAACAGCAGAACATAAAGACGTTCCTGGGAAAGCTTTTCCAGACAGATTCAAACAAAATGCCGCCTTTCGTAAGAAAAGGCGGCACCCGGATGCCTTGATGATTCCTTCAGGACAACCCGTCGACAAACCGCGCAAGGCGCGTGCAGCATTCCGTGAGAATGTCATCACTCGTGGCATAGGACAGGCGCAGGTAAGGCCCCTGCCCGAAGGCCGAGCCATGCACCACGGCCACATGCTGCTCGGCTAACAGGGCGATAGCGAAATCCTCGTCCGTATTGAGCATCCGCCCGCCCGCTGTCCTGCGCCCGATGCAGCCAGCAATGCCGGGATAGGCATAAAACGCCCCGTGCGGCATGGCACAGGTCAGGCCGGGAATGGTGCGCAGGGTTGACACCACCATCTCGCGCCGGCGGGCATAGACCGCGCACATCTGCGCAATAATGTCGGGCGGCCCGTCAAGGGCGGCGGCGGCAGCGGCCTGGCTGATGGAACAGATGCCCGATGTGGCGCTGCCCTGTATGGCGGTCATGGCACGGATGAGCGGCGTGGGGCCACCCACGTAACCCACCCGCCAGCCGGTCATGGCATAGGCCTTTGACACACCGTTCAGGGTCAGGATACGGCCCTTGAGGTCGGGGGCGACGGCAGCAAGCGAGGCATGGCGCAGCCCGTCATAAAGCAGGTGCTCATATATTTCGTCAGAGAGCACATGCACATGCGGATGGCGCCGCAGCACCTCGGCCACGGCTTCGAGATCCGCCTCCCCCATGGTGCCGCCCGTGGGGTTGTTGGGAAAGTTGAGCACCAGCCATTTGGTGCGTGGCGTGATCGCGGCCTCCAGCGCCTCGGGCCTGAGGCGGAAATCATCGGCCTCATGGCAGTCGGCATAGACAGGCGTGCCGCCAAACATCTCGACAATCAGCGGGTAGCTCACCCAGTACGGGCGCGGAATGACCACTTCATCGCCCGGCTGCACGGTGGCCATGAACGCATTGAAGATGACCTGCTTGCCCCCGTTCGAGACCATGATCTCCCCCGGCGCGTAGTCCAGCGCGTTCTCGCGCGCAAACTTGCGCGCGATCGCGGCCTTGAGTGCAGGCGTACCATCAACGGGGGGGTATTTGGTCTGCCCGTCCAGCGCTGCGCGGTGAGCCGCCTCGATCACGGCGGGGGGCGTTGCGAAGTCGGGCTCGCCCAATGCGAGCGAGAGCACTTTCTCCCCTTTCGCGCGCAATTCACGCGCGCGCTGCGCCATGGCGATGGTGGCGGGCACGCTCAGGCGCTCCATCCGCTGCGCGAACAGCGGATAGGCAAGTCCTTCATTTCTGTTCATGGCCGTGCGTTCCTTAACGCAGGGCTGCGCAGAAACGCTGGATGCGCAGGCAGGCTTCCTTCAGGCTGGCCGTGTCGGTGGCGTAGGAGATGCGGAAATGCCCGGCGAACATGAACGCGCTGCCATGCACGGCGGCAACGCCTTCCTCATCAAGCAGGGCCGTGACAAAGGCTTCATCGGTATCGATCAGCGTGCCGCCCGCGCTGGTCTTGCCCAGGCAGCCGACGAGCGAGGGAAACACATAGAACGCGCCCTCAGGCACCGGGCAGTGCAGGCCTTTCGCCTCGTTGAGCATGCCCACCACGAGGTCACGCCGCGCCTGATAGGTGCTGACCATGGTGCCGATGAAGTCCTGCGGGCCGGTCAGCGCCGCCACTGCCGCGGCCTGACTGATCGAGCCGGGGCCGGAGGTGGACTGGCTCTGCAGCTTGTTCATCGCCCGCGTCATCTGCACGGGGGCGGCGGAATAGCCAATGCGCCAGCCGGTCATGGCATAGGCCTTCGACACGCCATTCATGGTGACGGTCCGGTCACGCAGGCGGGGCTCGACCTCGACCACGGTGGGCGCGCGAAAGCCATCATAGACCAGCTTGTTATAGATATCGTCGGTCAGGATCCACACATCGGGGTGGCGCAGCAGCACGTCGCACAGGCCGCGCATCTCCTCGAAGGAATAGGCCGCCCCGGTGGGGTTGTTGGGCGAGTTGAGCAGCAGCCACCTGGTGCGCGGCGTGATCGCGGCCTCAAGTTCGGCCGGCTGGAGCTTGAAGCCGTTCTCTACGCTGCACGGCACGATAACGGGCGTGCCCTCGGCCAGCGACACGATATCGGGATACGACACCCAGCACGGCGCGGGAATGATGGCCTCATCACCCGGATTGATGGTGGCAACCATGGCGTTATAGATGATCTGCTTGCCGCCATTGGCAACGATCACTTCATCCCAGGTGTAATCCAGCCCGCTATCGGCGCGGAAGCGCTCGGCAATGGCCCGGCGCAGGGCGGGCGTGCCCGCAACATCGGTATATTTGGTCTCGCCTGCCTCGATGGCGCGGATGGCGGCTTTCTTGATGCTGTCTGGCGTATCGAAATCCGGCTCACCGGCGGAAAGGCTGATGATGTCCTTCCCCGCCGCCTTGAGTTCACGCGCCTTGGTTGAGATGGCAATCGTCTGGCTCGGGCTGATCCGGGCCAGTCGGGCGGCGGTAAGATCCATGGTATCAAGATCCATTAACAGTGAAAAAAACACATCCGGCACGCGACCGGGCGGGCGTAGCCTAGAGCGAACCCGTGCTCGAGGAAACAGCAGATATATGATCTCCTGCCCCGGCGGCCTGAAGCACCTGTTGCGGTGTCATGCCCGCCGCGCGCATGGCGCGGATGGAGGGCGCGCCATCACGCTTGGCCAGCCGCCTGCCCTCGCCGTCGCACAGCAGCGCATGATGGCTGTAGCGCGGCGCGGGCCAGCCCATGATGTGCTGCAGCAGGCGGTGCAGGCCGGTTGCTGGCCGCAGGTCCACCCCGCGCGTGACAAGGGTGACGCCCTGCAGGGCATCATCATGCGTGACACATAAATGATAGGAGGCAGGCACATCGCGCCGCGCGAGCACCACATCGCCAAATGCCGCAGCACAGGCGGGCTGCGGGCCTTCGCCGCATTCGTGCCATGTCAGCGTATCCGCCCCCGGCCATTGCAGCGCGCGCGCCATGTCCAGCCGCAGGGCATGAGGGGCATCCGCCGCTAGTTTTTCTGCCCGCAGGCCCGGCTCCATGTGGCGGCAGGTGCCGGGATAGACCAGGGCACCATCGGGCGCATGATGGGGCGCGCCCGCGGCCTCGGCAATATCGCGCCGGGTGCAGAAGCAGGGATAGAGCAGCCCATGCGCCGCCAGATGGTCGAGCACGGCGCGATATTGCGCCATGTGCTCTGACTGGCGGCGCACCGGCTGCGGCCAGGACAGGCCAAGCCAGCCGAGGTCGGCATACAGGTCGGTAATGAATTGAGGGCGGCAGCGCGTGGTGTCGATATCCTCCACCCGCAGGATAAAGCGCCCCCCCGACTCCTTGGCCACGCGCCAGGCGTGCAGCACCGAGGCCACATGCCCCAGATGCAGGTGCCCCGTGGGGCTGGGGGCAAAACGGGTAATTTCAGCCATTATCCATTTAAATCAGAGCGATGGCGAAAAAATGCGCCACGACCCTGCCCTGCTGCGTTGATAGGTCGGTGCCTGCGGCCACGTGGGCATGGGGTTGCCACGCCATGCGGGGTCTGCAATAGATTCGACAGTTACCTGACGACGACGCACATCCATAAGGCGTTCGCTTCGGAACAGAGTACGCCTGAACTTTGTGCGGCGGCATTCGGAAAGGAATGCGTCCGTGCCCTGTGACAGTCAATACCTGCCCGCTCTCGTCCTGAATGCCGATTTCAGGCCGCTCTCCTATTTTCCGCTTTCGCTGTGGTCATGGCAGGATGCCATCCGCGCCGTGTGGCTCGACCGCGTATCAGTGCTGAGCGAATATGATACGGTCGTCCACTCCCCCACCCAGAGCCTGCGCCTGCCCAGCGTGATTGCGCTCAAGGACTATATCCCCACCGCCCGCAAGCCCGCCTTCACGCGGTTCAATGTCTTTTTGCGCGACAATTTCTCCTGCCAGTACTGCAATACCCGCTTCCCCACGCAGGAACTGACCTTCGACCACGTCATTCCCCGCAGCAAGGGGGGCCGCACGAGCTGGGAGAACGTGGTGACCGCCTGCAGCCCGTGCAACCTGATCAAGGGCTCCTACATGCCGCATCAGATCCGCATGTATCCCGCCCGCACGCCTGCGCGGCCCTCAAGCCGCAGGCTGCAGGAAAATGGCCGCGCCTTTCCCCCCAACTACCTGCACGAAAGCTGGCGCGACTATCTGTACTGGGATACCGAACTCGAAAACTGAAACCGCCCTGCCGGCCGCAACACATCGGAGCGGCCAGGGTTCCCTTACCGGGCGGACACGCTATTTTGTGTAGCTGTAGCCGTATTCATCGGCCATCTTCTGCAGGTCGGGCGCGCCACGCAGGTTGAGCGGCAGCGGCTGGGCCTTCTTCTTCTTTGAACCGAAGATGAAGTTGTGGTCGCTCATGCGCTGGCAGGTATTCGCCGCGATGGGAAAGCTGAGCTGCATGGTGGTGCCCAACTGCTCGCGCAGGCATTTTACATCACTCTCGAACGGCTTGCGCCCGATCTCGGCCGTGCAGCCACCAAGAACTACCAGCCCACATGCCAGCAGCCCGAGGCGGGCAGGCAGTTTTTCCACAATCTTCAGCTTCATTTCGACCCCGTCGCTTAAGCGCTGGCAAGACTGCCACGAAAGTGCTCCCCGCGATAGGGGACAAGACGCCGGGCAGCCGGTGCCGCGTGGGCAATGCATAGGTGCCCTACCTGCAATGCCGGACATGAACACAAAGCATACCTGCCAAGAAGATATGATGAAGCCGGATGGTGGTATCATCTGAATGCATAGGTGATATTACCGTGATCTTGATGACAGGCGGGCCTTATATTGTCACCCTCTGTCATTATTCTGATTTTTTTTAAATCATACGTGATATATAAAAATTACAAATACAGCACCGGACCGGCTGTAAATTTGTTACCAGATTGCGTATGGCTGTCGCGCGTTGTCACCGTCCCCATCGATGCCTGAGGTAAAAGAATGAGATTACTGGCCGTTCATCCAAGCTCGCTCATGTACACGAAGGTCTTCCTGCGTCTTGAACCGCTGGGGCTTGAACTGGTTGCCGGTGCCGCGCGCAACAAGGGGCATGACGTGCAGATCATCGACCTGCAGGTCGAGAAGCACCCCGATTACTGGCAGCGCATTGAGGAATTCCGCCCGCATGCCATCTGCTTCTCGGGCAATTACCTGGCCAATGTTCCCGAGATCATCGACCTGTGCAAGGAAACGCGCAAGCGCCTGCCCAACGTGTTCCTGTTCATTGGCGGGCACTCCATCTCGTTCATCGCGCGTGACGTGCTGGCCCTGTCCGATGGCGCCATCAACTGCGTGCTCAAGGGCGAGGGCGATGCCACTGTCGGCCTGCTGCTCGAGGCATGGGAGCAGGGCAAGGACCTGACCACCGTACCCGGCGTGGTGACAATGGATGGCGATGGCCCGCCGCCCATCTTTATCGAATCGCTTGATGAGGTGCGTCCCGCGCGCGACCTGCTGCGCCACCGCCGCAAATACTTCATCGGAACACTCGACCCCGCCGCCTCCATCGAGTTCGCCCGTGGCTGCCCGTGGGACTGTACCTTCTGCAGTGCATGGACCTTCTATGGCCGCTCCTACCGCACGGCGAGCGCCAAGGTGATTGGCGAGGAACTGCAGGAGATCAAGGAGCCCGGCATCTTCATCGTCGATGACGTGGCCTTCGTGCATGCCGAGCACGGCATGGCCATTGCCGATGAAATCAAGCGCCGCAACATCCAGAAAGAATACTACCTCGAGACGCGCGCCGACGTGCTGATGCGCAACAAGGAAGTGTTCGCGGTCTGGAAAGAGATCGGGCTGAGCTACATCTTCATCGGGCTTGAGGCAGTGGATGCCGAAGGGCTGAAGCGCTTCCGCAAGCGCGTGTCGATGGACCGCAACTTCGAGGCGCTGGAATACGCCCGCTCGCTCGATCTGATCGTGGCCATCAACCTGATTGCCGACCCGTCATGGGACCGTGAGCGCTTTGAGGTCATCCGCCAGTGGTGCCTCGAGATCCCGGATATCGTGAACATCTCGGTCACGACGCCCTACCCCGGCACCGAGATCTGGGAGAGCGAGTCCCGCAAGCTGACCACGCGCGACTACCGCCTGTTCGACATCCAGCACGCGGTCATGCCCACCACCCTGCCGCTGCGCGAGTTCTATGAGGAGTTGGTCAAGACCCAGCAGATCCTCAACAACAAGCATCTGGGCTGGAGCGCGATCAAGGACACGCTGGGCATTGCCCTGCGCCTGGCCCTGCGCGGGCAGACCAACTTCCTGACCATGATCTGGAAGTTCAACTCAGTGTTCAACCCCGAGTTGCAGATGGCCGATCATGCGCAGAAGGCGGAATATGAAATGCCGCTCAAGCCGCAGGGTTCTGACCAGAAGGTGGACCGCAAGACGCTGTACGTGCACGGCCCCGCTGGTCGCAAATCACGCAAGATCGATGACGATACCGAAAAGTTCGTTGATGAGACCCGCATGAGCACGGTTGACTGACGCGCGCGCCGCGTCAATCATCCCGTCATGCAAGGGCCGGTTGCGCAAGCACCGGCCCTTTTTGTATGGGCCCCTCCGCCTTGCAGCACGGTTGCCAGAAAAGCGCCTCAGGCACACGCCTGCGATCTTGAGGTCACGCTTTTTCAAAATGCTTTAAAGAGTGCCGCCTTTTTGAAAAAAGGCAGCACTCAAAAACTTTTATTCTTTTTTATCAAAGCACTATTTTTATCGTCATTGCGTGCATGCTGTGCGTGATGCCGACAGTTTTCCGTTCCACGCCGCCGAATGAACGTGCCAGGATCGCGACAACATTCTGCCTGTGCATGGGACAGGAACGATTTCATTTTTATTATGATCGATAATATCTTTTTCTGATAATGATGCTTTCTGAAGCTTTTTGAAAAAAGCTTCACCAAAAACTTTTATGATTTCAGGCTATTATGGAGGCTGCCTTTTCAGGCCGCCGCCAGGGTATCAGGCGGGAAACAGGATTTCCCCATCCGTTGCACTGACATCAAAAAAACCGACCTGATGCCGGATTGCCAGTTCACGCATCAGGGCATGCGCCTCCTCGGCCACCGACCATGCAAACGCTGCGTAGATCATGTGCGGCGTAGTTGATGAATAATCAGTCATATAAGAACCGGCATCATCTGATGCCTCGAGTTCTACGCTGTCCATATCCGGGAATGTGCGGCACATATCCCCGTACCATGCGTTCAGCGCCGGGGTTGTCGCACTGCCGTCACCCGCGTCTTTCATCTGCTGGCGATACCAGGCAAGGAATTCCGTCCTGTCACGCGGGGCGGCAGCAGGATCAAAAACCATAAGATCGTAACTCGAGACGTCCGGCCTCCATTTTCACGACGCCCCAATATATACAATATATCCTATAATGAGATGATGCTTTTATCAGGTCTGCGACAATGTGGCGTTTATCCCGCGCGCGGAGGGAGTGCTGCGGAAGAGGTCATGGCGCAGCCCCCTTTTCCGTTGTAATGATTCGACTGATCAACCCAACGCAGCCACGGCGGGCGCGCGACAGCAGAAGGTAACCAGATTCATGGAAAAAATAACACTGAACGTACAGGGCATGACCTGTGATGGCTGCGCCGCCAAGGTGAAGCGCGCACTCGAAGGGGTGGATGGCGTCTCGATGGTGGAAGTCTCGCTCGAACAGGGCAAGGCCTTCATTACCTATGATGCCCGTTCCACCAACCCGGAAGACCTGTACGCCGCCGTGGACGACGCAGGGTTTGATGCAGGCTACTGAACGCTGAAATAAGGCCACGCGCCGCCCTGTTTCCCAAAAGGCGGCGGTTTTCAGGCTTTTTTCCTGTTTTCAGGCAGGCATGGCGGCGGCAGCCTTGCGAATGGCCTGCGCCATGGCCTCCACCCCGTTGCCACGATTGGTGGAGAGCGCCTGCACTAGCCCCAGTTCGCGCAGGAAGGCAGGGTCAGTGTCGAGTATCTCCTGCCGACTGCGGCCGGAATAGACCCGTAGCAGCAGCGCCACCAGCCCCGACACGATGGCCGCATCCGACGCGCCGGCAAGGTAGAGTGCGCCATCGCGCGGCTGCACCTCCATCCAGACCTGGCTCTGGCAACCCGGTACGCGATGGGCATCATCCTGCCATACGGCGGGAAAAGCCGGCAGCTTGCGCCCCAGTTCAATGATGTACTGGTAGCGCTGCATCCAGTCATCAAACAGGGCCAGTTCCTCGCCAATCTCGGCAATGGCGTCAGCGGCGGTATCGTCCTCGGGCTTTACAAACGGGTCAGTCATCAATCTTTCCAGCGGCGGTGGCCATCAAATCGGTCAGAATGCAAAAGGCCGCGCCCTGCGGCACGGCCCCTGCGGGTCGGGTCATGCCCTACAGGATAAAGCGGCTCAGATCACCCTTGCGGGCCAGTGGGGCCACCTTGGCCTGCACGTCGGCAGCCTCGATCACCACAGTCTCGCCCTTGCGGTCGGCCGCGGTAAACGACACATCCTCCAAAAGGCGCTCAAGCACGGTTGCCAGACGCCGCGCGCCGATATTCTCCACCCGCTCGTTAATATCCGCCGCCAGTTCCGCCAGCGCGTCAATTGCGCCATCGCTGAACGACAGGGTTACATCCTCCGTGCCCAGCAGGGCGACATACTGCTTGAGCAGCGAATGCTCCGGCTCGGTCAGGATGCGGCGCAGATCCTCGCGCGTGAGCGATGCGAGTTCCACCCTGATGGGCAGCCGCCCCTGCAGTTCGGGCAGCAGGTCGGACGGCTTGGCAATATGGAACGCGCCGGATGCGATGAACAGGATATGATCCGTGCGCACCGGGCCGTATTTGGTCGAGACGGTGGTGCCCTCGATCAGCGGCAGCAGGTCGCGCTGCACACCTTCACGCGAGACATCGCCGCCCCGCGCACCCCCTTCGGATGCACGGGCGCAGACCTTGTCGATCTCGTCGAGAAAGACGATGCCGTGGTCCTGCGCATGGGCCACGGCCTCACGCGTCAGGGCCTCGGTATCGAGCATCCGGTCCGCTTCCTGCCGGATCAGGGCCGCACGGGCGGCGGCGACCGTCATGCGCTTTTGCTGCGGCACGCGGTTCATGAAGCCCTTCATCATGTCCGAGAAGTTGATGACGGTGCCCGGCGTCATGTTCGGCATGTCGGACTGGGTCGGGCTGCCGCCCTCGGCAATCGATATCTCGACTTCCTTGTGCTCAAGCTCGCCCGCGCGCAGCATGCGGCGGAACTTGTTGCGCGTTTCGGCTGATGCGCCCTCGCCCACCAGCGCATCAAGCAGGAGCTTTTCGGCGGCTTCCCCGGCATTGGCCTCGACATCCCTGCGCCGCAGGTCGCGCAGCATGTTGATCGAGACCTCGATCAGGTCACGGATGATGCTCTCCACATCGCGGCCCACATAACCCACTTCGGTGAATTTGGTGGCCTCGACCTTGAGGAACGGCGCCTGCGCCAGTTTGGCGAGGCGACGGGCGATCTCGGTCTTGCCGCAGCCGGTCGGCCCGATCATCAGGATGTTCTTGGGCACCACCTCCTCGCGCAGGGCATCAGGCAGTTGCGCGCGGCGCCAGCGGTTACGCAGCGCAATGGCCACGGCACGCTTGGCATCGCCCTGCCCGATGATGAAGCGGTCAAGTTCGGAGACAATCTCACGCGGAGTATGATTGGGTATTTCCATCAGGCTGCCCCTTCATGCGCATCCGCGCCCAGTGTCTCCACAATGACGGAATGGTTGGTATAGACACAGATATCACCGGCAATCTTCATCGACCGGCGGGCAATTTCCTCTGCACCCAGCCCGTCAATGCCCAGCAGGGCGCGCGCGGCCGAGAGCGCGTAATTGCCACCCGAGCCAATGGCGATGATGCCATCCTCGGGTTCGAGCACATCGCCATTGCCCGTAAGCGTGAAGGAGCGCTCGGCATCGGCCACGGCCATCATGGCTTCCAGCCGGCGCAGGTAGCGGTCGGTGCGCCAGTCCTTGGCCAGTTCCACGCAGGCGCGCTCAAGCTGGTTGGGGTAGCGCTCGAGCTTGTTTTCCAGCCGCTCCAGCAGAGTGAAGGCATCTGCCGTCGCTCCCGCGAAGCCTGCCAGAATCTGCCCCGTCGGCCCGATGCGGCGCACCTTGCGGGCATTGCCCTTGATCACGGTGGCCCCCAGCGTCACCTGCCCGTCGCCCGCCATGGCAACACGGCCACCGCGGCGCACACATAGAATGGTCGTACCATGCCACCCGACCGGGTCATGGGATGAGGAATGATGATCTTGCATGATCCTACAGATAAAACCTTCCTGCGCCAGAACAAGGGGCAACACGCCCGCCGCCGGGCGCGCGCCGCATTTCAGTCAGCCGGGCGCTGCATGATCCGGTCGATATGGGCGGCAAGATCCGCCTGCGTGAACGGCTTGTGCATGACATTGGCGCTGCCCGCAGGCAGGGCGCCCGCGCTGGCATAGCCGGTCAGGTACAGCACGCGCAGCCCGGGGCGCAGGGCCTGGAGGTGGTGCACCGTCTCGAGCCCGCCCATGCCGGGCATCATCACATCCATGATCACGAGGTCAATCGGGCCGAGCCCTTCCTCCATGGCGTTTACCGCCGCCGTGCCGGAGGAATATTCAAGCACCTCATGCCCCCGCGCGCGCAGAAAACCCACTGTAACCGCGCGCACGCCCGGTTCGTCATCCACCACCATCACATGCAGTGCGCGGCTGCTTTCGTTGCCCTGCCGGGGGCTGGCCGCGGGCGGGATCTGGCCCTGCGCCCTGATCCCGCCCTGCACCGGCAGGCACAGATCCACGCGCGTGCCCTCGCCGGGCTGGCTGCGCACCTGCACCTCGCCGCCCACATGGCGGATGAACCCATAGATCATCGACAGACCCAGCCCCGTGCCGCGCCCCACATCCTTGGTGGTGAAGAACGGCTCGAACACCCGCGCCAGCGTATCGGGCGACATGCCCACCCCCTGATCGGTGACCGAAACCATCACGTAATTGCCCGGCACGAGGTTGGTGCCCGCCACGATCTCCTTCACCTGCTTGAGCGCCGTGGAAACCACGATCATGCCGCCACCGGGCATGGCATCGACCGCGTTGATGCACAGGTTGAGCACGGCGAGTTCAAGCTGGCCCGCATCGGTGCACACTGGCGGCAGCACCCCGTCGGAGGCAGCAGTATCGACCACGATGGAACAGGGATGCCCGTTGGCTCCCTTGCCCTGACGCGACACCACGGTCTGGGCCAGAAGGTCCTTCATGCCGTGTAGCAGGGCGTTGACATCCACCGGCTCGAGGCTCAGGTCGCGCGGGCGACTGAAATTGAGCAGCCTGCGCGTGAGCGACGCACCACGCTGGGCGGCGGCGGCGGCGTTATCAAGCAGGCGGGCCATCGGCCCTTCCTCCGGTCCCATGTCGCGCACGAGTTCGAGCGAGCCGAGAACGGCGGTGAGCAGGTTGTTGAAGTCATGCGCAATGCCGCCTGCCAGCGTGCCGAGCGCCTGCATCTTTTCCGCCTGGCGCAGGCGGGCCGCCATTTCCTGCTGGCGGGTGATGTCGCGGTTGATCACGACCGAGCTGGCCGAGCCATCGCCCAACGCGCCAAGCACCACGCGCGTGATCTCGCGCCACCGCCCCTGCGCCGCCCCCTGGATATGGGCGGGCAGTTCCAGCGTTTCCTCATCCCGCCCCTCCGCGCGCAGTCGCGCGCTGGCCGCGCGGATGATGGGCAGGAGGTCGGCATCGCACAGTTCCTCCTCCGTGTGGCCAAGGCAGGCATTGATGTCGCGGCCATAGAAATCGGCCGCCTGCTGGTTGATGCGGATGAAGCGCCCCTGCGCATCCTTGAAGCCAAGGCCCGAGCGCAGGTTGTCGAGCAGCCCGTGCAGCAGCATGCGCTCGGTGCGCAGCTCGCGCTCGAGGCGGTGGTAATCCGCCGCCTGCACGATCATGGCGCGCAGGGCGTCGGGGTCCCATGGCTTGTGGGAATAGAACGAGATGCGCCCCTGGTTCAGCGCCGCAGCCACCGCGCCGATATCGGCATAGCCGGTAAGCAGTATGGCCTGCGCATCGCTATGGGCGCGGGCGCGGGCCAGCATCACGTCGCCGCCCATCTCGGGCATGCGCTGGTCGGACACGATCACGTCCACGTCGTTGCGGGTGGAGAGGATCTCCAGCGCCTCGGTGGGCGAGGTGGTGGACAGGACGGTAAACGTGTCTTCCAGCAGGTCGGTCAGGGCAACGAGAATTTCCGCCTCGTCATCCACCAGCAGTACAACGGGGCGCACCTGCGCGGCGGGATCTGTTTTCATGAGCCTGTTTTCTCCCTGTGCGCGGATGATGTGGCGGCTGGTGGCAGGCTTTCACTCCCCTGCTCCGGATGCCACGGTATGGAAATGGTGAAGCGCGCCCCACCCTCCGGCGCCCGCCCCACCGACAGGCTGCCCTGATGCGCCTGCACCACGCTGTAGGCGATGGCCAGCCCCAGCCCCGTGCCCGCCCCCACGGGCTTGGTGGTGAAGAACGGCTCGAAAATGCGCTCCTGCACATCGGGTGCTATGCCGGGGCCGCTATCGGTAATGACAAAGACGTAACTGTCAGGCCCGCTGTCATTATGGGCGAGGTAGGTGTGGATCCCGATCTCGCCCACCGCCATGCCGCCCTGACCAGACATATCATCATGCTGGGCGGCAAGGATTGCATCCGCCGCATTGCTGATAATATTCATGATGACCTGATTGAGCAGCGCCGCCTGGCAGTACAGCCGGTCAGGCGCCTCATACTGCCTCTTGACCGCAATGCCGCTGCCCAGCTTCTGGGTCAGCAGCGCCATGACCGTTTCCAGCGCCTCGGGCACGTCGATGATCTGGAACAGCCCTTCATCAAGCCGCGAGAATTTGCGCAGATTGAGCACAAGGTTCTGGATGCGCCGCAGCCCCATGTTCATCGACCCCACCCGGTCGCGGCACTTTGCCAGAATGACGCCGCGCTGGTCGTGATCGGCGTCAGTCGTGGTGTCTTCCATCGCTGCGAGCCGGTCCAGCCCACGCGCCACCGTGTCCTTGTGCGCCAGGATGAAGGCCAGCGGGTTGTTGATCTCGTGCGCGATGCCCGCCACGAGTTCACCCAAGGAAGCCATTTTGGCGGTCTGCACCAGCTTGCCCTGGGTTTCGATCAGCTTGCGGTTGGCATCGGCCAGTTCGCGGTTGGCCTGCTCCAGCGCTTCGGCCAGCGAGGCCTTGGATGCAATGGCCGCCGCCTCCGCGCGCGCGCTCTTGACCGCGATCTCGCGCGCCTGCCGCTCCACCTCGATGCGGCGCACGTCATCCTGCAAAAGCTTGCGCCGCACCAGCACGCGAATGCGCAGCGCCAGCGCCGCAGGCCCTACATCGCGCGAGACGAGATCATCAATCCCCGCCTCGAACACGCGGGCCGAGAACTCCTTCGCATCGGGCCGGGGCGCGCCATCCACGCCGAGTATGCGCGGCGGCACGTTGCCCGAGAGCAGGTCCTCCTGCCGCCATTCATCAAGCTTGCGGCACACTTCCAGCCCGTCAAACTCGCGGCACGCGAGGTCGATCACCACGCAGTCAGGCATGTGCTCGGGGTCGTGCAGAAGGGCGGGCACGAGGCGGGATGGGTCATGCCACAGGGTAACGATATGCCCGTCGCGCCGGAGCTGGTCGAGCAGTTCGGGCACGGCGCGCCGGTGTTCGGGCTCGGGGGCAATGACCATGATGCGCGCGCGGCGGAACACGCGCTGCGGCACAAGCGAGGGCGCATGCGCCGCGTGCTCGCGCAAAAGCGCGCGGATGCGAAAGACGATCAGCGCTGGGTCGGAGGATTTGGGGATATACGCATCCGCCCCGCTTTCCAGCCCTTCGCGCTCCAGCCCCGGCTCGATCCCCTCGGTCAGGATCAGCACCGGTATGGTGCGCGTGACCGCGTTCATGCGCAGTTGGCGGGCGAGCTGGCCGCCATTCATGCCCGGCAGGTGATAATCGGCAATCACCAGTCCCGGCAGACGCACATCGAGCGTATCGAGCGCCTCCTCCCCGCTGGCTACGCGATGGACGTGAAAGCCGTGGCTTTCCAGCATGCGGCGGATGCGCAGGGCCTGCGTGTCCGAATCCTCCACCAGCAGCAGGGTATCGGGAATGTCTTCGCGGTCGGTCAGCACCATGGGGTTGTCTTATCCAGCCAGAGGGTCTTGGGAGGGAACCGGGCCGCCCGCCATGGCCCGGAGGATATGGGGGGCGATTTCATGCACCGGCAGGCTGATGCAAGCAGCCCCCGCGCGCTCGGCCGCGCCGGGCATGCCGTGAATGACGGCGGTGCTGCGGTCCTCCACCACCGTGTAGCCGCCACGCGCGCGGATGCGGCCAAGCCCCTCCACGCCATCCTCGCCCATGCCGGTCAGCAGCACGCCAAGCCCGTCAGCGCCAAAAACCCTTGCCACGGAGGAAAACAGCACGTCAGCCGAGGGCCGCTGCCCCTGCACGGGCGGCGCATCATGCAGCAGCACCTCGCCGCGCGGGCCAACCGTCATGTGCCGGTTACCCGGCGCCACGAGCACCTGCCCGCGTTCAAGCAGCATGCCATGCTGCGCCAGCCTGACCGGCAGCGCCACCTGCTGATCAAGCCACTGGGCAAAGCCTTCCATGAAGCTCTGCCCCATATGCTGCACCAGCACGACCGGCAGCGCGAAATCGGGCGGCAGGTCGCCAAGCACGCGGGCAAAGGCGGTCGGCCCGCCAGTAGAGGCGGCCATGGCCAGGATGCGGGGGTGAATGGCAAGCGGGCGCGACCACATGCCCTTGTGGCGAAAGGGTTCCGCCTGCATGAGCCTGCGCCGGATGACCGGCACCTGGCTCATGATGTAGAGCTGGGTGGCAATGCCCTGTGCCACGGCAGCACCCGCGCTGCCCGTGAGACCCTGCGGCTTCTCGATCACCGACAGCGCCCCCGAACGCAGCGCGTTCATCGAGACATGCGTAGCCTGCCCGCCCGGCCTATCGCTTACGATAACGATGGGGGTGGGAAAATGCGCCATGATCTGCCGCGTGGCCTCAAGCCCATCCATGCCCGGCAGGCAGATATCCATCGAGATTACATCCGGCCGCAGGCGCGGCACGAGGCGCAGGGCCTCCTCCGCCGTTTCCACTGCCTCGGCCAGTTCAAGGCGCGGGTCATCGGCCACCACGCGCATGAGCAGGTGGCGCAATACCGCCGAATCCTCAACAATCAGCACGCGCCTTGGCGGCTGGGCGGGCTGGGGGATGGCTGCTTTCACAAAAGCCCCCTTATGGTGTCGATCAGTTCGCCCTGATCGAAGCGCTGCTTGGTCAGGTAGGCCCGTGCGCCACCTTCCATGCCGCGACGGATATCCTCGCCATCATCACGCGAGGTCATGAGCACGACGGGAATATGGGCCAGATGCGCATCCCCCTGCATGGCCGCGAGCAGCGCCAGGCCATCCATGCGCGGCATTTCGACATCCGTCACCACCACATCCACATGCCGCGAGGATTGCTGGAGCATGCCAAGCGCCTCCTCCCCATCCACCGCAAGGCACACGTCATAACCGTGGGACTGGAGGATCGTTTTCTGCAATGTCCGGGTCGTGATCGAGTCATCAACCACCATCACCAGCGGCGCGTGACGCACGGCCACCACGGGGGCGGCGCTGTCCACATCGCTGAAACGGGCCCCCCCGCCATTGCCGCGCTCGCGCCAGCGCGCAAACAGCCGGTCGGGGCTGAGCACGAATACCGGCTGGTCCTCGCGCGGCCAGGCAATGCCGGGCACGAGTTCGCTGTCCAGCCCCACGGCGGTGGCGTCCGACACCAGAAGCGTGCGCACATCGAGCATGCGCTCGACGGCAAAGCCGCAACGCACGCCATCAACCTCCATCACCACCACGCTCACCGCGCCATCGCGCACCGGGAGCGGCGCGTTTTCATCGCCCACAAAGGCCCGCAGCGGCACGAGCGGCACCCGCTCCTCCTCGCGCCGTTCGCGGGTAACGCCCGCGCTATCGGGCGGATGGGGCACCACGGCGAAGGGCATGCCGCCCACCAGGCGGATCTCGTCACGCCGCACGCGCAGCAGGTGGCGGATCACCCGACCCGGCAGGCCGAGGGACTGACCCGCGTTTTCAACCAGCAGCACGGTACGCTGGCGCTGCGAGACCGGTACGGTCAGGATGACGGTGGTGCCCGCGGGCTGGCGCTGCTCCATGCGCACGCTGCCATGGAGTGCGCGCGCGGCTTCGGCCACAACGGAAAGCCCCACCCCGCGCCCGGCCAGGCTGTCGGCCTCGCCGCGGGTGGAAAAACCCGGCTCGAACACGCGCGCGAGCAACTGCCGCGCATCAAGCGGGGCATCGGCATGGACCAGCCCCTGCCCTGCCGCGCGGGCGGCGATGGCACGCAGGTCAGGACCGCGCCCGTCATCGCTCACCGCCACCTGCAGGCGCACCCCGGTCATGGTCACGGCGATGGTGATGTTGAGATCTTCCGACTTGCCTGCCGCCAGCCGCTCGGCGCGGGTTTCATGCCCATGCACGATGGCGTTGCGCACAAGGTGAATGACCGGGTCGCGCAGCGCCTGCATCACGCGGCGTTCGGTCTGCACGTCCATGCCGGTCATGTGCACTTCCACGCCTGCCTCCGGGCCGCCATGCTCGCGCGCAATACGCCGGGCCATAGCGGCGAGCGAGCCAAACACGCTCTCGGCGGGCACGAGGGTTACGGCATGCACTTCCTCGCCCAGTCGCAGCAGGGCGCGGTCGATCTGGCCCGCCATGAGTTCGCGCTCGCGCCCCACCCCCATCAGCCTGCGCGTCATGCGCGCGAACTCGGCCACCGGGTCGGCGCGCATGCGCTCGGGCGCGTGCATGACGGCCCGCGCATCGCCAAGCAGGTCCATCACCTGCGCCCATAGCCGCTCATGCCGGTCGGCGACCGCCATGAGGTCATGCACGGCTGCGGCCAGCGCATCGAGCCGGGCCACGGGCACCTGCACATAGGCCGGATTTTCCACCTGCGCCGCCCCTTCATCGGGTGCGGCGGGCGCATCCGGGGGCGTTGCGGTCATGAGCAGGTCGATCTCGTCAAGCGTATCGGTAATGGCGGCGAGATCGGCCCCATCGGGCAGCGCACGGGCCGAGAGCAATGCGGAAAGGCGGTTCTCCAGCGCATGGGCCACGCCCTCGACCACCGGCAGTTCAACCGCGCGCGCCGCACCCTTGAGCGAATGGACGCGGCGGAAGATTTCCGCAAGGCCCTGCGCATCAGGGCAGCCGGCGGCCACGATGGCGCGGATGGAGCGCAGATGGTCGCGGTATTCGGCATCGAACACCGCCAGCAATTCATCCCTCAGGTTATCCACGGGCCGGCCGTCAGGTCCGGTAACGCGCGGAAATGGTGAGCAGCTGCTTGGACAGCTTGCCAAGGTTGCTGGCCGAGACCTCAAGGTTGCGCGTGCCGCCTGATGTCTGCTGGCTGGCCTGGCGGATGCTCTGCAGCGCGGTCATGACCTGCTCGATGCCGATCTGCTGCTGGTTGGTCGAGGCCACGATCTGCTGGAAGGCATGCACCCCTTCCTCGATGCCGCCGGTCATGCGCTCGATGGTGCGGTAGGCGATATCGGTGCGCTCCTTGCCCGCCGAGACGCGCTTGACCGCCTCCTCCGTCAGCATGACCGACGTGTTGATGCCGCGCTGGATGTCACCCAGTATGGCGCGCACGTTCTGGGTGGCATCGCGCGACTGGTCGGCGAGGATCTTCATCTCGGCGGCCACCACGGCGAACGAGCGGCCATGCTCGCCTGCCGCCGCCGCCTCGATGGCGGCATTGAGTGCCAGCAGGTGCGAACGCTCCGACAGGTCATTGACCGAGGCGATGATCTCGCTGATCGCCTCCGTGCGCTCGGACAGGGCCACGATGTTCGAGGCCACGGCCTCGGCGCCATCATGGGTGTGGGCCATGGCGCGCGCGGTTTCCTCCACCGCTTCAAGCCCGCTGGCCGAGCTGTGCACGATCACCTCCGCTGATGAAATCACCTCACGCGCGCGCTTACTGATCTGGGCACCGGAATGGGTGATCTCGTCCACCGTGGCCGCCGTTTCCTGCACGGCGGCAAACTGCTCTTCAACGCTTGCGGCCTGCTGCTGGGTGGAGGCGCGGATCTCGGCCACGGCGGCATCGAGATTCTGCGTCACCTCGCCGCTCTGGCGGGCGATCTCGCGCAGGCCGTCGATCATGCGGTTCAGCCCTGCTGCAAGGCGGGCAACTTCATCGCGTTCCTCGCCCATGCCGCCCACCTTGGCGCGGGTGGCAAGGTCGCCCTGCCCCACCCGCTCCATCACGTGCATGATGGACGAGATCGGCTCCATGATCGAGCGCCGCGTCCAGAAGGTCACGATCAGCGCCACCACCACGGCCACCACCATGCCAATGGCCAGCGAGCGGCGGCTGTAGTCATACGATGCGGCACCCTGGGTTTCGGCCACCTGCACCCCATGGTCGAGCAGCGAGGCGGCGCGGCCCACGAGCAGGTCGATCGACTGCTCGCGGCTGTCTATGCGCGAGGCCTGTTCGCGCACGCTGGGGTCATTGCCCGCGCGAATGGCCTGGAACAGAAGCCCGGCACCGCGCGTATCCATCTGGAACTGGCTGGAAATGTCACGCAACTGGCTGGCTACGGTATTGAACATCTCGCGCTGGTCGTTGCTGCGCGCAAGCCGCCCGCCTTCCTCGGCGCGCGACAGCACGCCCGCAAGCAGGCTGTCGGCCTCGCGGGCCTTTTCATCCCAACTGGCAATGGCATCTTCGAGCACGGCGGGAGCGGTCTCGAAATCATGGGCGTAGTAATGCGCCAGAATGGCGAGCCTGCGGGCGACGAGGTCGTTCTCATTGGCGCGGATATGGGTCAGTTCACGATAGACCGACAGGTCGCGCGTGACGATGATGGTCATCTCGTCGCGCACCTCGCGGATCTGCCCCAGCGCATAGATGCCCAGCGAAACCATGAGCAGGACACCGACCATGAAACCGAACAGCAGGCGATTGGCGATAGTCACGGGACTTCACACTCCGACATAACGGGAAGAAAACAGGCGCGCGGGATCAATGACCGTCATGCTGCGCCCATCGGCCAGCCTGGCCTGCGGAAAACCCGAAGGCGTAAGCGGGGCAGGCGTTGCGGTAATGTCCACCGTGCCGCCCGCCCCACTGGCCAGCAGGGCGATGCGCCCGAGCGGAATGCTCGAGACCGAGCGCAGCAGCAGCATGACACCGGGCTGCGCCAGCGCAGTGCCGCCCAGCAGCACCGACAGGTCGAACACGGTATACAGATCACCCTGATAGCCATGCACGCCGCGCACGCCGGGCGGGCAGTCGGGCCTGCGCGGCATGTCGCTCCAGACCGGGTCGGTCACGCGCAGCACGGCATGCAGGTCCACCCCGCAGCACTGGCCTGCAAGATCGAGCAGAACCAGCGGGCGCGCGGGCGCGCGGGGGCCTTCGGTGTCGGCGCGGGCGGCCATGATGCGCGCGCGGTCAGCCAGCACGCGCTGCGCAAAGGCCTCGCGCCCCGCAAGGGGGGGAACGGCAGGCGGAGGGCCGAAAAAACGCGCCATCAGGAAGGCACCTGCTGGGTGCCTGCCACGGCTGAGGCGGCACCGGACGGCTCATCAAGCTGGCGCACCAGCCGCAGCAGGCCGCCCGCGGTCAGGCCATCGCCATCAGGCAGGGGAGCATCGGGCGGGCAGCGGCTGGCGAGTTCGGTCATCTGCGCGCGGATGCGGGCTGCCTGTGCATGGCCGCCCGCATCTTCAAGCAGCCGGGCGAGATAGCAGCGCGCCATGACATGGTCGCGGCACAGGTAAATGACCCGGCGGAACGATTCCTCGGCCTGCAGCAGGTTCCCGTGGCCCCATGCCAGCACGGCGAACAGGAAATGGATGCGCACGTCAACCGGATGCCGGGCCAGATGGTCGCGGCACATCTGCATGGCGCGCGCCACCTGCCCGCCATCGGCCACGCGGCGGATCGCGCTGGCTACGGGCGTGCTGTCGGGCAACGGCACGGGTGCTGCGGCACGCTGCGCGCGGCGTGCGGGCAGCGGCTTTACTGCTGCAAGCGCAGCCTGCGCACCCGCTGCGGAGGGCGCGCGGAAGGCCAGCGTGCCAGGCAGGCGCACGGTCTCGAGAAAGGGCCTGAAATCGGAAACCGGCTCCGAATGCCCCAGCAGCAGCCAGCCCTCGGGCACGAGGCGCCGCGCCATGGCGTGGACCAGTCCCACCGCCTGCGCCTGCGCGAAATAGATCAGCACGTTGCGGCACAGGATGAGGTCAAACGGACCGGCGGGGCCGCCATCAGGGCGCAGCAGGTCAAGAATGTTGCTGTAGCGGAAGGTGACCATGCGCCGGTACCCCTCATGCAGCCGCCAGAGGCGCGCGCTGACCGGGGTAAACCATTCCGCGCGCTGCGTGGGCGCGATATCACGCAGGCTCCACGCGCTGAACGCGGCCTCACGCGCCTGATCTAGGGCGCGGGTGCTGATGTCGGTGCCCAGGATGTCGATGCGCCAGTCCGCCAGTTTCTGGCCCGCCTCATCAAGCAGGCGTGTCAGCAGGATGGCGATGGAATAGGGCTCGGCCCCGTTGGCGCAGCCCACGCTCCAGATGCGCAGATGGCGCGTGGCCTCCGCCTGGCGGATCAGCCGGGGCAGGATGGTGCGCTCAAGGGCCGCGAACTGCTCGGCATAGCGGAAGAAGAAGGTCTCCCCGATGGTGATGACCGATTCCAGTTCGCGCCATTCCGCATCGCCGCGCGCGCCGTCGGCCAGCAGGGCCAGGTAGTCATGGCAGGTGTGGCAGCCATGCAGGCGCATGCGCGCGCCCACCACTTCTTCAAGCAGGTCGGCCTTGTCGACATAATAATGCAGGCCGGTGCGCCGGGTCACGGCATTGAGCAGCCTGCGCAACCCCGCTGGCGGAAAGGCGGCCGACCCGCTCACGGCGCGCCATCCGCCGTGGGGGTGGCAGCGGGGCCCGTCTGCGCCCACAGGGCCGCGCGCGCGCGGGTGCGCTCGAGCAGGCTGTCAAGCCGCATGCGTTCATCATCATCCAGGATGTCGGTCATGCGCAACATGTAGGCAATGCTGCCATCCCCCAGTTCAAGTTCCTGCCCCGCACCCTCGGCTTCCCGGGTCCTTGCGTCAACCATGGCGGGCATGCCCTTTTGCGGGTGAATGACATCAAGGGCCGCATCGACGAGCAGCGCGACACAGCCGCCGCCGGGCTGGTTGCACAAAAGCAGCGGGCGATAGAGCAGTTCGACCGGTGCGCGCACGGCATGGGCACGCACGCCAAGTAGCACCCCCAGGTCAAGCACCGCCACCATGGTCCCCCCGAGCCGGAACCAGCCCGAAACATGCGGCACCATGACCATGGGCGCGCGCAGGGCGGGCACGGGCATACACTCGCGCACCACCAGCCCTGCCGGCAGGCCGTACTGCCGCTCCCCTACCCGAAAGATCATGACCGGCGGGGCTTCAGGGCGGGGCTGCCCGCATGACGCGGCCTGCTGTGGGCTGGCGTGATCCATTGCTCCGGCGACCTTCGCTGTTTGCCATATGCACAAGGCAGAAGTTTGCATTTAATACAAGCCATCGCTACCTCGGGCAGGAATGCATTTCCTACAATCCGGGGAAGCCGCCCCTTGCCGGAGTCTTGATTTGATGGACAGTTCCTTTTCCAACCATTCCCAGGACCGCACGCTGCCACCTGATTCCGCCCCCTCCGGCAGGCTGAACGGGTCGCGCATCGTGCGGGTTGGCGTGTGGGCGGTGTTCTATTTCGCGTTCTATCTCGTGCAGCAGGTTTCCGAACTGGTGGCGCCGCTGGTACTGGTGCTGGGTATTGGCTGGAGCGCGCTGCCGCATGTGATCGGCATCATCAACGGAGCGGCGGGCAGCGACCCGCAGGCCCGCGACATGATCGCTCATGTGGCCCACTCCATTCCTGACCATCTTGAGGTGGGGTCGCATTTCCTTACGCCGTCCTCGCTGGTGTTTGACGGGCTGATGCTCATGGCGCTGGCAGCCCTGTGCGCCACGCTCTCCACCATCGCCGCGCGCACCATGTAACCAAAACGGACGGACCCGCCCCTATGTTCCGCCTGCATGATGTCAGCTACGCCTATGGTGGCAGCCAGACCGGTGTTGCCGCGCTGTCGCATGTCAGCCTTGATGTGGCGCAGGGCGAATTCCGCTGGCTGCTGGGGCCATCGGGGGCTGGCAAGTCGTCGCTGCTGTCCATCCTGTCGCTTGAGGTGCAGGCCAGTTCGGGCATGGTCGAGATTCTGGGCGTGCCGGTCATGCAGACGCGGCGCGCGGGGCTTGCCCGGCTGCGGCGGCGCATCGGGGCTGTGAAGCAGGATTTCGGCCTGCTGCCTGACATGAGCGTGTTCGACAACGTGGCCCTGCCGCTGCGCCTGCAGCACCGCGCCGAGGCCGAGATTGCGCATGAAGTACACGCCATCATGAAATGGGTGGGGCTTGAGCACCGGCTCGATGCCCTGCCGCCGCAGCTTTCGGGTGGCGAGCAGCAGCGCGTGGCCATTGCGCGCGCCGTGATCTACCGCCCGGCCCTGCTGGTGGCCGATGAGCCGACCAATGCCCTTGACGAACGCCAGGCCGGCCGCCTGATGCGCATGTTCCACCGCCTGGCCGAACTGGGCACCACCATCGTGGTCGCGACCCATAACGATGCCATCGTGGCGAAATACCCCGCCCCGACCATCGAGCTGGTCCACGGTCATCTCGTGCGGGATCACGGCTGATGGCCCGCCAGCGCTATCATGACGGTCTGGCCCTGCGGCAGGCACTGCCGGGGCGGTTCCTGCCGTTCCTTGTGGGCAGCATGGCTTTTCTTGCAGCCCTCGCGCTCGCGGGCGGCATTGCAGCGCACAGCCTCTCGCAACGCTGGACGCACGGGGCGGGTGCGGTGACCACGGTGCAGGTGCCCGGACCCACCGATCCCGCCACGGCTACCGCCGCCATGGGCCAGATGCCCCCAACCCGCATCGATGCGGTGCTGGCCATCCTGGCTGCTACCCCCGGCATTACCGACACCCATCGCCTGAGTGATGCCGAACTGCGCGCGCTACTCGCCCCGTGGATCGAGCAGACCGGCGACCCCAGCCTGCCGCTGCCCGCCGTGATCGAACTGCACACCGCGCCGGGGCAGGACGTGGCAGCCAGCCTTCTGCCCCGGCTGCAGGCGCAGGCGCCGGGCCTACTGATGGAGCATGACAGCATTTGGAGCGACCGGCTGGCGGCCCTTGCGGGCAGCCTGCAGGCCTGCGCCGGGCTGGCGGTGCTGGTGGTGATGACAGTAGCGGTATGCGTGGTCATGGCCGCGACGCGGGCGGGTCTGCTCACGCGGCGGCAGGCCATCGGGCTGATCCATGCGCTGGGGGCGACCGACAGCTACATCTCGGGCCGTTTCGCCACGCGCGTGGGGCTGCTGGCGCTGTGGGGCGGCGTGTGGGGCAGCGTGCTGGCGCTGCCCATGCTGCTGGCGCTGTCGCACCTTGCCGCCCCCTTTACCGCCATGGGCGATGCCCCCGCCACCGCACCCGACTGGCACGACGTGCAGGCCTGGACCGGCCTGCTGCCCCCGGCCCTGCTGTGGATGCTCGTAATCCTGCCGCCCGCTGCCGGGCTGACCGGCTGGGCCACCACGCAGCTGACCGTGCGGGCCTGGCTGCGCCGCCTGCCATGACACGCCTGCGCTGCCTGCTGGCGGGCCTGTGCCTGCTGGGCCTTGTGGCGTGGAGTGCCGGGCTGGGCTGGTTCATCGTCGATGCCCGCCGCCCGCCCGCCGTGCCTCCGCATGCCGATGGCATCGTGGCGCTGACCGGCGGGCAGGGCCGGATCGAGCAGTCGCTCGCGTTACTGGCGCAGGGTTATGGCGACCGGCTGCTGATTTCGGGCGTGGACCGGCATGCAACGCTGGGTGATTTCCTGCGCCACCAGCCCCCTCCCGTGCCCCTGGCGCTGTGGACCCACACGACACTGGGCCACCGGGCCGCCTCCACGCTGGGCAATGCGGATGAAACCGCCACATGGGTGCATGAATACGGCATGAAGAGCGTGATCGTGGTGACCGCGGGCTATCATATCCGCCGCGCCATGCTCGAGATCGCGCGCACCATCCCGGAGGTGCATCTGTATGGCTACCCCATCCGTTCGCCTGCCCTGCGCTACCCGCTGCACCCCGGCACAATCCGGCTCATGGTTGTGGAATATGACAAATGGCTGCTCGCGTGCCTTGATGTCGCCCGCCTGACCCGCCCGCTGCACGGGCTGCTCAACCATGCCGATACGCGCCCCGTCGCCCCCATGGGGTGAGCGGGCGGCTTGTCGCAGGCCGCGTTTTCTGGTGTTAGGATAGCGCTGAACCACCCGGATGGACCTGTTAGCCCCATGACCGTACTGCGCGCCTTCGTGTTCAACCTGTATTTTGTCGTGCTGACCCTGATGATGGGCATCGCGGCCTTCGCCATCCGGCTGTTTGGCAAAAAATACGCGCTGGCCTATGCCAAGCTGTGGACAGGGCTGACCCTGCGCGGGCTGGAACGCATCTGCCGCATCAACATACAGGTGAGCGGGCTTGAACACCTGCCCCCCGGCCCCTGCCTGCTGGCATGCCAGCACCAGTCCATGTTCGACACATTCGCGTGGATGAACATCGTGCCCCTGCCCACCTATGTCATGAAACGCGAGCTTGAGCGCATTCCGCTCGTTGGCCCCATGCTGCGCCTGACCGGCATGATCGGCGTGGACCGCGATGGTGGAGCCAAGGCGCTGCGCACCCTGCTGGCCGATGCCGACCGGGCGGCGAAGGAGGGGCGGCAGATCATCATCTTCCCCGAAGGCACGCGCACGCCCCCTGGTGCTGCGATAAAGCTGCAGCCGGGCATTGCCGCCCTTTCGGCCCATACCGGCCTGCCGGTCATTCCGGTCGCAACCGATGCGGGGCTGCACTGGGGGCCCAACGCGCTGGTCAAGACGCCGGGCACCATTCACATCGTGGTGGGCAGGCCCCTGCCCGCGGGGCTGAAGCGCGCGCAGCTGCTGCCCGCCATTGGCAACGCGTGGCGCGAGCTGTGCACGGGCAACGGCCTGCCCGTGCCGCAGGCCCCCGCAGCACCAGCGGAACCCGCGCACGCATGACACACGCGCATCCATACCTGCCCGGTCTGTGGCTATCCTGACCTGAGTGAACCGGCTTATGACGCGTATGGGTGTTCCCCGTTTGAAGTCTGCCCGTGGCAGTCCGCACCTGCGGCCCCGTAACCATCCCGCTCCCGCTCAGGCAGCGCTACCCGAAAATACGCCGGTAGGCTGAGGTCATGACCGCATCAAGCCGGGCACCAGGCGTGAAATCGGCCATCCCGGCCGGGCGCTCCAGCCCCGCCTGCTGCCGGGGGCACAGGGAAGGCGCGCCCAGCACCTGTGTCACGGGGTAAAGCGCCGTCCATGCTGGCACATCTGCATAATCCGCCTCGTCATCAGATACGTGTTTTTCGCGGATCTTGGCCGAGGCGGTCTCGATTTCCATGCACAGGACGGATGTCGCCCTGATCTCGCTCGCATTGGGTGGTCGGATGAGACTGGAGCGGCCCGGATAGATACGGTCGACCAGACGGTCCATCAACGCACGCTTTTCCTCCATGTCCTCAACAACACGCGCTTGCCCGAAAACCATGGCGGAACGGTAATTGACCGAGTGATGAAAGCCCGAACGCGCCATGACCAGCGCATCGAGGTGGGTTACGGTCAGGCACAGGTCAATGCCCTGAGCCTGCGTGCGGATCATCCGGCTTGCCGATGAGCCATGCCAGTAAAGATGCTCCCCCTCGCGCCAGAAACTGGTGGGCGTGCAATAGGGCCGCCCGTCAATGACATAAGCAATGTGGCACAGCAGGGCCGCATCAAGAATGGCATGGACCGTGGCCCTGTCGTAATGGCCGCGACCGGGCTGGCGCTTCACCCGGTTGACCGGTGTTACGGGAAAGCTGTCAGGCATCCCGCCCGGCTCCGCTGGCGTCTGTCTCGTCATGGTGACTGATCCCGTGATGTGGTTGCCCACCCACGATTGTGGTAAAGTGGCCCAAAGAAAAGAACCAGATAGCGAAAAACGGACTGGACCAGTTATGGGACGACAGGCACGCCGGGCCGTGCTGCTGGGCATCGTGCTGGAGACAGACGGCGGCCAGACGCTGCAGGCCCAGATCCGCGAACAGATCCGCCGCGCAATACTGGAAGGCCGGCTGGCCTGTGGCACGAAACTGCCCTCCTCACGGCTGCTGGCCGCTGAGCTTGGCTGCGCGCGGGGCACCGTGCTCGCGGCCCTCGATCAGCTTCAGGCTGAAGGGTATCTGGTGGCACGCAGCTCCTCGGGCGTATCGGTGGCGCAGGACCTGCCCGATGACATGCTTGCCCCCGCCCCCACCCAGAGCGCGCCCCATGCCCCCATGCCGCCTCCCCTGCTGCCGGAGCGGACAAGGGTGCTGCTCAGGCACGCGCAGCACGCGCCAGGGCATGCAACACCCGGCGAGCCGCCCATCGCCTTTCCCCTCGGGCAGCCGGACAGGCAGGCCTTTCCCTTTGCGCTATGGGCAAAACTGCTTGAGCAGGACTGGCGCAGACCCGCATGGCCTATTGCTGGCACGCCGCCTCCATTCGGCCATCCTGCCCTGCAGCAGGCCATCGCCGCCCATCTGCGCACTGCCCGCGGTTTCAGTTGCGCGCCGGAGAGTATCGTCATCACTGCCGGTGTCAGGCAGAGCGTATCGCTGTTTGCCCGCATCGCCCTTGAAGCAGGCGAACCGGCCTGGGTGGAGGAGCCGGGCTATCCCGGCATCAGGGCCGCACTGGCTGCATCCGGTATCCGCGCCGTGCCGGTTGCCATTGATGAATCGGGATTTGCCCCCGCAACCGCCCTTGCCATGGCGCCAGATGCCCGGCTGGCGATTGTTGCCCCATCACATCACTACCCGCTGGGCACGGTGCTGGGCCTGCAGCGCCGTCTGGCCCTGCTCAGCTGGGCACAACGGAGGCAGGGCTGGATCATCGAAGATGATTTTGATGGCGAATACCGCTATTCGGGCCGCCCGCTGGCACCCCTGCGCGCCCTCGACCGCGCGGGACGCGTCGCCTATCTGGGCAGCTTTTCCAAACTGCTCTTTCCTGCCCTGCGGCTGAGTTACATCGTGCTGCCGCCCGCCCTTGTGCCTGCGGCGCAGGTGGTCCTGCCGCAGGTTTTCACCCCCGCCCCGCTCATGGGGCAGGGCGCGCTGGCACGTTTCATCGCGGAGGGGCATCTGGTCTCGCACCTGCGGCGCACGCGCCTGCTCTATGCCGCCCGCCAGAACAGCCTGATGGAGGTCGCAGCCCGCTCCCTTACAGGTCTCATGCATATCACTCCCGATTCAGGCGGCATGCATGTCGTCGCCTGCCCCGCCCCAGCCCTGGCCCCCGGCTTTGATGACCACGCGGCCACGGCGGCCGCCCTGAAGGCAGGCGTGCGGGTTGCGCCTCTTTCAGAGTGTTATGCCGGTCCGCGCAAGCAGCACGGGTTGCTGCTGGGATATGCCGGTACGCCGCACCATGAGATTGATCCCGCCATGCGCAGACTGGCCCATGCCCTTGAAGCTTTCATGCCCCATGATGCCGGTGCAGGTTGCCCGGCTGGGCGGACGTGAAGAGGGTACCCCTCAGTCAGTCGCGCGCGGCGTGCCCGCAAGCTGGCCCTGCAGTGTTTCCACCTGCTGGCGCAGGTCCATGATTTCCTGCAGCAGGTTCTCCACCGTGCGGTTGCCCGCGCGCTCCACCGCGTAAAGCGAGGTGAACAGCGACATGGCCTGCCGCACCACGGCGGCCTGCTCCTGGCCCAGCGCCTCAAGCCCGTCGCCCGCATCGGGGGCCTGACGGTCCATGAATTCGCCCATCATGCGTTCGAGGTAGTCGGACACCTCGCCCTGCCTGCTGTCGCCATAACAGCGGATGAGCTGGCGCAGGAAGGCGACCGGCAGTATGGCGCGGCCGCGTGTTTCCTCCTCAAGCATGACCTGGGCGAGCACGCCACGGGTAATGTCATCGCCGGTGCGGGCATCGAGAATGACAAAGGCACGGTCGAGCTTGACCATGTCCATCAGGTTCTCAAGCGTGATGTATGCCGACAGTTCGGTATCGTACAGCCGCCGGTTGGCATATTTCTTGATGACGACGGGAGCAGAAGAGACCGACACATGCCTTCCTTTCACATGGCGCGGGAAGCGGGCCGAAGGGCCGGAACGCCCCGCGCGGACGCCCTGGCGTGAGGCGTGTCCTCTCCCTTTAGGGCATAACCCGCGCCCCGACCATGAGCCGTATCATCAAACCTTCATTTTCCACTCTGGTAAAACAGCTTATCCTGCACCAGCACAGGGCCATGCTCAGGCTTTTCGCACCCGGCGCAATGCGTTCATGACGTATTATGTCAGAAGCTGTCCTTCTCTTTTCGCAACCTGCCCAGCGTCGCCACATCCGGCGTGCGCAGGAAGGGATTGGTCGCGCGCTCCACATCGAGCCTGACTGGCAGGGTGGGCAGGCCACGCGCCCGCAGGCTGGCAACCTCGGCCGCGCGCGCCTGCAGGGCGGCATTATCCGGATCGACATGCAGGGCGAAACGCACGTTTGACTGCGTATATTCATGCCCGCAGCACAGCAGCGTTGCGCCGGGCAGGGCATCGATGCGGCGGAGCGAGGCGAACATGTCGGCCGGCGTGCCCTCGAACAGCCGCCCGCAGCCCATGCTGAACAGCGTATCACCACAGAACAGCGCAGGCCCCGAGGGAAAATAATACGATACCTCGCCCGATGTATGGCCCGGGGTTGCCATCACCTGCACCTGCTGCGTGCCAAACGCCACCACATCGCCATCGCGCACCGCGATATCGAGCGGCGGCAGGCGGTACGCATCCGCCGCCGCTCCCACGATCCGGGCACCATAATGCTGGCGCAGCGCTTCGGCTGCGGCAATATGGTCGGCATGGTGATGGGTGAGGAAAATCATGTCCAGCCGCCCGCCTGCTTCATCAATGGCGGCGACAAGCGGCGCCTCCTCGGCGGGGTCGATCATGGCAGCGGGGCCTGCCGGGCCATCATGCACGAACCAGGCGTAATTGTCTGACAGGATGGGAATCGCCTCGATCAAGAGCTTCCGTGTCATGACTGTCCCTCCATAGTAACCTGGGTTCCTGCCACACCATGGGCATGGCATGCCCGCCTGCAGCCTGTTAGTGTAACACCCATGGGCGCCAACATGCACACCGCCGCAAGCTTTTATGCTTCCCGCCGGGGCCAGATGGCCGCCCGGCTGCTTGGCCAGCGCATGGCCGGATTCTGGCCGGAGGGATCGCGTGGCCACATGCTCGGGCTTGGTTATGCCCTGCCCTTCCTGCCACTATGGGACCGGCCCGGACAGCCCTGCTTTTCAGCACGGCTCGACACGCCGGTCACGCGTGAGGGCGGGCCGTGGCAGGGGCGCGACTGCGTGGTCCGTGGCGACAGCCTGCCCTTCGATGACCTGAAATTCGACCGGATCGTGATGATCCACGCGCTTGAAACCAGCGAGGACAAGAACACGCTGCTGCGCCAGGTCTGGAAAATTCTCAAAGATGACGGCGTGCTGCTGCTCATCGTGCCCAACCGGGCCGGGCTGTGGGCACATGCCGACAATTCACCCTTCGGGCAGGGCACGCCCTTTTCGCGCCGCCAGATCGACCGCTGGCTGGCTAATGCCTGCTTCCGCGCCGAGCGCCATGAAGATGCCCTCTACATTCCCCCTGCCGGCCCCTGCCCCGCGGGCCCTGCCACCTTGGCGGAATGGACGGGGCGAACCCTCTTCCCCCGCCTGGGCGGCGTGTGCATGATCGAGGCGGTGAAGGACATCTATGCAGGCGTGCCTGCCCGCCCGGCCACGATCATGCCAGCCGGGCTGAGGCTGCGGCCCGCGCGGCTGTTTTCGCGCAGCCTCACCCACCGCCAGCAGGATGGAAACGCGCAGGATACTTGACCAATTTTGCGGGAATCTCCATGAACATTGTCCCATGTCGCTAATTCAATCCCTCAAGCTTGTCCTTGCCCCGCCGCACCCGGCCGCGCGCCCCTTCCTGCTCGCCTCAGGCGCGGGCGCCGTGATCGGGCGGCTGCTGCCGTGGCGGGCAACCAGGCTGCTTGGTACGGCCAGTGGCCTGTTCTTCGGGTTCTGCCTGTATTTCTTCCGTGACCCCGAGCGCGTCACCCCGGCCGAAGCCAACGTGGCCGTGGCCCCGGCGGATGGGCATATCGTCTCGATCGAGAAAGTGGCCCCGCCGCCGGAACTCGACATGGGCGACACCCCGGTCTGGCGCATCGCCACTTTCCTGTCGGTGCTCGACGTGCATGTGAACCGCATGCCCATCGCGGGCACGGTCACGCGCGTATCGTACCATGCGGGGCAGTTCCTCAATGCCAGCCTCGACAAGGCATCGGAACTCAATGAACGCAATGCCCTGCGGCTCACGCTCAAGGACGGGCGGCAGCTTGCCGTGGTGCAGATCGCGGGCCTGATCGCGCGCCGCATCCTGTGCGATGCGGAAGAAGGCATGCAGTACGAAACCGGCGAGCGCTTTGGCCTGATCCGCTTTGGCTCGCGCACCGATCTGTACCTGCCCGCCGATGTGGCCCCGCTTGTCGAGGTGGGCCAGACCATGATCGGCGGCGAGACCGTGATGGCGCGGCTGTAAGCGGTTATGGCAGTTCCTCCCCCCGCCAACCGGTCGCGCCGCATCCGCAGGCTGAAAAAACGCCAGCGCCCCCGCGTGCGGGGTCTGTCGTTCAACCGGATGATCCCCAACCTCCTGACCATGCTCGGCCTGTGCGCAGGCCTGACGGGCATGCGATTCGGGCTGGAGGGACGGTTTGGTGATGCGGCTACGGCCCTTCTCATTGCCGCGTGCATCGACGGGCTTGATGGCCGCATCGCACGCCTGCTGCGCGGCACCAGCCGCTTTGGCGCGGAGTTCGACAGCCTGTCCGACTTCCTGTGCTTCGGGGTGGCGCCTGCCTTCGTGCTGTACCTGTGGGCACTGCACGAAGGCGGGCGGTTTGGCTACATTCCGTGCATCATGTTCACGGTATGCATGGCGCTGCGGCTTGCCCGCTTCAATGCCAGCCTTGATGATGACGAGAACCAGCCCAAATACGCCGCCAATTTCTTTACCGGCGTGCCTGCGCCCGCAGGGGCGGGGCTGGCGCTGTTTCCGCTCTTTTTAGGGCTGGAGGCGCAGCGCCTGCACCTTGACTGGCTGTATGACCTCACCCGCGACCCGCTCATGCCCGCGCTAACGCTCAGCGGCACGGCTTTCCTGCTGGTGTCGACCCTGCCGGTGTGGTCGTTCAAGAACTTCAAGGTGCCTTCGCCACTCATCCTGCCCACCATGCTGGGCACGGGAGCCTATGCCGCCATCATGATTGCCGAGCCGTGGGGCGCGCTCGCGGCGGCGGGCGTGATCTACCTGATGCTCCTGCCCATCAGCCGGCGCAGCTTTCACCGCCTGCGCCGCGCGGCGGAAGATCTGCAGGAAAGTGACGAGCCCGCACCCCACAGTCCGGGCTGAGAAAACCTGGGAAAACGCCGCCTTTTTGAAAAAAGGGGGCGCCTGAAAACTTTTATCCTTATGCTTCTTCAGCACGCGCCTGCCAGCGCACGAGGGCGGCCAGGATTTCATCCGGCGCGGGTGGGCACCCGGGAAGCGACACACTGCTGCGCGCCCGTACGCCCACGCCGCCCAGCACGGCGTAATTGCCGCCAAACAGCCCCCCATTCACGGCGCAGTCTCCCACCACGGCCAGCACACGCGGGCCGGGCATGGCCTGCCAGGCCAGTTCCACCACGGGCGCCATGCCCACCGTCAGGCTGCCGGTCAACAGCAGCATGGCCGCCTGCCGGGGCGTGGGCACGAAGCGGATGGGATGATTGCCCGCCAGCAGGGCGCGTGACAGGCTGGCCAGTTCAAGCGCGCAACCGGTGCAACCACCGCTTTCGATATGGAAGATGTCCAGCGCCTCAAGCCGCGGCAACGGCTTACCTTCGGGCCAGAACAGGTGCAGCTGCGCCATTACAGATCCGCCCCGGTGGCTGACAGGCCCAGCGAGACCAGAATCAGGCCCACATCCTCATAAACCGCGCCAGACAGGATCGCGGGCAATGCCTGCACCTGCGCCAGTGACGGATCGCCACACCACCAGGCGGCAACATGCCCCGCCTCAAGGCGCAGCCAGTGCCAGACCGGGCCTGCCGGGCCTTCGGCCCAGCCCAGACCTTCCCCACCTCCGCCTTCGGCCTTCATGACAGAACACTCGGGCGGGGCAGCAAGCACGGACAGGCTTTCCCCGATCTCGCTCAGGCGGACATCAAGCCGGTCGGTCATATCGCCCTGCCCCTTTTGTGCAGCCCGCGCGTTACAGCCCACAATGCCCCAGCGGGCCGCCATTGCCGCTGATAACACGCCCCTGCCACGCGCCAGCGCCGCAAGGCCACGGGGGCGCCAGAACAGCCGGTGCAGGGTCGCGTGCTCCGCTGCCAGCATGGCCAGTTGCGTGTCATCCACACGCAGCGGCAGGGGGGCAGCAGGCGGGATGACATCAAACAGCAGGCGGCGTCCGCACGCAGCCCTGCAGGCCTGCCGCACCTGCTCCAGCATGGTGGCGGCCAGGGTAGCGCTGCGTCCATCGCCCAGCATCGCACTCACCTGCGCCAGCACATCAAGATGGGTGGCAATCCGTTCCATGGCGCCCAGCATCACACCTGCTGCCACGCCCTGCGCGGGCATGGCCGTACCTGTGGCGTTGTGCAGGGCGCGGGCAAAGGCCAGCTGGTGTGCCACGGTTGCGGTTGCATCAATCCGGGCAACCAGCCGTACTGCCTGCTGTGGCGCAAGCCCCCGCAGGCGCGCGGCCAACCCCCGATGCGCGTAGCCCATGCAGGGCTGCACCTCATCGATGCGTTCGCCCGGCAGGCCGAGCCGCAGATGGAACGGGGCACGAAAATTCCCCTCCGCCGGACCATAACCCAGCACCGTGCCGCCTGCCTGAATCACCATCGGCCCATCAATGAACTCCCGCCCCTCCGGCAGGCCGGGCGTGGGGACGGGATGGGCCGCAAGGGGCATGGCGACCGGCCACCGGCCCTGATCCAGCCACGGATCACGCCTGCCACCAATGGCCGGAATGCCCCACAAATCATGGATGATGCGCTCTGGCCCCTGTGCCCCCACGCGCACGGGCGACAGGGCGGAATAGCCCTCAGGCAACACCCCAACGCTGGCAACCAGCAGTGTCGGGCCATGGCAGAACAGGGCATGCACCTGCACGCCATCAGCCCATAGCCCCAGCAAAGGCAGGTCGGCATCGCGCAACCCGGCGGTCATGGCCTGCCACGCATCAACATCCAGCACAAAGCGCCCGGCGCAGGGCGTGGGAGTGCCCTGCCGGATAAGGGCCACGACATCCGCGCTCATGCCAGCACCATCCCTCCTCCCCTCAGGGCCAGGGCCAGCACGATGCAGCCCAGTGCCAGCGCCAGAGCGGCCCGCGCCCGTGCAACCGAGGCCGGTTCTGCCCCGGCAGGGGCTGCGCCGGTAAACACAGGCCACAGGCAGGCTCCGGCCAGCAGGACCACCCCCGGCGCGACCTCCATCTCGGCCAGCAGCACGAGGGCCAGCGCCACACCCGGCAGAAAGGGCGGCCACAACGAATTCAAACGCCCTGCCCTGCCACCACAGGCCAGTGCCAGCAGGCTCGCCGCAAGCGGCAGGGACGCCGCGGCGGGGGGCAACCCTGCCGCCAGCACCACCCAGCCTGACCAGTCCATGCCACCCGGGAGGGCACGGAACCGGGGCAGGAGCGACCACAGCAGGCACACGCAGCCCAGAAAGGTCAGCGCGGCGCGAAGGGCAGGCCACACTATCGCCGCCTGTGACAGTACCGGCAGCGTGGCCAGCAGAGCCATCTGCTCATCCGGCGGCAGCGACGGGCGCGGCCTGTCCGACAGCACGCCACAGGCCAGCAGCAGCCCACCTGCCAGCAGCACGGCACCGGCCTGTTCCTGCCGCTCGCCCCACCCGGCCTGCAGCACGAACAGCCCGCCCTGCGCCATGACCAGCCCCCCCAGCCCCACGCGCAGCGCGGCCCAGTCGCCCCGCCTGCCAAAAGCCAGATGCAGCCCCAGCCCCAGCCCGATGAACATGACCAGCAGGTCGCACCGCCCGCATGCCATGGCCAGCGTGGCATTGGCCGACAGGATGAAGGGCTCGGGCCCCGCCATGCGCCCTTCTTCCCGCGCCGTAGCGCCCGGCATGAAAATGCGCACACACAGCGCCAGCGCCGGGCCAGCCAGCATCAGCGCCCGGGCCATAGAATGGGCGGACTGACAGCCCACGGCGCACAGCCCCAGCAGCAGCACGGCCAGCAGGCCCCGCAATGGCTTTGGGCCGCCAGTTGCCAGCAGGGCCATGACCGCCAGCATCATCCAGCCCGCCACCAGACTGATGAAAAGTGCGGGTGACATCATGGCGCCACCCCACCAGACCGGCGCGCACGCAGCAGCATGAGGTTCAGGGCTGCTGCCGCCACGAGTGTTTCGGTCATGACCAGCGGGCTCCCGGCCAGCCCCGCGAGCAGCATCACGCCATCGAGCCCGCAGGCCAGCCCGGCGCACAGGGCGGGGGCCGCACGCGCAATGCACGCGCCCCACACGCCACATATAATGGCGGATAATCCCGCCAGCCCCATGAGCCGCGCCGTCATGCCGCCGGGCATGCCCGGCACGATCACCTGCGCCAGCACTGCAACACAAACCAGCCCACCGGCAAGGCGCAGGCCACTGCGCTCACGCGGGCCAGCCTGCCCATACAGCATCTGCAAACCCAGCAGCCCGACCAGCCCTGCCTGCGCCGCCGCCAGCAGGCACGTGATCCCCACACTGCCCTGCGCCCATTGCCACAGCCACACGCATGCCGCAGTCAGGCCCGCATGCCAGGCCAGCCCGCCGCCCCGCCCCCCGGAGCCGGAAAGCGACAGGATCACCATCATGCCCAGCAACAGTACCAGCATGCTCAATCCGCTCCCCGGCCCGCAAACAGCAGCACCCCGGCCATCAGGGCGCACAACAGGGCTAGCCCGGCCCGCCAGCCCGCATGCTGCCTGCCCGCCGAGACCACAAACACCCGCAGCCCCGCAACGCACCCGCACGCCAGCAGCATATGCACAGCCCACAATCCCATCGCCCCCAGCAGCGACACGCCCCGCCATGAGCGGGCCATGAGATCGGGCTCGACAATCCCTTCGGGCCAGACCAGCTCACGCGCCACCATCATCCACACCACCGCCAGCAGGTCACGCGCATAGAGCGCCACCGCGCGGTCGGGGCCTGCCAGATCCTCCAGCATGGTGGCAAACAGCCGTAACGCCGCGCCATCGCTTTCCTCCACCCCCGCCAGCACCAGTGCTGCCGCCACCAGCGCCAGCGGCACGCGCACCACATTCATATCCGCCACATGTGCCTGCCGCACCAGCCCCGCCAGCGTGCCATCGGGCAGGCACAACCCCAGCACCACGCACACCAGCAGCAGCACGGGCTGGATCATGATGCCCATGCAAGCCGCCTTCAGCCCCGCATGGCCGGGCCGGGCCAGACCTGCGGCAAGGGCCGTGACCACAAGGGCCAGAAACGCCATTTCCAGCAGGCCACCCACGATCAGCAGGTCCGACAGGTCGCTGCCGGGCAGGCCGATGCAGAATGAGGGCACCAGCCCTGCCGCAGCCAGGCCTGCCGCAAGGCCAAGCCAGGGGGCGACCGCCGTAACCTGCCCGCCTGCTGCCGAGCGCACCCCCGCCTGCCGCCAGGCATGGCGCAGCACGCGCCAGTGGGCCAGCGGAGCGGGCGGCCGACGCTCGCCCTGCATGCAGGTAGCCATCCAGCGCAGCAGGGCAACCCAGACCGGCGCCATCAGTGCAACCAGCGCCATATGCCAGCCCGCCAGCAACAGCGCCTGCATGCGTGCCACAAGGAACGGTGCCATCTCCCTAACCCTGCCACGCAATGAACATGAGCGCCCCCACGCAGGCCACCACCAGCGCCACCGGCCCCGGCACCCGGCGCCAGTAGCCTGCCCCCGCTATCCGGCCTGCGCACGCCCGCACGAACCTGCGCGCCAGTTGCAGGCCACGCGCGTAATCACGCACGAAACGTTGCCGCGCCCGTGCCGCCACAACCATATCGAGCACCATGCGCGCGGGATTGCCCGGCCCCACCTGCGTCAGCGGATCGCCAAACACCATCCATGGCGGCACGACAGGGGCACCCTGCTGCCACCCCGCCACCTGCCGCGCAGGCCTGCGGCAGGCCAGCCAACGCACCACCGCCACCACGGCCCCCACCAGGGCTACAAACAGGCACAGGCGGGCGGGATGCAGCACGGCACCCCCATCGGGCGATGTCAGGGCGACCGCCGCAAGGCCCGACCACCCGGCCCCTCCCTGCGGGGAAGAGCCTGCCATCAATGCCAGCCAGTATCCCGGCCAGATGGAAACGAGCATGATCGGCAACCCCGCCCCCAGCACGCCCCATTGCTCACGCATGGACGGGTCAGCCGCCCCCGCGCTGCGCGGTATGCGCGGCCTGCCACACAGCATGACCGCGACAATACGCACAAGGGCGAGCATGCGCACCGCCCAGCCCACACCCAGCACGGCCAGCGCCAGCAGCAGCGGCACCTCACCCGCCAGCCCGCCTGCATGCGGCATGGACGCCAGCAGGCGCAGCAGCATCCATATAACAGAAAAACCCAGCAGCGGCGGCAACCCGCTCTCGGCCAGCAGCGCCAGTGCAAACAGCGCGGACAGGCGTGGCATGAGCACGCCCAGACCGCCCAGTCGGAGCAGCGAGAGCGTGCCGGCCTCGCGCTCCATCACATCAAGCACCCGGGCGGCCAGCACGCCAGCAAGCAGCAACCCCGCCACCAGAAGGAAGGTACGTTCGGCGCAACTGGCCATGCCGGGCAGGTCATCGGCCCGTGCCAGCAGCATGAGGCCCGCAAGCATGATGATGATCGCCCCCGTGCCCCCTGCCAACCCGGTCAGGACCCGGCGTGCATCAGGTGCCCGCAGCGCCCGCCATGAGGCCGTCATGTAAAACAGGCACCCCGCCACGATCAGCACACCGCCCCAGCGCATGTCGGCCACCGCCGTGCCTGCGGGCAGGCGCGCCCACAGGCTCATGGCAGCAATCATCGCGGCAATATCGGCCATGTGGAAAGCCCGCAATCCGCGCGAGGCCACCCGCACGGAAAGCGAAAGCCCCAGCAGGCCGCCCGTGCCCACCGCGCACAGCCCCGGCAGCAGCCCCCCCGCCTGCGCGGGGAAAACGCAGCCCGCCGCCAGTAAAAGCAGGGCGATGCGCTCTGCCCCGTGGCACGGGGCACGGCCAAGCGCCAGCAGCACCCAGCCTGCCCCCATGCAGGCCGACACCGGCGCGCCCGTAACCGCAAGCGCTGCCGCAATGCAGGCCGCAAGATCACGCGGGTTGCAGGCAGTAGCGCCCACGAGCCCAAGCGGCAGCAGCAGGGCCAGATCGGGCCGGGTGGTAAAAACGCCCGGCCACGCCACTACCCCACCGGACAGGGTAAAGCCTGCAAGTTCCATGCCCTGCAGCAGGCTCACCGCCAGCCAGCAGGCCGTGAGCACGGGCTGCACCCGGCCCGCCCGTTCCGGCACGAAAGCCAGTAGAGCCGTAAGCAGGGCTGCTACAAGCAGGGCCACGAGCACGATGACAGGAATAATGACAGCCCTCCCGCATGCGCCCGGCAAGCCGGGCTCGTCAGATCATGGGCCGCCGCATTGGGGTGTTACGGCACCCATGGCTTCATCAATCCGCGCCTGATCCGTGCGCGTCAAGATAGGGCCGGTCCTGCTCCCCGGGCGGCATGCCGCAACGGGCACCTGATCTGGCAGGACAGCATGATGGAAGACAGGCAATACGTGTAACCTGTTGCACGCGTCATACCGGTTAAAGGCGGCAATCGGGACACCGTAAAACCTGATGCGCCCCGGGAATACGGTCCGCACAAGACGCTCTACAACCGTTGGAAGCGTTGGGGCGACATGGGCATTTTCATGCAGATGATGGATGGCCTGTCTGCCGCGAAGGCTGAGCCTCAGACTATTATGATTGATGCGACCTATCTCAGGGCACACCGCACGGCTTCAGGCCTGCGGTTAAAAAAGGGATCCAGGCCGCCTGATCGGACGCACTAAAGGGGGCATGAACACCAGGCTGCATGCGGTCACCGATCAGAACGGACGACCGCTGAGCTTCTTTATGACAGCCGGACAGATCAGTGATTACACCGGAGCCTCTGCTCTGCTGGACAGCCTTCCCATAACACAGTGGTTGCTGGCGGATCGGGGTTATGATGCTGACTGGTTCCGGGATGCCCTGAAGGAAAAAGGGATCAGGCCCTGCATTCCGGGAAGAAGGTCCCGCGGAAAACCAGTCAAATACGACAAGCGAAAATACAAAAGACGCAACCGCATCGAAATCATGTTCGGCCGCCTCAAGGGCTGGCGGCGGGTCGCAACACGCTATGACAGATGCCCGACCGTCTTCTTCTCAGCCATCTGCCTCGCTGCAACCGTCATCTTCTGGCTATGAGTCCTGAGCCTAAGCACCACCCTCCCGCCCGCAGAGCGGCATGACAGGTAAAAACGGCCGGGTGCCGCCTTTTTAAATAAAGGCGGCACTTTTTTATTTATACAGGCTGCATGACCCATCAGATCATGGCCAGCGGCTCCTTGCGGCGCGGCGGAGCGATGGCGGCGTCGATCTCGGCAAGGTCATCGCGCGTCAGGGTAATCTCGGTTGCGGCAAAGTTTTCGTGCTGGTGCTTCGGGCTGCCTGCCTTGGGTATGGCCAGCACATTATCCTGCCGCAGCACCCAGGCCAGCGCGATCTGGGCGGGGCTGGCCGGTCCGAGCGAGGTCTTGTGTCGTGCCGCCACCTGCTTGAGCACCGGCGCGCGCAGCAGGTCGCCGCCCTGCCCTAATGGCGAGTAGGCCATGGTCACGATGCCCGCTTCACGGTCACGCGCCAGCAGGTCGAATTCCGCGCCACGGTAGTCGAGGCTGTACAGCACCTGATTGGCAGCACACGGCGTGGTGGCGGTAATGCTTTCCACCTCGCGCATGCCGTCGGTATCGAAGTTCGATACACCCCAGCTACCGATCAGGTCCGCCGCCACCAGATCATCAAAGCCTGCTATGGTTTCCTCCAGCGGCTCGCTCCCCTCCCAGTGCAGCAGGTACAGGTCAAGATATTCGGTGCCCAGCCGCCTGAGCGAGGCCTCGCACGCGCGGCGCACGCCCTTGCGCGATGCGTTTGAGGGCAGCACCTTGCTGACCAGGAACACATCATCACGCCGCCCGCGTATTGCCTCGCCCACCAGTTTTTCCGATCGGCCCGAGCCATACATCTCGGCGGTATCAACCACGCGGATACCGGCCTCAAGCCCTGCATGGATGCTTTTTATTTCATCCGCGCGGCGGCTGTCGCTGTCCCCCATGTTCCATGTGCCCATGCCAAGGGCCGGGACCGTGGTGCCGTTGGGGAAAGTGACCGTTTTCATACGCAACCTGCCTTTCGTCCATGCCGCGCGGGTCTACCCGCGCGATGGTGCCTATTTGCGACGCGCCCAGCCTTTTGGCTGCTGTTGCCAGTAGCTCAGTTCATGCCCGGCCTCGCGCCACGCCACCCAGCGTGCACGCGCACGCGCCACGGCGGCCTCGTCATGGCCATCGAACAGGTCGAACACCCGCTCGAAGGCAGCAAGATCGGGCATTTCCACGCCATCGAGCAGAAAGGCGAAGGTCGCGCCATTGGGCACGTCCTCGCCCTCCGTCAGCCAGATGGGCTGCCATTCCGCGTGCCCCATGGCCCTGGTGCCATGGGGGAGCCACAGCGGGTTGGTGGAGCGCCATAGCCCGTCATCGAGTTCGGCCACCCGCTCGGCCGCGCCGCAGCGGATGACCGCGCGTTTGCCCGCCGCAAGCGTGCGGCCAAGCAGCGCGGGCAGTACTTCCACCGCCTTGGAACGCGTCAGGTGATAGAAGCCGATCTGCGCCATGGAGTTCCCTGTCCTGCCCTGTCCTGCCACGCGGGGCAGGCATTACCCCTCGTAATGCGTGCTGACCAGGCGGTCGAGCAGGCGCACGCCAAAGCCGGTCGCCCCTTTGGGCGCATGCGACGTGGCGCGTGAGGAGAACACCGTGCCCGCGATGTCGAGATGCGCCCATGGCACGTCATTGACAAAGCATTCAAGGAACTTGGCCGCCGTAATCGACCCGCCGGGGCGCCCCCCGATGTTCTTGAGGTCGGCAATGTCCGAGCGCAGCAGTTCAAGGTAGGCGGCATCAAGCGGCATGCGCCACAGCTTCTCGCCCGTGGTCTCGCCCGTGCCGGACAGGTGGCCTGCCAGTTCATCATTGTTCGAGAACAGGCCCGCGCGTTCCACGCCAAGGCTGACCACGATCGCGCCGGTGAGCGTGGCGAGGTTGACCATGAAGCGCGGCTTGAAGCGGTCCTGCGTGTACCACAGCACATCGGCCAGCACGAGGCGGCCTTCGGCATCGGTGTTGAGCACTTCCACCGTCTGGCCTGCCGCCGTGCGCACCACATCACCGGGGCGCTGGGCGTTGCCGGACAGCATGTTCTCGACAAGGCCCACCACGCCCACGGCATTGACCTTCGCCTTGCGCCCGGCCAGCGCCGCCATGGTGCCGACAACGGCGGCGGCACCACCCATGTCGGTTTTCATCTCGTCCATGCCAGCGGCGGGCTTGATCGAGATGCCGCCGGAATCAAACGTAACCCCCTTGCCCACGAAAGCCACCGGGGCCTCGCCTTTGGTCCCGCCATTCCAGCGCATGATGACCGTGCGCGGCGGCGCGTCACTGCCCTGGGCCACGCCAAGCAGCGCGCCAAAGCCCAGCTTGTGCATGGCGTCACGGTCGAGCACTTCCACTTCCACGCCAAGGTCGCGCAGGGCCAGGATGCGCTGCTCGAATTCGGGCGGACGCAGCATGTTGGCGGGCTCGGATACGAGGTCACGGCACAGGAACACGCCCCGCGCCACCGCCAGCAGCGGCTGCCATGCCGCCTGTGCTGCCGCCGGATCGGCGGCCAGCACGCTCACTGTCGCCAGCTTGCCCGTCTCGCCCTTGCGCGGGGTGGTGCGATACGAATCGAAACGGTAGCTGCCCAGCACGGCACCCAGCGCCACATGGCCGGCAAGACCGGGGGTAAGGCTGTCTGCCACGATCGTGCCCTGCTCGCCGCCCTGCGCCAGGGCGCGCGCTGCAGCAACGCCCGCGCGTTCGGCCTGCGTTGCGCACAGCGTGTCCATCGCCCCCAGCCCGACAAGGATCACACGGTCATAACCTGCGCCGGGTGCCAGCACCACGCAGGTCTTGGCGACCTCGAAGCCGAAGTGATCGGCCCTGGCGGCACGGGCCAATGCTCCGCCGGTGGCCGCATCGATCTGGGCAAATACGCCTGCGGGTGCCGTGCCGGAGGGCGCAAGGATGGCGATCGTGCCGCCGGCAGGCGCCGTGGCATCGGAAAAGGCAATATCGAGCATGGGGGTCACGGGGCTCCGCTTGGACTAAAGGGTGGATGAACGGCGTGAAATCCTGCCCCCACATGCGCGATAAGGGCCGGTTTTTCGCCGCCGGGCACCATCAGGGCCGATAAAGGCATGACGGCGCGGCACGAGTAAGCTAATGCGAACAGCATGAATACGCCATCCATGCCAGCTTATGAGGACAGATTCCTTCTGGATCTGGCCCTGCGCCTTGCCGATGAGGCAGCCGAACTGATCCGCGCCATCCGCGCGCGCGGCTTCGCCACCACGGTCAAGACCGACAGCTCCCCCGTAACCGAGGCTGACCACGCGGCGGAGGCGCATATCCTCAAGGGCCTGCGCGCCCATGCGCCCGCCATTCCCGTCGTGGCGGAGGAGGAGATGGCTGCGGGCATCCGCATCGATGCCGGCAGCGAATTCTGGCTGGTCGACCCGCTTGATGGCACGCGCGAATTTGCCGCAGGGCGTGATGATTTTACCGTCAATATCGGCCTGATCCGCAACACCCGGCCCGTGCTTGGTGCCGTGGCCCTGCCCGCCTACCACCAGCTTTATGGCGCGGGCGCGGGGCGCGGGGCCTTTCGCATCGACAAAAATGGCGAGCAGGCAATTCATGTGCGCAAGCCCCCGGCCGAAGGGCTGACCGTGCTGGCCTCGCGCCATTATGCCGATGATCCGCGGCTCAAGGAATTTCTGGGCGGGCATCCCGTCGCCCATCTGGGCAATATCGGCTCGGCGGCCAAGTTCATCCGCGTGGCGGAAGGGCTGGCTGATCTCTACCCCCGCCTCGGCACCACCATGGAGTGGGACACCGCCGCCCCGCAGGCCGTGGTCGAGGCCGCCGGTGGCGCCATCCTCACGCCCGATGGCAAGCCGCTGGCCTATGGCAAGCCCACGTGGCGCAATCCGCACTTCGTGTGTCGCGGGGCACGGTAGGCGAGAGCGCATGCAGACCCGCCTGCTCCCTGACACCCCTGCCGGGATCGAGACCGCAGGCGCGATCCTGCGCGCGGGCGGGCTTGTGGCCTTCGGCACCGAGACGGTCTACGGCCTTGGCGCGGATGCCGGCAATGACCGGGCGGTCGCCGCCATCTACGCCGCCAAGGGCAGGCCGGGGCGCAACCCGCTCATCAGTCACTTTGCCAGTGCTGAGGCTGCTTTTGCGCAGGTCAAGGCAACGCCACTCGCCCATCTGCTGGCCGCGCGGTTCTGGCCCGGCCCGCTGACCATGGTGCTGCCGCAAAAGGCTGGCTGCGCCATCTCGCCCATCGCCACGGCGGGGCTAGACACCGCCGCCGTGCGGGTGCCCGCAGGGGCCACCACGCTGGCGCTGCTGAAAGCGTGCGGCTTTCCCGTCGTGGCCCCTTCGGCCAATCCGTCAGGCAAGGTCAGCCCTTCAGATGCGCAGCATGTGATGGCGGGGCTTGCAGGCCGGATTGACGCGGTGCTCGATTGTGGCCCCTGCCCCGTGGGGGTGGAGAGCACGATCATCGACCTCAGCGGCCCCGTGCCCGTGCTGCTGCGCCCCGGCGGCATCACGCTTGAAGCGCTGGAGGACGCCTGCGGCATGCCCATTACCCTGCCGCAGGCCGCGAGCAATGATGCCCGCCCTTCCGCCCCCGGCCAGCTTTCATCGCATTACGCGCCCGGCCTGCCCGTGCGGCTTGACGCCACGGGCGTGGGCGCGGATGAAGCCCTGCTGGCCTTTGGCGCCCCCCTGCCGGGCAGCCCGCTGGTGTGGAACCTGAGCGAAAGCGGTGATTTGCACGAAGCGGCAGCCCGCCTCTTCGCGGGGCTGCGGTTTCTTGATATGGAGGGGCAGCGCCGGGGGCTGGTCGGGATTGCCGTGCAGCCCGTGCCCCGGCACGCGCTGGGGCGGGCCATCCGCGACCGGCTGACCCGTGCGGCCTGTCCGCGTTCGTAATGATTTCAACCGCATGATCCGACCCTGGTGCAGCTGACATGAGCGATACACAGACAATCGACCCCAGGGAACTGAGAATCCTTTCGGATATTCTCGCCCTGGTGCTGGATGAGAATGCTGGCCAGTCGGAAACGGCGCTTGCGGCCATCCGCGCGCGCGCGGGCAAGAATCAGGTCACGGGCGGCGCGCTCAAGAACCTGTTCACCGCCATCGCCCCCAATCCGCCGCCCAAGGCAGCCCCCAAGCCCCGCGCGCCGCGCACCACCAAGGCCAGTGCTGCCGCCAAGAAAGAGATCGCGGAGTCGCATGCCCGCATTGCCGAGATGGCGGAAAGCATTCGCACGCTCGATGCGGCGCTGCGCGACACGCGGGTTGAACTGCGCGCCTCCCTTGCCCGCAACGATGCCCTGACCGCAGAGCTGCGCCAGACCCAGCAGGCCCGCGCCGAGACACAGGCTGCCCTGTCGGTCGCGCAGAACAGCAGCCGCCCGGCCGGTCGCCGCTCATCAGGCCTGATCGTGGCCGCAGCCGTAGGCGCGCTGACCGGCTTCGCGCTGACCGAGGCCTTTCACCTGCTGGCCCAGCCCAGCCCGGCAGAGGCCAGCGCTACTTACCCGCCGGTGCGCCACCATGGGCAGGCATGGCTCATGCCCTCTTCCTTCCCCTCCCATACAGGACACATGCTGTCATGACCGTATCCCCCTCGCCCGCGCTCACGCGCCCTGACCTGATCGCGCGCTTTACCGATCTGCTCGGCCCGGTTGGCGTGCTGGTGGATGCGACGGATACTGCCAGTTTCTGCACCGACTGGCGCGACCTGTACCATGGCCGCGCTCTGGCCGTGCTCAGGCCCGCCAATACGGCGGAACTCGCCGCCATCGTGCGCCTGTGCAACGAACACGGCGTGCCCATGGTGCCGCAGGGCGGCAATACCAGCATGGTCGGTGGCGCAACGCCTGATGACAGCGGGCGCGAGGTGGTGATCTGCCTGTCGCGCATGAACCGCGTGCGCGGCATTGACCCCGCCGACCTGACCATGGAGGTCGAGGCGGGCGTGACGCTGAAGGCCGCGCAGGACGCAGCCCGTGAGGCGGGCTTCATGCTGCCGCTTTCCATCTCCTCGGAAGGGTCGGCGCAGATGGGCGGCGTGCTGGCCACCAATGCTGGCGGCAACAACACGCTGCGCTATGGCAATGCGCGTGAACTCACGCTTGGCGTCGAGGCGGTCATGCCCGATGGCAGCGTGTTTCATGGCCTGCGCCGCCTGCGCAAGGACAATACCGGCTACGCGCTGCGCCAGTTGCTCATCGGCTCGGAAGGCACGCTGGGCATCATCACCACTGCCATCATCCAGCTCCACCCCCAGCCCCGCGCCATCGAGGCCGCCCTGTGCGCGGTGGATGACGCCGATGCGGCGCTGAAGCTGCTGGGCCTGCTGCGCGCGCGCGACCCCGCACTGGTGCAGGCGTTCGAGTTCATGTCCGGCACCGGCATGGACCTCGTGACCAGCCTGATTGCGGGCACCACCGTGCCGCTTGGTGAACGCGCACCTGCCTATGTGCTGGTTGAACTCGCCACCCCCCGCCCCGATGCCGACCTGCGTGAATACACCGAGGAAGTGCTGGGCGAGGCCCTTGAGGAAGGCATCATCACCGATGCCGTGATTGCCGAGAGTGAAGGCCAGCGCGCGGGGCTGTGGAAACTGCGCGAGGAACATGCCGAGGCCCAGCGCCGCGCGGGGGCCAGCGTCAAGAACGACGTCTCGGTGCCGGTCACGCACGTGCCTGAACTGATCCGCCGCGCAACAAAGGCGTGCGAGGCGCTGATACCGGGCATCCGCCCTGCGCCGTTTGGCCACATGGGTGATGGCAACATCCACTTCAACCTTGTCCAGCCCGAGGGCATGGACCCCGCAGCCTTCCTCGCCCGCAGCCATGACATCATGGATACGGTGGCCGATATCGTGAAAGATCTTGATGGCTCGTTCTCTGCCGAGCACGGGGTCGGTCAGCTCAAGCCCTACATGATGCCCGCATGGCGCGGTGGCGCGGAACTTGCGGCCATGCGCCACATCAAGACCGCCCTCGACCCCAAAAACCTGATGAACCCCGGCAAGGTCCTGCCGCCCGCCCAGCCGGACGCATGAGCTCACGCCCCGCCGTGCCCCGCGTAACAGACTGTTCCACCCCCCCATCCGGGCGGGGTTCACCCCTTTTGCCCCGGCGCGAACAGGGGTAGACAGGGGCATGCCTGCCCTCCGCCCTGGTCCCGATCGCCTCGCGCCGCGCCTGTCGATTCTGGATCGTTACATGCTGCGCCAGCTCCTGCTGGCGCTGGCAGCCAGCACGGGCGCGCTGGCCACGCTGATCTGGCTGACGCAGTCGCTGCATTTCGTCTCGCTGGTGGTGGGGCGCGGACTGTCGTTGCGCGTGTTCCTTGAACTGACCAGCCTGCTCATTCCGTCCTTCGTGGCGGTGATCCTGCCCATCACCACCTTTGTCGTGGTGCAGTTCATCTACCAGCGCTTCGGCACCGACCGCGAACTGACCGTAATGCAGGCGGCAGGCCTCTCGCCTTTCATGATGGCACGGCCGGGGCTGATATGCGCGGCCATTGCCACGGGGGCGTGCCTGCTGCTCAATGTATGGGTGGTGCCGGTATCGTACCACGCCTTCCGGCAGTATGAATTCCAGATCCGCAACCGCATGGCCGCCTTCCTGATTCAGGATGGCGTGTTCACGCAGGTGTCGGACAGCATGACGGTCTATATCCGCACGCGCGACAAGGACGGCACGCTGCATGGCATCATGGTGGAAGATGACCGCACACCCGGTGCCGAGGCCACCATCCTGGCCGAGGAAGGCAACCTCGTGATTGTGGGCGACCAGCCGCGCGTGGTGCTGTTCAACGGCTCGCGGCAGGAAATCGATGCCCATACCGGCCGGCTGAACGTGCTGACCTTCACGCGCAACACCATCGACCTGTCCAGCCCGCACGGCAACCATACCCGCCAGCCCGATGCCAATGAGCTGCCGATAGCACAACTGCTGCACCCGGACATGCACCTGTATTCCCGCCGTGATGAAAGCAAGATGGTCATTGAGGCCTGGCGCCGGCTCAGCACGCCGTTCTGCGCCTTCTCGTTTGCCATGATCGGGCTGCTTGGGGCCATGGGGAGCAATTATTCCCGCCAGGCCAGCATCATCCGCCCGGTGCTTGCCATACTCGGCGTGGTGGCGGTGCAGGCGCTCACGCTTGCGGTGCAGAACCTCGCCTCGCGCAACCTGCAGCTCATGCCGCTGATGTGGATCTGCACGCTGACCCCCGGCCTGATCTGTGCCGCGATCCTGTTCTGGCCCGAAATCCGTGCCGACCGCGAAAAGCCTGCCCCGGCAGGCAGCCCACGCCCATGAACATGGCCTTTACGCTCTCGCTCTACATCGCGCGGCAGTTCACCTATGCCACGCTGGCCGTGATCGCCTTCCTGACCGGGCTGATCACGATGTTCGACTTCATCGACCTGCTGCGCCGGGTCTCGACGCGCCCCAACGTACCGACATCGCTGGTCAGCGAGATCGCGTTCTTGCACATTCCCTTCGCCTGCCTCGAGATCCTGCCTTTTGGCGTGCTGCTCGGCGGCATCATCTGCTTCTGGCGGCTTGCGCGCACGTCGGAGCTGGTGGTGGCACGGGCGGCGGGCATCTCGGCATGGCAGTTCCTGGCCGGTCCGGTCATCTGCGCCATGCTGATCGGCACGGTGGCCACCACCGCCGTCTCGCCGCTTTCGTCTGTCATGTATCGCCGCGCGGAGGCGCTCGACCGGCAGTATCTGCGCGACAATAACGGCAAGTCGCTCAACATGACCGGCGGCACGCTGTGGCTGCGCCAGAGCGATAACGGGCTGGTCAGCCACGGCATGGCCATCATCCACGCCCGCAAGGTCAGGCTCAGTGGCGGGGTGCTGCATGTAGGGGGGATCACCGTCTTCCGCATGGGGCCCGATGATGACCTGATCACCCGCATCGAGGCCGAGAACGGCTATCTGGGCAAGGGGCGGTGGATCCTGACCACAGCCCGCCTGCTGCGCCCCGACGAGATGCCCGAGACGATGGGCGAGATCACGCTCCCCGCCGACCTGACACTGGCCGGGGTGGAGGAAAGCTTCGCCTCGCCCGATACGCTGTCGGTCTGGGCGCTGCCCGGCTTTATCCGCCAGCTCAGGCGCTCTGGCTTTTCCACCATTCGCCACCGGCTGCATTTCCAGACCCTGCTCACGCTGCCGGTGCTGTCGGGCACGATGGCGCTGGTGGCCGCCGGTTTTTCCATGCGGCCCGCGCGCCGCGGCGGCGTGGTGCGCATGATCAGCTTTGGCGTGGCCGCCGGTTTCGCGCTGTTCGCCATCTCCAAGATCGCGGCGCAGTTTGGTGAAACGGGAACACTGCCGCCCCTTCTGGCGGCTTGGGCGCCCACCGTGGCCGGGCTTTGTCTTGCAGTCACGCTACTTCTTCATCTAGAGGACGGTTAATGTCCCGTCCCGCCCCTTCCCCGCGCGCGCCGTCACCCGTACGGCCCCCCGTCGCCATGCGGCGGTTTTCGCGCGGGCTGCTGCTTGCGGCCACGGCGCTGGGCGGGATCGTGTTTGGAGCAGATGCGCGGGCGGACGGGCCGGTACGCGCCATGCCCATTCATGCCCCCAAGAGCCAGCCCGAAGCCCCGGCCTCGTTTACCGGCACGGTGTCGAATACCGACCCGATGACCTTCCAGGCAGACCATGTGGCCTATGACAGCAAGAACGGCATCGCCACATGGACCGGCAACGTGCAGCTGTGGCAGAATGACCAGATCATGCGCGCCGACAAGGTCGTCTATGACCGCAATACCGGCATTGCCGCGGCACGGGGCAACGTGGCCCTTGTCGAGCCTGACGGTACCGTGCTGTTTACCGAATATGCCGAACTGAGCAACGGCATGCGCGATGGCATCATGACGCGCATGTACGCCCAGATGTATGACAATGCCCGCCTTGCCGCCAACGGCCTGCGCCGCACCAACAGCAAGGTCAATGATCTCACGCGCGTGGTCTATACCGCGTGCGAGATCTGTGCCCGCCACCCCGAGCGCGCACCGTTCTGGCAGTTCCGCTCGTATGACGCCACGCATGACCTGCAGCACAAGCGGCTTGAATTCCGCGATGTGTTCTTCGACTTCTTTGGCGTGCCGGTTTTCTACCTGCCCGCTTTCTCCATGACCGACCCGTCCGTGCGGCGGCAGAGCGGGTTCCTGACTCCCGGCTTCACCCCGCATGACCGCTATCTGGGCACCTATGTCACCATCCCGTATTACTGGGTGATCGACCGCTTCTCCGACCTTACGGCAACCGGGCTGTTCGCCACGCGCACCGGGCCGGAACTCATGATGAATTTCCGCCGGTATTTCAATGCCGCGCGCCTCAATGTCAGTGGCAACATTGCCTATGACACCCACCACGACAGCACATACGTCAATACGTTTGGCGATACGGTGGACAGTTCGAACAACCACGGCGTGCAGGGCTACATTTCGGCCAGCGGGCAGGTAAACATCAACAAGACCTGGCGCGCGGGCGGCAACATCCGCTGGGCCAGCTCGCCCAACTACATGCGTGACTACCGCGTCAGCGGCTACGGGCAGGACACGCTCAATTCCAACCTCTACCTTGAAGGCTTTGGCACCGGCTCGTATTCGCGCATTGATGCCGAGGGCTATCAGGGCATGAACCAGGGCATCATCAACAACAAGGACCTGCCGTGGGTGCTGCCGCGCTACACCTACAGCTACTTTGGCCAGCCCGATGCGCTGGGCGGGCGCTTCGCGCTTGATACGACGGATTTCTATGTCTACCGCGAGAACGGCACATCCGACCAGCGTGGCCAGCTTTCGCTCAACTGGGACCGTCCCTTCCATAATTCGCTGGGGCAGATCTGGAACCTGACACTGCATGTCGAGTCCGCCGTCCACCGCGCGACCGACCTCAACGCCCAGCCCAATTTTGGCCGCACGGCGCGCGCGCAGGTGCAGGGCCAGGTGGAACCCACGGTCGCGCTGAAAATGAACTGGCCCTTCCTGCGCAGCTTCAACCACAATACCGGCACCCAGATCCTTGAGCCGATCGTACAGTTCATCGCCGCCCCCAATACCGGCAACAGTAGTTCGCGCAACATCCCCAACGAGGACAGCCTGACCTACGAGTTCACCGATTCCACGCTGTTCGCCATCAACCGCTACGCGGGCACCGACAGGCTTGACGGCGGGCTGCGCGCCAATGTGGGCCTGCACAACAACTGGACATGGAACGGACACCAGATCGACGTGCTGATCGGCGAGAGCTTCCAGGAGCATATCGACCACAACCGCATCCCCTATTCGGGGCTGAACCATCACCTGTCGGATGTGGTGATGGGCACGCACATGGTGCCCAACCAGTATTTCGATTTTGATGGCAAGATGCGGCTCGACCCCTATGCGGGCAAGGTAGACTTTGCCGATGCGCTGGGCAGTGCCGGGTTCCGCCATTTCCGCGTAACGGGTGGCTACCTGTTCGAGCCGGTAACGCCGTATTACTATTACGCCCAGCGCTCCTACGCCACGGCGCCGCCGGCCATTTACTACAAGCCGGTCAGCGAACTGACGCTTGGCGCCGCCTCCAACTGGGATAACTGGCACATCGCCGCCTATCTGCGCCGCAGCCTGTCGCGCAAGGAAAGCGTGGCGGTGGGTGGCGATGCAGGCTACCAGAATGACTGCTTCGGGCTCGATGTCATGTATCTCAAGCAGTACACCACGATTGGTGGCCAACAGAGCAATTCGACCGTAATGTTCTCCCTTACGTTCAAAACCATCGGCACGTTTGGTATAAATGGCTGACCTGATGCGCGAAAGACCGAGCCGGATGTCCCTCTTCCCTGCCACCCGTGGCACAGCCTTCCCCCCCGCACCCTGCAGCCGTGGCCCGCGCCGCATGCTGGCTACAGCCCTGCTGGCCTGCCTGGCGCTGACGGGGCAGCCGCACGCGGCCAGTGCCCGCAGCGCCCATGCCATTGCCCAGCAGGCCCAGGCGGCGGAAGATCAGGATTCCATTGTCGCCACCGTCAACGGCGCGGTGCTGACCAAGCGCGATATCGACACGCGCGGGCGGCTTTTTGCGCTCTCCTCGGGGCTGGATGTGAGCGACGACGTGATGCAGCGCCTGCGCCCGCAGATCGTGCGCCAGCTGATCGATGAAAAGCTTCGCATGCAGGAAATGCTCGACCGCCACATCAACGTGCCCATCCAGCAGATCGCGGGAGCCATTTCGGGCATCGAGCAGCGCAATGGCATGCCCGAGAACGCGCTGCGCAACAAGCTGGCGGAAGACGGCGTGTCGCTGACCACGCTGATCGACCAGATCCGTGTGCAGCTTGGCTGGTCGCAGGTGCTGCGGCAGGAAACGGCGGAACACGGGCGCATTACCGCAGCCGAGATCGAGCAGCGCATGGCCGCGCTCAAGCGCGAGGACGGCAAGCCGGAATACATGATCAGCGAGATCTTCATTCCCGTCGAGGATCAGCGCCACCCCGAAGGCGAGCTGAAATTTACCGAAACCATCATTCAGGAACTGCGCGAGGGTGCGCCCTTCCCCATTGTCGCGGCCCAGTTCTCGCAGGGGCAGAGCGCGCTTGACGGCGGCATGATGGGCTGGACGCAGGAAGACGGGCTTGATCCGCAGGTGGTGGCTGTGGCCCGCCAGATGCCCGATGGCGCCATATCCAACCCCATCCGGGTAGCGGGTGGTTACGTGATCGCCACCATTGCCGAGCGCCGCACGGTGGGCCACCAGATGGTGACCATACTGTCCATCCGGCAGGCCTTCTTCCCCTTCGATGCGCCGCTCGATCCCGAGAACCCGACGGACCAGCAGAAGCAGACGCTCGATGCCGCCAATACCTTTTCCGCCAACGCCAAGAGTTGCGACCAGGTGGAAGCGCAGAACAAGAAAAACGGCGAAAAGCATCCGTCTGACCCCGGCGACCTGATGCTCAACCACCTCAACCCGCAGATGCGCGAAGTGCTCGAGCCGCTTCCGCCTGGCAAGCCAAGCCATCCGCTGGTTTCGGTCGATGGGATTCTGGTGCTGATGGTCTGCTCGCGTGAGGAGCGCAACATCGCCATCCAGACACCCAGCCAGATTGCCGATCACCTGCTGAGCGAGCGCGTGGAGCAGACCTCGCGCCAGCTCAACCGCGACCTGCAGCGCCGCGCCATCATCGACATGCGCTCCAAGACCTGAGTGCTGTCATGACCCTGCCAGAACGCCCCCACGGGCTTGAGCCGCTGCGCGACACCATTGCGCGGCATGGGCTGGATGCACGCAAGGCGCTTGGGCAGCACTTCCTGCTTGATCCGGGCATTACAGCGCGGATAGCAGGCCTGGCGGGCGATCTTGCGGGGCAACATGTGGTCGAGGTCGGCCCCGGCCCCGGTGGCCTGACCCGCGCGCTGCTTGACACACAGGCCACCAGCATCATCGCCGTTGAGGTCGATCCGCGCGCGGTGGCGGTCATTACCGAGCTTGCGGCACACGCGCCGGACCGCCTGCAGATCATCGAGGCGGATGCCATGCGCCAAGATCTTGCCACGCTGTGCCCTGCCCCGCGCCAGATCATTGCCAACCTGCCCTACAATGTGGGTACGCCACTGCTCGTGGGCTGGCTGCGGCAGGCGAGCGCATGGTCGCGGCTGACGCTCATGTTCCAGCAGGAGGTAGCCGAGCGCATCTGTGCCGCCCCCGGCTCCGACCATTATGGCCGGCTGGGCGTGCTGGCGCAGTGGACATGCCGGTGCGGGGTCATGATGCATATTCCCCCCGGTGCGTTCTCGCCGCCGCCCAAGGTTCATTCCGCCGTGGTGGGGCTGATCCCGCATGCCGAGCAGCCCGATACCGCCCTGTTCCGTGCCATGGAGCAGGTCACGGCCGCAGCCTTCGGGCAGCGGCGCAAGATGCTGCGTGGGGCGCTGAAATCCATCGGCGGCGAAGCGCTTCTGGCCGAAGCGGGGATTGAGGGCAGCCGCCGGGCAGAAACGCTCGAGATCGCGGATTTCGACCGCCTCGCCCGCCTGCATGCCCGCCGCAGCGCGGCCATGGCCTGAAGAGAGAAAAGTTTTTGGTGAAGCTTTTTTTGAAAAAAGGCAGCATCCAGAAACATTTATTCTTTAGGGTTATTTCTCTACTCAGGCAGCGCTTTCCACCCGCTGGCCGCGCGCCAGCATGTAGTCACGCGCCAGAGGCAGGGCATCGATTTCACGCGAGAGCGTGAGCTGGAAGTTCATGTGCCCCTGCACGCGAAACGCCAGTTCTGACACCACCAGATAGAACTCGAACATGCGGCAGAAACGCTCATCATACAGCCGGGCGATCTGGGCGCGCCGCGCATTGAAGCGGGTGCGCCAGTGGGCAATGGTGCGGGCATAATGCAGGCGCCAGATCTCGCAATCGGCCAGCCATAGCCCTGCATGCTCCACAGCTCCCACCACCTCGCTCACGGCGGGGGAATAGCCACCGGGAAAGATGTAGCGGTCGATCCACGGATTGGTCACACCCGGCCCTTCCCTGCGGCCTATGGCGTGCAGCACCATTACGCCATCCGGCCGGAGCGCGCGGCGCATGGCGGCAAAAAAGGCAGGGTAATGCGCCACCCCCACATGCTCGAACATGCCGACTGAAATGATCCGGTCATACTGCCGGGCAACAGTGCGGTAATCGAGCAGCTCGAAGCGCACTCTCCCCTCCAGCCCCGCAGCCCGCGCCCGGCCCTGGGCAATATGCAACTGCTCGCTCGACAGCGTGATGCCGGTGACATACGCGCCATAATCACGCGCCAGCGTCAGCCCCAGGCCACCCCAGCCACAGCCCACATCCAGCACGCTCATGCCGGGGCGGTGCAGGTGCAGCTTGGCAGCGAGATGATGCTTTTTGGCAGCCTGCGCCTCGGCCAGCGTTTCGTGCCCGGTGGGGAAGTAGCCGCAGGAATACTGCATGTCCTCATCAAGAAAATGCCGGTACAGCGTGCTGTCGAGGTCATAATGATGGGCGACATTGCGCCGGGCGCGCCCTCGGGTGTTATTCTGCAGCCACGACCGCGCCATGTAGCGCAGGGTGGAAAACACGCGCTCGCCCGCCGGGCTGCGCTCCATCACGTTGCGCATGAGCACATGCATCAGCTCATACAGCGTGCAGCCCACGGGGTGCAGCGTGCCCGCCATATAGGCCTCGCCTACCTTCAGCGCGGGATCGAGCAGCAGGGCACGCGCGGTAGCCGCATCGGCAAGGCGCATGGCCGCCTGCGGGCCGGGCCTGCCCACGTAGCTACGCCGGTCTCCATCAGGGTAATAGACCTCAAGCCGGCCTGATGTAATGAAATGGGCAAAAGCCCGATCCAGCAGTACAGGCGCCATCGGTCTTCTCCCCGCATGCCTTATGCTGCAGCCCGAACGGCAAAAGCCCGGAAGAGTTTCCTCTTCCGGGCTTTCACAACCAGTCCAGCCCCCCGCCAGGCGGGCTGCGGGTCAGGTCAGTCAGACAGCCGGGGTTTCCTCGATGGCGGTTTCTTCCGAAACTTCGCCTTCGGTTACCACGCCTTCATCAGCCAGTGTGGGTTCGTCGTCCAGATCAACGCCGATTTCCTCGCCACGGGCCTGACGCTCTGCTTCTTCCTCAGAGCGGGCAACGTTCACGGTCACCTGCATGGACACTTCCGGGTGCAGGGCAACGCTTACGTCATACAGGCCAAGCTGCTTGATCGGCTCGGGCAGGATCACCTGGTTACGGGTGATGGTCAGGCCAGCCTTGGTCGCCGCTTCAGCGATGTCACGGGTCGTGACCGAGCCATACAGGCTGCCGCTATCACCCGCCTGACGGATCAGGATGACCGACAGGCCGTGCATGCGCTCGGACAGGCGCTCGGCCTCCTCGCGGTTCTTGAGGTTCTGGGCCTCAAGCTGCACGCGCTCACGCTCGAAGCGCTCGCGGTTGTGTGCGTTGGCGCGGATCGCCTTGCCCTGGGGCAGCAGGAAGTTACGGGCATAGCCCGGCTTCACCGTGACGATCTCGCCCATCTGGCCCAGCTTCTCCACGCGCTGGAGCAGGATGAGTTCTACTGCGGACATGATTCTGCCTCCCTCAGCTTACAATGTAGGGCAGCAAAGCCAGGAAACGCGCACGCTTGATGGCCTGGGCCAGTTCACGCTGCTTCTTGGCGGAGACTGCCGTGATGCGGCTGGGAACGATCTTGCCACGCTCGGACAGGAAGCGGCTCAGCAGGCGCACGTCCTTGTAGTCGATCTTCGGCGCGTTGGGGCCGGAGAACGGGCAGGACTTGCGGCGACGGTAGAACGGACGGCGCGCGCCAACCGCAACGCGGCGGGCGGCGGGGTTGATCTCGGTGGTTTCAGACATCAGCTCTTACTCCGCTTCGGCGCTGGCAGTGGCGTTGGCGCGCTGCTGTTCTTCACGCTCGTTACGGGCGCGGAACTCCTCGCGGTCATCGAAATTGCGGCGCGTGCCACGACCGCTCTCGAAACGGCCGGTGGGCTTGGGCCCACGGAAGCCACGCTCACGCTCGTCACCCTTGCGCGACAGGATGACCGAGGGAGCCTCGTCAATCTCGTCGATACGCAGGGTCAGAACGCGCAGGATATCTTCGTTCAGGCCGAGCTGGCGCTCGATTTCCTTGACCGCGGCAGCAGGCGCATCAAGGCCGAGGAGCATGTAGTGGCCCTTGCGGTTCTTCTTGATACGGTAAGCCAGCGTGCGCAGGCCCCAGTATTCGCGCTTCTTGATGGAGCCGGATTCGGCTTCCAGATAGGTGGCGATGCCATCAGCAATGGCTTCGACCTGCTGCTGCGACACGTCATTACGTGCGATCAGCACGGTTTCATACAACGGCATTGGTACTCCCTTCGGATCACTTCAACCCCCGCATGGACAGACACGGTCCGCCATGTTGCCCATAGGGCACGGGTATAGCCGGGGGCGATGCCACGCACCCGGCAGGGAAGGAGCGGGTTGAAACACAAACCCCGCCCCTGCACAAGGAAAAAGTACGGTTTACTTCGGATCTTTCGGCGCCAGCCATGTGAAGACCGGCTCGGGCGAGACCATCTGCGGCTCATCATGGCGGAACCCCGTGACCGACTTGACCACCGCAAGCGGCACGTCAAGCATCGGGCCGGGACCACGGATCTCGCCCTGCGTCATCATGGCGCGGGTGGCGGCAAAGGCCTCCTTGTGCAGCGCGGGCACGGCGGGTGGCGCCTCGCCACGGATATCGAGCGCAAGCATTTCCCCTCCGCGCCCGTCATGCACCACGCTCCAGCGTTCCTCGCCCGCCTCGTAGCCCTGCGCCTGGCTTACGGGGTCGACGCTCCCGACATCGCACGTCACCAGCCTGCCCTCGCGCACCAGGGTCTTGCGGTCGTAATCGGCCAGCAGCCCGCTATCGTTATCGACGCGGATGACAAACCACCCGTTGGGCAGGTCGGCTATGGCATAAGGTGCCTCACCACCCGGATCGGGCGTGCCGGTGTCACGCAGGCCGAGCGCATCGAGCAGGGCAGCCCGATCTACGCCGTGGAATTTATAGTAGGATACGTCGAACTCCATTGCCCTCTCTCCAATTATGCAACAGAGAGGAAATGGTAACGGTTTGTGTTATAACAATATCTGAGATACTATTTTTATGCGCATGCCCACATTCAGGCCAGCCGCAGCCTTGCGGGCGGCACAAGGCCGAGCGCATGCGGAATGGTCCAGACCTCATGCAGGGTGCGCACCTTGCGAAAACCCGCCCGCAGATAATTGGGCAAAGCGCGTGGATGATCCGCCGAACAGGTATTGACCCTGACCACGGCAGGCCGCAGCCCCCACGCACGCGCCACCATATTGTGCAGGAAGGCCTGCCCCACCCCGCGCCCGATCCATGCGGGCAGCAGGCCGAAATAGGCGATGTTCACGTCCGGCCCGTAGCGGCTGTCGAGTTCGCAGAAACCGGCAGGCTCGTTTCCATCATAAAGCACATGCACGGCAATGCCGGGGCCTGAAAGCAGGCGGGCAAGCTCGGCATCGGGCATGACGCGGCGCAGCCACCAGCAGTAATCCTGCCCGACTGCATCATACAGGGCACGGTACCACGCAACGCCGGGGCGGAAGGTCTGGCGGATGGTGTAGCCCGGCGGCAGCGCCGGAGGGATCCCGGGGGGTGGACGATCCATGCACAGGAACGTCACATCCACCCCGATCCGTGTTCCACCCCCATCCGGTTCATCGCGGCTGGGGGTACATGGAACCTCAGTTATCATCAAGGAACGAGCGCAGCTTGCGGCTCCGGCTCGGGTGCTTGAGCTTGCGCAGCGCCTTGGCCTCGATCTGGCGGATACGCTCGCGGGTCACGTTGAACTGCTGGCCCACTTCCTCAAGCGTATGGTCGGTGTTCATGCCGATGCCAAAGCGCATGCGCAGCACGCGCTCCTCACGCGGGGTAAGCGAGGACAGTACCCGCGTCGTTGCCTCGCGCAGGTTGGTCTGGATGGCGGCATCAAGCGGAATGACAGCGGCCTTGTCCTCGATGAAATCACCAAGGTGGCTGTCTTCCTCATCACCGATCGGGGTCTCGAGTGAGATCGGTTCCTTGGCGATCTTGAGCACCTTGCGCACCTTTTCAAGCGGCATACCCAGCTTCTCGGCCAGTTCCTCTGGCGCGGGTTCGCGCCCGATCTCGTGCAGCATCTGGCGCGAGGTGCGCACGAGCTTGTTGATCGTCTCGATCATGTGCACGGGAATGCGGATGGTGCGCGCCTGATCGGCAATCGAGCGGGTGATGGCCTGCCTGATCCACCATGTGGCGTAGGTGGAGAACTTGTAGCCACGGCGGTATTCGAATTTGTCCACCGCCTTCATCAGGCCGATATTGCCTTCCTGAATCAGGTCAAGGAACTGCAGGCCGCGATTGGTGTATTTCTTGGCAATCGAGATCACGAGGCGCAGGTTGGCCTCGATCATTTCCTTCTTGGCGCGCGCCGAATCCCGCTCACCGCGCGAGACGGTGGCATAGACGCGACGGAACTCGCCTACCGGCAGCCCGGTTTCCTGTGTCAGTTCCGCCACCTGGTTGCGCAGGCGGATGACCGTCTCGGCATGCTTGGCGAGGAAGTTCTTCCACGACTTGGCAGGCAGGGTGGCGACCATGTCCATCCAGCCCGGATCGAGTTCGCGGCCACGGTATTTGAGCAGGAAGTCATCACGCGAGACGCGGGTGCTCTCGGCCAGACGCAGCATGCGGCCTTCAAGGCCGTTGAGACGCTGGAAGATTTCCTTGAGGTGCTCGACCAGAACCTCGATGCGGGCATTGTGCAGGTGAACCTGCTGCACCTTGCCCACCAGTTCCAGGCGCAGCTGCTCGTAGCGGGCTTCCTCATCGGCGGAAATTTCGGCACCGGCGGTGAATTTTTCCAGCCGCTCGGCCTGCACCTTGTGCAGCGCCTCGTACAGCGCCTCGACTTCCTGAAACTGCTCGAGGATCTCGGGCTTGAGCTTTTCCTCCAGCGCGGAAAGCGACAGGCCGGCGCCTTCGCCCTCACCCTCGCCTTCGCTCTCGCTTTCCTCGGCCTCTTCGGTCTCGTTGCCCTCGTTCTCGGCAAAGGCATCCTCGCCCTCGGCAGCCTCGGCGGGGTCGTTGCCACCTGCCTGCATGGCTTCGAGGTCAACGATGTCGCGCAGCAGCATCTCACCGGCCTTGAGCCGCTCATGCCATGAAATGATGGCGCGGAAGGTCAGCGGGCTTTCACACAGGCCACCGATCATCTCGTCGCGGCCCGCCTCGATGCGCTTGGCAATCGCGATCTCGCCCTCACGCGAGAGTAGCTCGACCGAGCCCATCTCGCGCAGGTACATGCGCACCGGGTCATCGGTGCGGCCAAGGCTTTCGGTATCGACGTTACCGGCGGCGGGTTCCTCGCTCTCGGTCTCTTCCTCGGCGGTGTCGTCGCTCTTGGTTTCAGCGGCGGGAGCAGCCTCGGTGTCGTCGTTATCCTCGTTCTCGACCACCTGCATGCCCATCTCGGACAGGGCGGCCATCACATCCTCGATCTGCTCGGAGGACATCTGGTCCTGCGGCAGGACGGCGTTGAGTTCGTCAAACGTGATGTAGCCGCGTTCCTTGCCGCGCGCGATCAGTTTCTTTACGGCGCCGGACCGGGTGTCCAGCAGGGTTGTATCGTTGTCCTGATCCCCTGAAGCCGTGTCCGTACCCGTGGCTGTCTTTGTCGCCATGCCCGATCAATCCCTACCCAGCAAATCCGTTTACACGCGTGCGCCCAAACCAGCCCGCGCACAGGGGCCGCGCCCTTGTTCCCGTCCCCTTCGCGCTCCGGGACAGGATACGGCCAATCATACCGTTTTCATCTGCATTTGTCTGGTGCAGGTGGTCGATAACATGGTCGAAGTCAAGGGCACGCGCGCCCCATTTCATTCAATCGGCCCATTTTCCGCCTCATTCCTCTTCCTCGTCATCGCCCCGGCGCAGGGCATCGAGGGCCAGCAGGCGGGTGCGCAGGCTGTTCCATTCCGCCTCGTCCGGCGTGCCCGCGCACAGGCGCTCGGTATCGGCACGCAGTTCGGCGGCGAAGCGCTCCACATCCAGCAGCCCGTAGAAATGCCACCACTCCTGCTCGGGGTCGGTGTCGAACAGGTCGGCATCGGCGGCCTGGCCCCGCCGCCCGCGCGTGGCATCCACGCGCTGGCGCACATCGGCAAGGCCAGCGGCGGCCAGCCGGGCGGCAAGTTCATCCTTATCGGGCAGTTCACCATTGCGGTCATACAGGTCGAGCAGTTCCTCGCGCAGGGCGGCGAGATCGGGGGGCAGTTCGAGGCTGCAATAGGCATCCTGCACCGCGTCAAGCACCTGGGGCTGTTCAAGCAGGATGGCGCTGAGAATGCACTGGCGCTGCAGGTCGGCGGCCATAGGGGCGACCGGCGCCGTGGCCACGGGCACCCGTTTCGCGCCACCGCGCCCATCGCGGCGGAAGGTCTGGAAAAAGCTGTCGAGCAGGGTCGAGCGGTATTCGGCGGCCAGCGTCTTGTCGGGGATGAGGGCCGCCACCGCCACGAGCTTGCGCCGCAGGGCCGCGCGCTGCTCGGGGCCGGGGTCGCGCACGCCCTCGCTCATCAACCCGAACAGCACCTGCCCCATCGGGCGCGCGCCCTCGATCATGGCGGCCATGGCAGAACTGCCATGGCGGCGCACGAGGCTGTCGGGGTCTTCGCCTTCGGGCAGGGTGCAAAAGCGCAGGGTGCGCTCGACATTGAGCAGCGGCAGCGCGGTTTCCGCCGCCTTCACCGCCGCACGCTGGCCCGCATTATCGCCATCGAAGCACAGCACGGGTGCAGGGGCGACCTGCCACAGCGCCTCGAGCTGCTCGGCGGTGAGTGCCGTGCCCAGCGGGGCGACGGCACCCGCAAAGCCTGCCTGATGCAGCGCGATGACATCCATGTAGCCTTCAACCACCAGCAGTTCGGCCCCTGCCCCGCTGCCACGCACGCCCTCGCGCGCGCGGTCGAGGCCAAACAGCACCCGGCGCTTGGAGAAAATCGCGGTCTCCGGCCCGTTGAGGTATTTGGGCTGGCCATCGCCCAGAATGCGCCCGCCAAACGAGACCAGCCGCCCGCGCCGGTCGCGGATGGGAAAGGTCACGCGGTTGAAAAACAGTTCACGCTGCGGCGCGCCGCTCTCATCAGCGCGCATGACACCCGCATCACGCAGTATGGCGGGCGTAATGTCGAGCTTGGCCATTTCGGCCACCAGATCGCCCCGCCCCGCACCTGACCAGCCCAAACCAAAGGCAGCGATGGTCTCCTCGGTCAGGCCACGGCCCTGCAGGTAGGCCAGCCCCTCGCGCCCCTCCGGCTCATACAGCCTGCGCTGCCATGACTGCTGCACGGCCTCGAGCACATCGCCCAGCGTGCGGGCCCGGTCTGCGCGTTCGCGCTGCACCGGATCGGGCTTTGGCATTTCCATGCCCGCTGCCGTGGCCAGCTCCTCCACCGCCTCAGGGAAGGAGCGGCCCTCGCTCTGCATGACGAAGGTAATGACATCGCCATGCGCCTGACAGCCAAAGCAGTGGTAGTGGTCATCATAAACGTAGAATGATGGCGTCTTTTCCCCATGGAAGGGGCAGCACGCCTTCCAGTATTTCCCCGAGCGCACCAGCTTGGTGCGCCGCCCGATCACGGGGGCGATGGGCGTGCGGGCACGCAGCTCGTCAAGGAATGCGGGGTCAAGCGCCATCGTAACCGGGCTCCGGCGTGATCAGGCCGAAAGCCGCGCGCGCACGACCGCCGATGCACTGGCCGGGTTCAGGGCTGCGCCAAACTGCTCCTTCAGCGCCGCCATGACCTTGCCCATGTCCTTCATGGAGGTGGCATCGGTGCGCTCGATGGCTTCGCGCACGGCAGCCTCGATGGTGGCGTCATCCAGATCAGGCGGCAGATAATCGCGGATGATCGCGATCTCGGCCTCTTCCTTCTCCGCCAGTTCGGGGCGGCCGCCCTTGATGTACATCGCCGCCGATTCCGTGCGGGACTTGATCATGCCGCGCAGCATGGAAATCACCGCCTCATCGCTCACCTGGTCCTCGCCCTTGGCGCGGCCTGCGATATCGACATCCTTCAGCTTTGCCGTAATCATGCGGATGGTGCCGACCTTTTCGCTCTGGCCAGCCTTCATGGCGGTTTTCAGGTCATCCATGAAACGTGCGCGCAGGGACATGACTGTCAACTCCTCTGCCCGGCGGGAGGGCACGATGCCCCCTTGCATGCCGGGAATAATTTTCCCAATGTCTCGATGTAAGGGTATGTAGGAATTTTCTTCCCAATTACCAGAGACGCTGTTAGGCAATACTCCCGGAAGGGACATCATCCAATGCCGATGACGATAGAAAGTATTATCGAACGCCTTGGCGGGGCCGAACAGGCCGCGAAGCTGGCTGGCGTCAGCACCGAGGCCATTCGCAAATGGCGGCAGGCCCGCGCCATTCCGCCCAAGCACTGGACCACCGTGCTGCGCGCCACCGGCCTGTCACTGTCCGACCTGCAACCCGCTACAGAATCCGACCGACCGGAGCCCCCGATGAGCACGTCAAACCCGATCGCACCGGCCGACAGGCCCAAAGCTGCGACAGCCGCCCTGATCCTGGCCGATGGCACCATCCTGTGGGGGCGCGGATTCGGCGCGTACAGCACGGAGCGCGCGCTGGGCGAGATCTGCTTTTCCACCGGCATGACCGGCTACCAGGAAACGCTGACCGACCCGTCCTTCGCAGGGCAGATCATTACGTTCACTTTCCCCCATATCGGCAATACCGGCACCACGCCGGAAGATGATGAGGCCACCGCCATCAACGCCCGCGCGCTGGTGGTAAAGGAAGACCTGACCGCGCCTGCCAACTGGCGCGCGACCGAATCGCTCGATGCATGGCTCAAGGCGCAGAACGTGCCGGGCATCTGCGGCATCGACACCCGCGCCATCACAAGCCGCATCCGCGAAGGCGGGCCGCAGACGGCCATCGTGGCCTACCCGGCCGATGGCAAATTCGACCTCCCCGCCCTGCTCGCCCAGGCCCGCGCCTGGCCGGGGCTGGAAGGCATGGACCTTGCGCGTGAAGTGACCTGTGCCAAGCCTTACGGCTGGAGCGAAGGCGTGTGGCAGTGGCCGCATGGCACTGTTCCCCTGCCCGAGAAGCGCCGCAAGGTGGTGGCTGTTGATTACGGGGCCAAGCGCAACATCCTGCGCTGCCTGGCCTCGGCTGGCTGTGACGTGACCGTTGTGCCCGCCACCGCCACGGCGGAGGAAATCCTGGCACTCGACCCCGCGGGCGTGTTCCTGTCCAACGGGCCGGGCGACCCGGCGGCAACCGCCAGCTATGCCGTGCCCGCCATCAGGGGCGTGCTCGAGGCAGGCAAGCCGGTCTTTGGCATCTGCCTCGGCCACCAGCTTCTCGCCCTTGCACTCGGCGCAAAAACCTACAAGCTGGCGCGCGGCCACCGGGGCGCGAACCAGCCGGTCAAGGACCTTGAGACCGGCAAGGTGGAGATCACCAGCCAGAACCATGGCTTCGCGGTGGATGACAAATCGCTGCCCGCCGATGTGCGCACCACCCATACCAGCCTGTTTGACGGCTCGAACGAGGGGATCGCCACCAGCCGCTACCCGGCGTTTTCGGTGCAGTACCACCCCGAGGCCAGCCCCGGCCCGTCAGACAGCCACTACCTGTTCCGCCGTTTTGTCGACCTGATCGACACCACAACCAAGACCGCGTGAAAGCCGACCCGACATGCCCAAACGGACAGACATCAGCTCCATCCTGATTATTGGCGCCGGCCCGATCGTGATCGGCCAGGCGTGCGAATTCGACTATTCCGGCGCGCAGGCGTGCAAGGCCCTGAAGGAAGAGGGCTACCGCGTCATTCTCGTCAACTCCAACCCTGCCACGATCATGACCGATCCGGGGCTGGCGGATGCGACCTATATCGAGCCGATCACCCCGGAATTCGTCGAGCGCATCATACTGCGTGAAAAGCCCGATGCGGTCCTGCCCACCATGGGCGGCCAGACGGCGCTCAACACGGCCATGGCGCTCGACAAGTCCGGCTTCCTCAAAAAGCACAATGTCGAGCTGATTGGTGCCAATGCCGAGGTGATCGACCGCGCCGAGGACCGCCAGAAATTCCGCGAGGCGATGGACGAGATCGGCATCGAGAGCCCGCGCAGCCTGATCGCCCACACGCTTGATGAAGCCCGCGCAGCCCTTGCCACCGTGGGCCTGCCTTCGGTCATCCGCCCCTCGTTCACCATGGGCGGTTCGGGCGGCGGCATTGCCTACAACAAGGAGGAGTTCGACCGCATCGTCTCCTCCGGGCTTGATGCCTCCCCCACCACGGAAGTCCTGATCGAGGAATCCGTGCTGGGCTGGAAGGAGTATGAGATGGAGGTCGTGCGCGACACGGCTGATAACTGCATCATCATCTGCTCCATCGAGAACATCGACCCGATGGGCGTGCATACCGGTGACTCGATCACCGTCGCCCCCGCACTGACGCTTACGGACAAGGAATACCAGCGCCTGCGCGACATGTCGCTGGCCTGCCTGCGCAAGATCGGGGTAGAGACCGGCGGCTCGAACGTGCAGTTCGGCATCAACCCGGTCGATGGCCGCGTTGTGGTGATCGAGATGAACCCGCGCGTGTCGCGTTCTTCCGCACTTGCCTCCAAGGCCACGGGCTTCCCCATTGCCAAGATCGCGGCCAAGCTGGCAGTGGGCTACACGCTGGATGAACTGACCAACGACATTACCGGCAGCACGCCTGCCTCGTTTGAACCCACGATCGACTACGTGGTGGTCAAGATCCCGCGCTTTACGTTCGAGAAGTTCCCCGGCACGCCTGCGCTGCTGTCAACGAGCATGAAGTCGGTTGGCGAGGCGATGGCCATTGGCCGCTCCTTCCCCGAGGCCATGCAGAAGGGCCTGCGCTCGATGGAAATCGGGCTGGCGGGGCTGGACCCGGTCGAGGCGCCTGGCGATGGCGGCCCGGATGCGTTCCGCGCAGCCCTGTCGCAGCCGCGCCCCGAGCGCATCCTCATGGCGGCCCAGGCCCTGCGCGCGGGGCTGAGCGTGGAAGACATCCATGATGCCTGCCGCTTCGAGCCGTGGTTCCTGCGTGAGCTTGCCAAGATCGTGGCCGCCGAGCATGCGGTGGTGCGTGACGGCCTGCCCGAGGATGCAGACAGCCTGCGCGCCCTCAAGGCCATGGGCTTCTCCGACATCCAGCTTGCCCGCCTTTCTGGCACGCAGGCCGCGGAAGTGGCCAAGCTGCGCGAAGGCCGTGGCGTAACCCCGGTTTACAAGCGCATCGACACCTGTGCCGGTGAGTTCGCCTCCCCCACGCCCTACATGTATTCCACCTATGAAGGCGGGTACGGCGTGCCGGAATGCGAAAGCAGGCCGACGGACCGCAAGAAGATTGTCATTCTTGGCGGTGGGCCGAACCGCATCGGCCAGGGCATCGAGTTCGACTATTGCTGCGTCCATGCCGCCTACGCCCTGCGCGAGGCCGGTTTCGAGACAATCATGGTCAACTGCAACCCCGAGACCGTCTCGACCGACTATGACACCTCGGACCGCCTGTATTTCGAGCCGCTGACAGCCGAGGATGTGATCGCCCTGATCCGCCGCGAGCAGGAGAACGGCACGGTTCTGGGCTGCATCGTGCAGTATGGCGGCCAGACTCCGCTCAAGCTTTCGCACGCGCTTGAGGGTGCTGGCATTCCGCTGCTCGGCACGCCTGCCGATGCAATCGACCGCGCGGAAGACCGCGAGCGCTTCCAGGCCATGCTGCACAGGCTTGGCCTGCGCCAGCCTGCCAACGGTATTGCCCGCAGCCCGACGGAAGCCGAGGCCGTGGCCGA